>JBJKQK010000179.1:0-59169 GCA_046705285.1 Terriglobia bacterium
GCAGCGTTCCGCCCACTCCATTGCTGCACACAAGGAAGACTCCCATCGCCTCTGGCAGCCGCGTTTCCACGAACATGCGCTTCGAACGGTGGGGGAATACATGGGCGCCGTGACGTGCCTTCACCTGAACCCCGTCAAGCGCGGGCTGGTGCAACGACCGGAAGAATGGAAATGGTCGAGCGTGCACGATTATTCGCGCGGCGGGATCAGCCCCCTGCCGGTTGACCACGTCAACCTCCCCGCGGACCACAACGCCTCATTGATGCATGTGTGAATGTCAAACAGAAAACCAAAAGCAAGAGCCGCAGGCCGTGAAGGCCTGGGTTGCAAATGCCAAATCAGATTCAGGAATTATGGCCTCAGACCACACGCCGTGTACCGCCAGGAACGATTACCAAAGGCAAAAACAAAAAAAACAGAAGACCAAAAGCAAGAGCCGCAGGCCGTAAAGGCCTGCGTTACAAATGCCAAATCAGATTCAGGAATTATGGCCTCAGACCACACACCGTGTATCGCCAGGAACGATTGCCAAAGGAAAAAACCCAAAGAACAGAAAAGCAAGAGCCGCAGGCCGTAAAGGCCTGCGTTACAAATGCCAAATCAGATTCGAGAATTAAGGCCTCAGACCACACACCGTGTACCGACAAGAACGATTACCAAAGGAAAAAACCCAAAGAACAGAAAACCAAGAGCCGCAGGCCGTAAAGGCCTGCGTTACATGAACCGAACCGAAAACCTAAACACCAAACCTAAGGGCCGCAGGCCGTGAAGGCCTGCGCTACAGTGGCTGGAGCGGGTAGCGATTGCATTCGGGGGGCGGTCCGGTGTACGTTGTCGGTCAGAGGGGAATCGAAAGAGGAAAAATCCGGCCGAGAGGGACTTTCGGCCCGTCTGTTCGTGAACAGCTTGTGGGAGGGGTGCAACGAAGGCCCGACAGCCTTCGAAACAATCCGGCGGGCTTTGCCAGCCGCCAATGGGTATCTACCACAAATGAAACGGAGGCCTCCTATGATGCAAGCTCTAAAACGGATTGGGGCGGGCGCTGTGCTGCTGGGTTGGCTGGCGATCCCCGGCGCGAGCGCGGCCGCCCAAACCAGACCCACCACGCCGCCACCTCCCCTTGTTACGAAATCGGTGCAGGCTGTCGGTTTCGAGGTGGGTGGTGGCAGCACGAAGCTCAATCTGGTGGGCACCACCCTGATGCCGGAGGCGAAGGGTGAGGCAAGAGTCGAGATCAAGCCAAATGCGGGAGCGACCAGCATTGATGTCGACCTGAAGGGCCTGAAGCCGCCCACAACTTTCGGCGCCGAGTTTCTGACCTACGTGCTTTGGGCGGTTACGCCGGAGGGCCGCACCATCAATACGGGAGAGATCCTGATCAACAAAAAGGGTGACGGCAAGCTGAGCGCGACCACGCCGGCACAGACGTTCTCCCTGATTGTTACGGCCGAACCCTATTTTGCCGTCCGCATCCCCAGTGAAATGGTGGTTCTGCAAAGCCAGGTGCGAAAACACACCAGGGGGAAGATTTTTCCGGTTTCCGAATACAAATTGATGAGCCGCGCCCAGTACGAAAAGCTGGGGAATCCGCTGGCCATGACGCTGGATCTCAAGCATGTTCCACTGGAGATGTATGAAGCACGCAACGCTGTGGAGATCGCGAAGATGCACGGGGCCGCGACCTTTGCCCCGGAAACCTTCTCCAAGGCGGAAGCCAGCCTGAAGATGGCGGAGAATGCACTGGCAAGCAAGGCCCATAAAAACGCCATCATCTCGATGGCCCGGCAGACAGTGCAGTTCGCGGAGGACGCGCGCGCCCTGTCCGCTGACCGCCAGGAACAACAGCTCATTACGAAAGAACGTGAGGAAGCCGCCGCCAAGGCCCGCGCGGAAGCTGAAGCCCAGGCACAAGCCCAGGCTGCCGAGGCCAGGCGAAAGGCTGAAGCTGCAGCGGCTGAAGCCAGAAGGCAAGCGGAAATGGAGGCGGCCGCGGCCCAGCGGAAAGCGCAGATGGAAGCTGCCGAGGCAAAGCGCCTTGCGGATGCGGAAATCGCGCGGAAACAGGCGGCCCTGGAACAGGCCGAACGCGAAAAGCAGGAACTGCGACGACGCCTGCTCGCGCAATTCAATCGCGTTCTGCCCACCTCCGATACGTCCCGCGGCCTCGTCATCAACATGGGCGACGTCCTGTTCGACACCGGCCGGTCTGACCTGCGGCCTGCCGCGCGCGAGGCCCTTGCCAAGCTGAGTGGCATCATGCTCAACTATCCTACCCTCCACCTGACCATCGAGGGCTACACCGACAACACCGGCAGCGCTGAATTCAACCAGAAACTCTCTGAGCAGCGCGCCGACTCCGTCAAAAACTACCTTGTGAAACAGGGATTGGACGCCGGCTCGCTGACGGCGCGGGGGCTCGGCATGAACAACCCCATCGCCGACAACAGTACCGCCGCCGGACGGCAAATGAACCGCCGCGTCGACATCATCGTCTCCGGCGAAGTGATCGGAACGCAGATTGGCGCCATGCCGGCGCAGTGATCGGTCGTGTCGGCAGCTGGTTTGCTCGCGGCCTTGCGGCACGTGTGAATCCGTGCGATTTCGCGCGCGACAAACCCGGCGGTGGGGACACCGCCGCTACGGCTGGGCTTCGTCGAGGAGGTCGAAAAGTTCAGGGTCGGCGATGAGCGATTCGAGCTCGAGACGGGTGGAATCGGGCTGGGCGGCATAGGGATCGATGAGGCGGTGGCCGGTCTGGAAATTGGGGTCGCGGCCAAAGCGCAGGCGGAGAAAACGGCGCAGCAGGCGCTCGGTTGAGCCCAGCAGCCGCCAGGCGCGGCGGTGAGACTCATCGCGGTCCAGCAGAACGCTGAGCAGCGTGTAAGCGCGCAGGCGGGTTTCAACCGGATCGGGCTCTTCCAGCGGAGGAGCTTTGCTGAGAAAAAAATTCAGCCGCCCGAGTTGCCAGGCAGCCTGGGCGAAAAAGATTCGATGCTGGCGCCAGAGCGAATCGGCGATGAGGTGTGCGAGCTTTTCTTCTTCCACGTTCTGCGGGCCGAGATAGCGGAGGACCAGCCGTTGCAGAGCTTTGTAGTCGCGCGGATTTTCCCCGAGCTGAGCCAGCGGACCACGGAGGCGGCGGGCAAAGAGTCCATGCTTGAGGATTTTTGCCGCCTGGCGCTCGATGCTCTTGGGGGTGCGGGCGGCGCGGGCTTTGGCGATGCTCTCGCGCAGCTTAGCCAGATGCTCGGGCGAGCGGCCCCGGGCTCTGATCGCCTCGCGCGCCTTGGCGACGTTGCGGCGGCAGGCTTCACGCTGGGCGGGCGAAAAGGGCCGGGGATGCCGGCGGTTGGCCTGATGGGCCAGCTTGATGGTGCGGAGCGAAGCCGCGCGGCGCGCGGGACTGAATTCCCAGTGGCGACGGCTCGACTCCCAGGCCTTTTCAAGATTCTTGAGACTGGCGGCACGATGGCGCGGCGACTGCGAAGGGGCCGGGGTTGACCGTTTGCGGGGCATAGGACCAGGGCGCAAGGATTGCGCCGATCAATCTCCTGGAAGCGGCGAGCGGGACAGCCGCGGGTACGCCGGGAAGCCGACGTTACTTAAGTAGGCTAGCACAGAAAGAGCGGATTGTCAAGGGAAATCGTATTCGGCCGTGGAGGTGCGGGCCCCATGCCGGCCCTGGGCGCGGGCAGGAAAACCTTGGGCGCCCACAAGGGGCGCCCAAGGTGTTATTTGCCTTCGGTGGCAGAAGGTTCTGAAGAGAGAGTCTCGGCGCACCCTTCCGGCGTGAGTTCGCCTCGCTGCCGGAGCGTGGGCCGCTGGGCTTCCTCGCGCTGAATCTGGGCCTTGGTTTTGTGGAGTTCCTTCTTCAGCCTCGCCTGGATCTGGTCAAACTCCTGGGTGTCTGACAGGTAACGGCGGTTGGGTTCAATGGACTTGAGCACCGTGTACTCCTTCAACGAATTCAGGGTTCGATCGCCGAAGGCGGGGTGCGTGGCAAAGAAGGAGGTCCGGCTGGCGTAACCGCTCCTGGTGGCCATAAAGTCGAACAGCGTGATGATGCCCCGCGGGTCGTAACCGGCTTTCCACGCGTACTGCATTCCAAGCTGGTCGGCCTCGACTTCAGATTCGCGGCTTACCCCGAGCATGTTGATGGTGAAGACCAGGCCCAGACCGTTCATGATGGACTGCAGGAGCAGGCCGTTCAGTTGGGCCGCAAGATAGCTGCCCGCCTGGAAAAGGCCCGGGGCAAAAAGCGAAAGTCCGACGACCGCAGCCATTTGCAGGAGCCCGAATTTGTTTGCCCGGCTGGACATGCGCGCGGAGTGGCGGGCGGTGACGTGGGCGATCTCGTGAGCCATGACGCCGGCCAGCTCCGATTCGTTCTGGGCCGACGTGATGAGGCCTGCAAAGACAAAGATAAAGCCGCCGGGCAGAGCCATGGCGTTGGCCACCTGCTCGGGTTGTCCGTCTTTGCCCAGCACGGGGCGGCCGTCCTTGCGCACCTCCTGTTGAACAACAAAGACGTGCAGCGGCACCTGCAGATCGCTGTTTCGTGCGATGTTCTGAGCCATCTTCGTGACAAATGCCGTCACTTCGGGATCATTGACGGGCTTGGGAAGGAGGCCGCGCTGCCGTGCGTTTTCAACCTCTCTCTGCCCGATCGCAACATCCCTTTGCTGGTCGGCGAAAGGCTTTGTGCTGCCGCGGTGGCCGATGTCAAGCACGTTGCCGAACTTGCGCTGACTTGCCGTGCCGTTCGCAATCTGCTCGTCAATTTGCTGATGTGCCGCCTTCCAATCCGCGAGCAGGTTGAGCCGGGAGATTTCCACGTCCCTGGCGATCTGGTCCTGCAGAAAGCTAAAAGCCTCATCCGTAATCCCCTGCTTGATCTTCATGATCTCGCACTGGATCTTCTGCCGTTCCTTCACCACCTCGGGATCGGTGCGCGTTGTGGGCAGCTTGGAAAGCTGCTTCTCCCTGGCTGCCACCTCCTTATCCGCAGCCTTCGCCTGCTTGGCGTAAGCTTTCTCGCGCTGCTTGCTCAGGTTTTTCAGGGATTTAATATGGGCATCGACTTCCTTGGGGTCGTAGCTGAATTTTACCGCCAGAGCGGCAACCTCAAGCGAAGGCATGCCTTCAACTTCCTTCAGAGGCGGAGGCGACTTGAAAGCGTCTGCGGCCCTCTGGTCGCGCTCGACAATGGCTTCCTCGGTTTCGCTCGCAACCGTTCCCGCGGAAGTCGCTCCCGAAAGTGCAACGGACGTTTGAACGAAGAAAAAAGCCGCCAGAATGGCTGAAAAGATACGTCTGGTTTGCAAACCCATCGATTGTTCTCCTCCTCTCGACGGTTTTGTCCGCAACTTGCCCCGGCGGACTGCGGTTCATGGCTGTGGTGACTTGCGGCCAGTATACGCCCAGGCGTGGCAGTATGCAATCGTAACAGGGCTGAAGGGGAGCGAAGCGCCGAGGGTGAAGGATCCGGCCTATCGGGCCGTTTTGTTTTCCCTGACGGTCAATTCAAGTGGCGGGGCCTCGACAATCGCATAGGTCCCGGAGGCAATTTCGACGCGGCCGCCGGTTTTTTGGAGTTCATCGAGGATGCGGACAAAAAGCTGATGCCGGGTGATCCGCCGCAGCTTGTAGTCGACAATGTAGCGAAGCGTAAACTCCACCCAGTTGTCGTTGGCCACCAGGGTCACCATGGGCTCAATTTGCGCCTCCTCAATCAGATACTTTTGGGCGACTGACTTCCAGGTGGCTTTGGCCGAGGCCACGTATTCGCCCAGAAGCTGGTTGGCTACGCGATTCAATATCTCGCCGGCCAGTGCATAGTCGCCACCATACTTGACCGGCAGGGTGAATTCATCCCACACAAAGGGGAAATCCGCGGAATAGTTGAAGACGGGGTCCTTGAAGACAGCGTTGTTCGAGATGCGCACGATGCGGCCATTGTAAAGGTCGCCGTTGACCCACTGGCCGATTTCCATCAAGGTGGTTCGGAAGACGCCGATATCGATGACGTCGCCGCGAACGCCGCCGATCTCGATGCGGTCGCCCGTCTTATAGATATTTCCCGTCGAGATGGTAGCCCAGCCCGCGACGCTGGTGATGACGTCCTGCAGGGCCAGGGCCACCCCGGCGCCGACCACGCCCAGCGTAACCCCCAGGGTGGCCAGGCGCTCGCTGAAGACCGCGATGATCATCAGAAAAGCCGCCAGGTAAGCCAGAAAAGTGATCCCCTTGCGCACCCGGTAACGGTCCACGGAGTTCGCAATATACCTGGACGCGGTTCGGCGCAGGGCGAAAGCGACAATCAGAATCACGAGGATACCGAATGCGATGTGGACTAGTTTCCAGAAGTCTGCATTGGTCACGATCAGCTTGCCGATGTTCGTTTCCATCAGTCGCCTCCCGATCAGTCGGAACGCTCCTATCTTATTCCGATTTTCAGGCTTCTTCACCACACCGCAACCGCATACGCCCGCAACCGGACGGAGCTTCGCCCTGCCAACGGCCCGGGATGCGCATATACTGATAGCGCGAAGAACCCTATTTCACGGCGAGGGAGGATGCGATGGCTACGCTGGGGCTGATTGAGTACAAGGACGCGAGCCCGGAAGTTCGGGCCGTGTATGACGACATCATGGCGACGCGCAAGACGGACTGGATCAACAATTTCTGGAAAGCGCTGGCGCACGATCCTGTGACGCTGCGGCGGACGTGGCAGAGCATCAAGGAGATCATGTCCGCGGGCGTGCTGGACCGAGTGACGAAGGAGATGATCTACCTGGCCGTGAGTGTGACGAACCAGTGCAACTACTGCATTGCGTCACACACTGCCGGAGCGCGCAAGGCCGGCATGACTGACGCCATGCTGGCCGAATTGATGGCCGTGGTGGGCATGGCGAATGAAACCAACGCCCTGGCCAGCGCCTACCAGATTGAGGTGGATGAGCAGTTCAGGACGTAGTGGCCGGCGGAAAGGCCCACCGCGCTCCGGGGCGCCTTGCTTTCGCCGGGTTTCGCTTCTAGAGTTAAGACAACCGGTTCGCAGGGGGCTCGGGGAAAGGATTCATTTGTGGCTGTCTTCATAGGTGTGCTGGGAATCGTCCTGCTTGGCGCAATCCTCTGGGACGCTTTTGAAACCATCGTTCTGCCCCGGCGGGTGACGCGGCGCTACCGGCTGACGGGAGCGTTTTACCGGTACACGGCAACACCGTGGCTGGCCATCGCGCGGCGCATCCGCTCGACCAAACGGCGCGAAGGGTTTTTGGGGGTGTTTGGGCCGCTCTCGGTGCTGGCGCTTTTTGGCGTGTGGGCGGGCGGGCTGATCCTGAGTTTCGGGATGGTGCAGTGGGCGGCGGGCTGGATGATGGGCGACCCGGGAACCGTCCATTCATTCCGGGCTCAGCTCTACATGAGCGGCACCAGCTTCTTTACGCTGGGTCTGGGCGATGTGACGCCGCACACGCCGTTTGCGCGCTTTGTGACCGTGGCCGAAGCCGGCATGGGCTTTGCCTTCCTGGCGGTCGTCATCTCGTACCTGCCGGTGCTTTACGGATCGTTTTCGCGGCGCGAAGCAAACATCTCACTGCTGGATGCGCGGGCGGGCTCGCCGCCGACGGCCGCGGAGCTGCTGCGCCGGCACGTCCGGCAACAGAACCTCGACGCCCTGGACAGCTACCTGCGGGCATGGGAAAGCTGGGCGGCCGAACTGATGGAAAGCCATCTGTCGTATCCGGTGCTCTGCTACTTCCGCTCGCAACACAACAACCAGTCGTGGGTTTCGGCGCTGGCCACCATCCTGGACGCCTGCGCGCTGCTGATCGCCCACACGGAAGGAGCGCTGCGCTGGCAGGCGGAGTTGACCTTTGCGATCTGCCGGCACGCACTGGTGGACCTGGCGCAGGCCGTGCGCGTTCCGCCCCGGCTGGTTCCTGTGGACCGCTTCGATGCGTCAGCGCTGATTGAAATGCGCGAAATTCTGGGCGCTTGCGGGACGCCGCTTTGCAAGGGGCGCGCCGCAGAACGGACGCTGGAGCAACTACGCGCGATGTATGAGCCTTATCTGTTCGGTTTTTCGGAACATCTGCTGATGGCGCTCCCGGCGTGGAATCCTTCCAAAAGCTCAGTGGACAACTGGCGCACCAGCGCCTGGGAACGGGTCTCGTCAGCGGCGAAACCCTCAGCAGTCCTGAACCTGGAAGACGACGAACACGCCTGACAGCCGATGGCGGGCCAGGGCAAACCGGCTCGTTATGACGTGCGGAAACGATGCCCTGAACATCGGGAAGGGATTCGGGCGGTGCCTGGCTCTGCGCCCATCGTATGTTTTGGCTGCATCTAACAACAAGACCTTTCAACATGGGGGATACATGCAACGCTCAACTGCAGTCTACTTAATATTAAGCTTAGCACTTGTTACCTTAAGCCTTAAGGCACAGATGGTCAATCCGGATATTGATAAACCCGGCGAGCCATTCAGCTACCCTGCCTGCTCGACGGATGAGATTGCTGTACAGAATGCGGCAATGGGCACCGAGATCACGCCCCAGGGATATCTTTACACCGGATATGGCGAGCTGATGTTTTCGATCGGCAATCCGCCGCACGCGGTGTCACAGCGGATTCGAACCTTGGAAAAAGGTTATCTGCCGATCATTCATTACACCTACCGCGACGGGACTGTCCGCTATCACCTGACAACATTTGCGACCGCGCTTGCGGGCCAAAGCGGGAATTCTGATCCGGTGAATTTCATCCGCGTGACCGCAACGAACACGGGTTCCAGCAAGCGGACTTCCTACTTCAGCGTTGCCTTTCGTTATACGGGCGGCGAGAGCGAGCATGGCCTCTGCAGCATCGTTTCCCATCGTTTCCAGCGCCCTGCGGTCGCAGCGAAACCCGGCGACTACTCGCAGCCGGGCGTCGTCTTCAACCCGCACTGGGTTTACGGATTCAGGGACGATCTGGCGACGCGGTCCGGCGAAGTTGTCTACGAATTTCCCACCGCTCCCAAACCGGTCCTGTGGTTGACGGAAACCGCCCGCTACAACAGGGCCGAGCAAGCCAACGCCTCTCCCGAACAACCTGTACTGGTGGCCCGGTACGAGATCCACCTTCAACCGGGCGCCTCGCAGGCGCTGGTTTTTAAGATGCCGGTTCGGCCGATCGCCGTCGACAATGGGGCCGCAATCAAAGAGCTCCAATCCTTCAGCTTCGACGCCGCTTTCAACCGGACGGCGGATTTTTGGGAAAAAGAGCTGAGTCAAGGCATTCAAATCAGACTGCCGGAAAAGGAAGTGACGAACACTTTCAAAGCAAACCTGATTTACGACATGATGGCACGAGAGCGCGTGGGCAGCAATTTCGTTCAGCACGTCAACGATCTGCAATATCATGCCTTCTGGCTGAGGGACGGATCGCACATTATGAACGCCTATGATGAGACCGGGTACTTGAATCTGGTCCGGCAAAGCCTGCCATTTTTCCTGACGTACCAGAAGCCCAACGGCCTTTTTATTTCCCAGCCCAACGAGTATGACGGATGGGGGCAGGCCCTGTGGACTCTTGGACGCTATTACCAGTTTTCGCATGACCGTGCTTTTGCGCAGAGAGTTTTTCCCGCCGTTCTGCGGGCGGTCCATTGGCTGGAGCAGGCACGTGCAAGAGATCCGCTGCACATTATGCCCGCAGGAAACCCGGGCGACGATGAGTTCCATGAGACCGCCCACGTGACGGGACACAACTTCTGGGCGCTTGTTGGATTGAAGGAGGCCATCGTGCTGGCCAAAGCGGCGGGCACCCAGGCCCAGGTTCGGGAATTCCAGCAGGACTACGACAACTATCACCGAGTCTTGTTCCGCTTGCTTGACAAAATTGGCGCGAAAGACGGCGAGTACATTCCGCCAGGGATTGATATTGCCGGAGGGCAGGATTGGGGCAACATGAACGTCCTCTACCCCGAAATGCTTGTCTCGCCTGACAATCCCCTGGTAACGGGCACCCTGCGGCATGTGCGGAAAGAGTATGCTGAAGGACTGATGACGTACGCCGGCCTCCTTCACGATTACATCGGATTCAAGAACACAGAAACCGAGCTCATCATCGGAGAACAGGAGCAGGTGATCAAAGACCTCTACGCCGAGCTTGTTCACACCTCCTCGACTCACGCGGGCTGGGAAGTAGGTCCTTTGCCGTGGACCACGCGGGATTTTGGAAATGACCTGGCTCCGCACGGCTGGTTTGCCGCCGACTATGTGGCTTTGCTCCGCAACATGCTGGTTCGGGAGCAAGGGGACGATCTGCACCTGCTGTCTGCCCTGTCTCCCGACTGGACGAAGCCAGGAGATACGATCAAGGTCTCCAACGCGCCCACGGAATTCGGCCGAATGGCCATGACATGCACGTTCACCAGCAGCGGCATGAAGATGGACCTCGAAAGCGACTTCCAACAAAATCCTGCCCACATCGTGGTTCACCTGCCATGGTTTGTGACGGTCAAGAGCGCAACGGTGGACGGGAAAGCGGTTGAAGTTCACCAGCAGAGCCTTACGATTCCGCCCACTTCGCGGGAAATCAATGTCGTCTGGAGCGTCCGGAGTCCGGCTCCCACAATGAGCTACCGTTCGGCGGTGAAGGCTTTCGAAGCGGAATTACAGGCGCATTACCAGAAGTTTCTTCGGGACGGGTCGCCCGCCCGGAAGCGAGTCAAAATGTACTGATTCGGCTGTGCTCCGCGGCTGCAGGCCATAGGATTGACCAACCATCTTTGACGGAACGGCGTGTGGGTGTTGCGGCCATCAGCATGGTTCGTGTTGAATTCCTGGCCGCCGTTCATTTAGGATGTCTTATTGCGTCAGACTCTCTGCTGTGGACGACCTGGAAACACGGGCCAGGCGAGAGTTAGTTCGGAATTCACCATTGCCTACCGGCCTGGTAGGGGGCCTGTAAGAGCCTTGTTCAGAGAAGTATCCCTTGTCATTCTGGAGCGTCGCCCGACATGAGGCGCGGCATGCAATCCCGCATTTTCAGGTAGCATTCAGAATTGGGCTTTATTCTGGGTTAGTGGAGGTGAAAACTCTAACAGGAGGTGAACATGCAAAGCGGCTGTTATCAGAACGAAGGGCGGAGGCCGGCATTGGCGACATTCGTTTTCAGGTCGCGCAGCAATGGGCGCAGGCAAGAGCCAGGCGTGCCATGGGCCGCCATTGGCCTTGCGATTGTTATGCTGGCGATGATGCTGTGGCCGGCGGGACTGCGTGCGGCTGCAACAGAAGGCAGCACCACCGCCAAGGGTTCCAGCATCTCCTCGGCTGAGCCTTCCGGTCCACCGCAGGCCGCCGCTGCTGCTGCGAGTGACGCCAGCGCGCCACTGACACTGACGCTGCAGGATGCGCTGGAACGCGCGAAAAAATACAACCCGCAATTTCAGGCGGCAGTGACAGCCACCAAGATGGCACGGGCGAATGCGGTCCAAGCCCGGGCCACGCTGCTGCCTTCGGCCGACTACACGACCCAGGAACTCTTAACGCAGGGCAACGGCGTGACCTCCATCGGCCGCTTCGTTACGAATGACGGTGTTCACGTTTACCGGGCATGGGGCGTTTTCCACCAGGCGCTTTCCGCCGACACCTTCACGCTGGCCGGATACCGTCAGGCGACTGCGGCGGAAGACATGGCGCGCGCGCAGCAGGAGATCGCCCAGCGCGGGCTGAACGTGGTGGTTACACAGGCCTACTACGGGCTGGTGGTGGCCGAACGTGATTATGCCACAGCCCAGCAGGGTCTGGACCAGGCCGCAAAGTCCCTGAAGATCAGCCAGGAACTAGAGCAGGGAGGCGAGGTCGCGCACAGCGACGTGATCACTTTCCATATCCAGTACAACCAGCAGCAGCAGGCCTTCAAGCAGGCGAAACTGGCCATGGAAAACGCGCGCCTGAACCTGGCGGTGCTGCTTTTTCCCAACTTCAATCAGAACTTCAATGTAGTGGATGATTTGGACGTTACTCCGCCACTGCCTACGCTGGCGGACGCAATGAAAATGGCAGAGGTAAACAATCCGGAAATTCGTGCGGCGATGGCCTCCTTGCGCCAGACGAAATACGGAGTCTCGATCGCGCGAAACGCCTTTCTGCCTTCGGTCTCGCTCGACCTCGATTACGGCATCGAGGCGAACTATTTCGCGCTGCAGAGCACGAACGTGGAGTTTCCCGAGGCAGGAAAGCTTCCCAACCTCGGCTTCTTTCTGACGGCATCGGTCAACGTGCCGGTGTGGCACTGGGGAGCCATGATCAGCAGGCTGCACCAGGCCGAATATCAGAGGCACCAGGCGCGGGTGCAGCTCAGCTACGCCCAGCGCCATGTGCTGGCGAACCTGTACTCTTACTATAATGAGTCTAGTACCGCTCGATCGGAGCTGAGCACTCTGCGGAGTTCAGCGAATCTGGCGGCGGAGAGTTTGAGATTGAACACGCTGCGCTACCAGGCCGGAGACGCCACGGTGCTCGAACTGCTGAACGCTCAGAACACTTTGACCCAGTCACAGGACAGTTACGCGGCCGGACTGGCTCGTTACAGGGTGGCCCTGGCTTATCTCCAGACGCTCACGGGGAGTTTTTAACCCATGCCCAACGTACCACCGCCGCGACAACCTGAAATTGCCAGGAGCGAACTTTCGCCGGGAACTGACGGGCGCTTTCCGCGCGCTATGGCTTTGCTGGCGCTGGGCGCGTTGATGGTGATGGCGGGATGCGGGGGAGAAAAAGCCAAGGAAAGCGAACCCGTGGTCTCCGTCCAGGCCGTCCACGTTCGCCGGGCGGAGATCCGGCAACAAGTGACTTCTGAAGCCGTCCTGTATCCTCTCCATCAGGCCTTGATTGTGCCCAAAATCAGCGCCCCGGTTAAGAAATTCTATGTCAACCGCGGAGACCACGTGCACGCAGGACAACTGCTGGCCGTCCTGGAAAACAGCGACCTGGCCGCTGCGGTTGCTGAGAACAAGGGCGCCTACGAGCAGGCGCTGGCGAATTACGAGACAACGTCGGCCGCCAGCCTACCCGAGCAGATCCAGAAAGCGGAAGGCGCGGTGAAAAGCGCGAAGGCTTCCTACAAAGCTGCCCTGCAATTGTACAACAGCAGCAAGAAGCTCTATCAGCAGGGCGCGTTGGCGGGGAAGCAATTGAATACCGCGGAGGTTGGACTGATACAGGCACAGACACAGTTGGAAACTTCTGAACAACAGCTCGAGAAGCTCCATTCTGTACAAGTAAAAGCAATGATCAAAGCGGCCCAGGGACAGGTTGCCGCAGCCAAGGGAAGATATGAAAACGCACAGGCCAATCTTTCCTATTCCGAGATTCGAAGTCCCATCACCGGGATTGTCACGGACCGGCCCCTCTACGAAGGGGAGATGGCCACCGCCGGCACACCGCTGATGACGGTGATGAATGTGTCCCAGGTTATCGCGCGTGCCCATGTTCCTGATTCCGAGGCCGCACTGCTGAAAGTGGGTGACCCGGCAGAGATTTACGGGTCTGGTCGAAGCAAAGCGGTTATTGGAAAAGTCACGGTGGTGAGTCCTGCCCTGGACCCGAATAGCACGACGGTGCAGGTTTGGGCCCAGGCCTCGAATCCCGGCGATCAACTGAAGCCCGGTACGCCCGTGAATGTGACTTTCATCGCGAAGAAAGTTTCCAATGCCCTGGTGGTGCCCCAGTCGGCGGTAGTGTCAGATTCTGGTGACAGCCATTATGTGATGGTGATCGGGCCTGACGGCCATGCTCATGAGACGAAAGTCGAGACCGGCGTCGAGCAGGGCGGAGAAGTGCAGATCATCAGCGGGCTGAAGGACGGCGAACTGATTGTGAGCCAGGGCGCTTACGGGCTGCCCAACGATACAAAGGTGACGTATCAGACCGCAGCGAACGATTGATGGATAACCGCAAAAAATCAAATCCCGACATTCCAGGACCTTCCGCCCCGGGCGAGGAGAACGCTTCCTCGTACTGGTTTGCGCGGGAGACCAAGCCGATCATTTTCCTGATCATTACCCTGGCGCTGGTGGGCGGCTATCTCGCCTTTACAATCCCCATCGCCGTATTTCCCACCACGGACTTCCCCCGCATCATCATCGGGATCGACAACGGAGTGATGCCCATTGACCAGATGATGGTCACCATTACCCGCCCGGTCGAGGAAGCGGTGGGCAGCGTCCTCGGCATTGAGGACGTGAGATCCATCACCAGCCGCGGGTCCGCGGAGATCGACCTGTTTTTCAGTTGGCATGTCAACATGTTCCGGACGCTGGAGCGCGTCAATGCAGCGATCGCCAGAGTGCGGCCGGGACTGCCGCCGACGGCCACCATCGAGACGCACCGCCTGGAGTTTTCCAGTTTCCCCATTCTGGGTTACGGGCTGACCTCGAAGACCGTGCCGCTGACCGAGTTGTATCAGTTGGCCACGTATGACATCAAGCCTCGGCTGACAGCCCTGCCGGGCGTGGGCAGTATCCTGATCCAGGGCACCCATGTGCCCGAATTCGATATCACCCCCGACCCCGCCAAGCTGCTGGTCACCCACATCACCGTTTCGGACATCCTGAACGCAGTGGACCACGCTAACCTGATCCAGTCGCCCGGCCTGCTGGCGCGCGATCATCAACTCTTCCTCGCTCTGATCAGCGGCCAGGTTCACAATCCGCCGGAAATCGCCAACATCTTTATCAAGGATTCGCCGGGCGGCACTCCTATCTATGTGCGGAACGTTGCGACGGTGTCGGCTGGGATTGCGCCCAATTACACCATCACGACGACCAACCAGAAGCCCGCGGTGCTGGTGAACATCAACCGGCAACGCGAGAGCAATACCATGCAGGTCGCCACCGAAGTCAAGGCGGAGATGCAGAAGATCGAAAGGACCCTGCCGCCGGGCGTTGAGGTCCGCAACTGGTACGATCAGTCATGGATTGTGGGGGAATCGATCAAGAGTGTGCGCGACGCCATCCTGATCGGGATCATCCTGGCTTCGGCGGTGCTGGTGCTTTTCCTGCAGGACTGGGGATCGTCATTCATCGCCGGCATGGTCATCCCGATCAGCATCCTGATGACCTTCATCGCGCTCAAAGTGCTGGGCGAGAGTTTCAACCTGATGTCGCTTGGGGGCCTGGCAGCAGCGGTGGGGCTGATTATCGATGATGCCATTGTGGTGGTGGAGAATACTGTCTTGCGGCGGGAGGCGGGCGAAGGCCGCTATGAAGCAGTTGCGCACTCGCTGAAGGAGCTGACGACGCCCTTGATCGGCTCGACACTGACGCCGATCGTCGTTTTTGTGCCTCTGATCGCCATCACCGGCGTGACGGGAGTCTTCTTCCGCGCTCTTGCCGTCACCGTGGGCGTGGCGCTTTTCTGCTCTCTGACGCTGGCGCTCACCTGGACGCCTAACCTGTGCCTCTACCTGTTGCGGCAGAAGCCCAAGCCCGAAGCAGGTTCGATGGGCGCGGATGGGGGTGGCGCGAAGCTCGTTCATGTTTCGACCGTAGAGGACCAAGACAATCCGCCGGAAGATGACCCGGTAGAAGGCGACCCTCCGGAAACCCCGGCCCAATTCACGCCCGAGCAAAGCGATATGCAGCGGATGATGGAACTGGAAGAGCGCTCGATGGGCAAGTTCATCAGCCGGGTCATCGGCTTTTACGACCACTGGTTTCGCCGCATTCTGGAACGTCCGTGGCTGCTTGCGATACTGGGCCTGGTCCTTGTTTTTATTTCGTATTACTGCTACAAGCGCATCGGCTCTGACCTGCTGCCGAAAATGGACGAAGGAAGCTTTATCCTCGATTACGTGACGCCGCCGGGCGCCTCGCTCCATGAAACGAACCGCATGATCGAGCACATTCTAAAGATCGTTCATTCGGTTCCGGAAGTCACAAACACTTCGCGCCGGACGGGTCTGCAGTTGGGACTGGCTGCCGTGACGGAGGCAAACACCGGCGATATTTCCATCAAGCTGAAGACCCACCGCAGCCGCACCGTGTGGCAGATCATGGACGAGATTCGGCGCAAGGTCAATCAGCAGGAACCCGCAGTGGAGGTCGACTTCACCCAGAAGCTCCAGGACATGATTGGCGATCTGACCAGCGCCCCGCAACCGATCTACATTGAACTTTTCAATCCCAGCGAGCCATTGCTGAAGAAATGGGCCATCCGGGTGGCCGATGCGATCGCCAAGATTCAGGTGAATGGCAAGCATCCCATCGTGGACATCGATAATGGGATCGATTCCACCACCAGCGGCCCGGTCGTTGATTTCCATGTCAATACGGCGAAGGCCGCTCAGGCGGGTTTCACGCCTCAAAATGTCGTGACGGAAGCCGATGCCATGCTGGATGGCGTCACGGCGTCGCAGCCGGTGGTGGTGAATGACCTTCCTTATGCCCTCCGCATCCGTTTCCCGCAGGCGTACCGTTCATCGCTCAGCTCAATGAGCAACACCTTGCTGATCAGTCCCACAGGAAAGCTGGCCACCCTGGGAACGCTGGCTTCCATGAGGGAGATGCCCGGCCAGATCGAAATCCTGCAGGACCATCAGTTGCGTTACGTGGCCGTCACGGCGCGCCTGGAAGGATTGGACATGGGGCACGGTATCGCCGCGGTCAAGAAGGTGATGGCCGGCCTCCACCTGCCGTCCTCCATTCGCGTGGCGTATGGCGGCCTCTATGAGACGCAACAGAAATCGTTCCGGGATCTGGTCATGGTGTTGTTTCTGGCCGTCATCTTCGTCTTCCTGGTTCTGCTTTTTGAGTTCAAGAGCTTTTCCGCGCCCATTGCCATCCTTGCCTCAGCCACGCTCTCCACGGCGGGAGTGCTTCTCGCCCTCTATATTACCGGGACCACCTTCAATCTATCGTCGTTCATGGGGCTGATCATGGTGATCGGCATTGTGGCCAAGAACGGCATCCTGATTCTGGATGCCGACGGCAAGTTCCGTGCGGCGGGCTTCAGCGCCAAAGAAGCAATTGTGCAGGCGGGGCGTCGCCGGCTGCGGCCCATCGTGATGACGGCGCTCGCCGCTGCGCTGGGATTCCTTCCGCTGGCACTGGCCATCGGAGCGGGATCACAGATGCTTCAGCCTCTGGCCATCGCCGTGATCGGCGGCATCCTGATCGCCATTGTATTGTCACTGCTGGTGACGCCCACCCTTTATTACTACCTGAGCCGGAAATCGGTTTAAGCCGAAGGTCCTCCGGAAGCATCAAATTCCGTGAGTGTCGAGGGCCGTTCCATGGCCTCGGACGGATCGGAATCCGCCCTTCGAAGGAGGTCGCGCGGCGGCTTCAAACTGAGGGCGAAAAAAACTTTTCCTTCCCTTCGGTTTTGTGGTGTGGAGAGGTATAATGACTCAGGCGGCGTGAAAGGTATTCGACGCCCGGAGGATCATTATGGATGGATTGTTCGAGCCAACTCACCTTTTCTTTATTCTGCTGATCGTTCTCATCATTTTCGGACCCGGGAAATTGCCCGAACTCGGCCGAGGCCTTGGGAAAGGGATTCGCGAATTCAAGGGTGCCATTAAGGGAGTTACGGAAGAAGCCGAAGCCAAGAATACGGGCAACAAGTCCACTTAGCCGATTGCTTCAGGACGTCTCCAGGCTGTGAGATCAGGAAGGCCCTGGTCGGGAGGCGAATTTCGGTGTGAGATTGACCGGGGCAGAAAAGGCCTGATCGGCGTTCGGGGACGCCGAGGGCGGGTTCTGCAGCGAGAGGAGCGGCGTGCAGCACGAACTCCTGCATATCCAAGATCGGTCATCATTCTTCGTCAGGAAATAACCAGGTGGCGCAGCGACGCGGCGCTTGGGTAGGTGCCGCTGAGTTTGCGAATCCGCTGGCAGCAGAGAAGGCCTGCTGCTGAGAACACATCGGACTGCAGCCTGATGAAGAGCTTTATCCGCGTTCGGGGCTAGCGGAGGAATGACGACAACAGGCCCCAAAGCAAACCACCGAACCATAACAGGAAGATAGTTGCTCCTATAGCCGGACCCAGGCTGAGGAAAACAACGACGACAGCCTCATTCAAGGTTTCGCGAAAGCTTTTTGAAGGTTTGTCTGGAACCGCGGAACTGTTCCCACCGCCAGTAGTTAAGACTGGTATTAATTGTAAGTTTGCCATCATAGCCCCCTTGACTACTTTTTGCTTTCCCGACTCTTCTGATGCCGCCTTCAGCGACGACCCACGCCGCTTCGCCTTACGGGGTCGCCCGGGAGTCGTTCCTTCCGGCAGCGCTCAACCTTACTACTCCTCGATACCCATCATAGAACTTTCGTCTGCGGAGGCTGTGTTTTGGATCACACCTCGCTGTGAGCTATCTCATAATTTGCTTTACCCTTTCCCCTGGAGAATACGATAAGATTTTGCATGTCGCCCAGAAAATGGAACTGACTGCCAACATCGTTGACCAGGGGCTGGCGCGGGTCGTGATTGCAGCTGGGTGTATTGCTTCCGTCCAAAAGCTGGGGCCGGTGGATCCCCAAAAGCCTTTCGTCAGCCCGGGGTTTATCGATATCCAGGTGAACGGCTTTGCCGGGATCGATTTTTGCGACCCCAAGCTGGACGCGGCGAAAGTGGCGAATGTTCTGCCCGCATTGTGGAGGACCGGTGTAACCACCTTCTGTCCTACGGTGATTACCAACACTCAGGCGAATCTCATCCAATGTTTCCAGACGCTGGAAGAGGCTCGGCGAATTGACCCGCATTTTGCGCGGTCCGCGCCCTGTTACCACCTGGAAGGGCCGTACCTTTCTCCGGGCGAGTCCCATGGCGCCCACAATCCGGAATTCATGCGGCCCCCGAACTGGGCGGAATTTCTGACGCTGCAAGAGGCAGCAGGCGGCCGAATTGGGATTGTGACCCTTGCGCCAGAACTGCCCGGGGCGCTCGAATTTATCCGCCGAGCGCGAGAGGCCGGAGTGGTGGTCGCCGTGGGCCATACGGATGCTACACCCGAGCAGATCCACCAGGCCGCCCAGGCGGGCGCGCAATTGAGCACGCACCTGGGAAACGGCTGCCCACAGATGATCGACCGGCACCGGAACGCGCTTTGGGCACAGCTTGCCGTCGAGCAGTTGGCCGCCAGCCTGATCTGCGACGGCTTCCACCTTCCTCCGGACCTGGTTCGAGTGATCGAGCGGGTGAAAGGGGTGGACCGCTGCATTCTGATTACGGATGCGGTTCACGTGGCGGGGCTGGGGCCGGGCCGCTACCGGCTGGTGAATCTGGAGATCGAACTGCTGCCGTCGGGACAGGTGGTCAGGGCTGACCGGCGCGCCATGGCGGGATCGGCGCTGAGAATGAACCGCGCCGTGCGGGTTTTCATGGATTGCGCGGGAGTCGGGCTGCCACAGGCCATCCGCGCAGCCACGGCCAGCCCCGCGCGCCTGCTGCACCGCTTTGAAACCTGCAGTGAGGTTGCAGAAGGCCAGCCGGCCAACCTGGCGGTTTTCCGAATGCGGGCTGACGAACTGGAGATTGAAAATGTGCTGCTGGCCGGCGAAATAGTTGATTTGTTCTCAGCGGATTCCGGCGCGTCATCGCGCTCTGAGGATTGGAAGTGAGCTTGAAAGCGGGACTGGGATGAGTTAATCACCGCGGCTCGCTGGAGGAATCGGTATCTGCCAGTCACCCGTTTGGCGGACGGACCGGCGCAGCGAGCCCAAATTCTTTGACACCAAGGCGTTGGGGAAGCATCGTATGAGTGTCAGACTCGTCAAATCGCCTGGGAAGCGGGCTGCCGAGCGCGGTGGAATGACTATATGGCTTCCGGGCGCCAGATGGCCGAGCCAGGGGAGCCGGAAACGGAATCAGTTCCAGAGGCGTAAAACGGGGCGCCAAGTGGATTTTTGGCGTATATTTGGGTAGTATATCAAATTTGGTACTTACCCGGATGGAAGCCCCGTTGATTGGCCTAAAATAGCAACTTGGCCGAGGCGGTTTGCAGGTGCGCTGCGAATAGCGCCTTCCAATGAATTCATAATCAAGGTGACGAAAGGAGATTCGATGGCAGAAGTCGAAAAGTTAGAGCGCGCCCCCAGCAATTCCATGCCGGTTCGCGTGGATGTTGAGTTGCACGATCTGTTGATGAAGCCGAAAACAGGACAGGTGGCGCCGCCATCGCTGAAACCTGAATCCACTTCGCCGGGATTGACGTTGCCGGAGCCCGTCTACCCGCAAAATCCGCTTCCTGAGGGTGTGGATTACACCGAGAAGCAGTATCACAGGATCAACACGAAGCGCGCTTTTATGTGCTGGGCGGTGCCGTTTGTGAAGTCGCGCCTTCACTCTTCAGAACTCCGGCCCATCATCGCCTACCTCTTTACTGAGTTTAAGTGCAACGTCGATTGCCACTACTGCTGGTCCTACAACAACAACGTGAAGGGCATGACCGAGGAAGTTGCCCGCAAGTCGATCGATTGGCTGCACGAGATCGATTGCCGCGTGCTGGCGCTGATGGGCGGCGAGCCGTTGCTGCGGCCGGGATTTGTCCACAAGGTGGTTTATTACGCCGCCAAGAAAGGTTTTTACGTCTATGTGCCGACCAATGGCCGGCTGATGCGGCCCGAAGTGATCGACCGTCTGGGCGATGCCGGCGTGGGCATCTTCAATCTGGCCATCGATTGCGTGGAGGAAAAGCCGGGCCTGCCCAAGGCCATGAACCGCATTCGTCCGTATTTCGATTACCTTGTGAAACGGCAGCGACATTACGGGTACACGGTGATGATGAACATCAACATCACCCACATCAATCAGGACGATGTGAAGGAATTGACTGAAATCGCGCACGACAACGGGATCGCCACCGATTATCACCTGAACGAAGCTCCGATGCTGGAACAGAGCCACTTCAAGCACCTCGAAGACAACACCACGTACCTGACGCCGGACGATTATCCCAAGGTTAACGCCCTGCTCGATTATCTGGTGGAGAAGAGCCGTCATGGTTACAAGATGGCCAATCCGCAGCAGCACATGATCGATATGAAGAAGCTGATGGGAGGAACGGTGAAGCCCTGGCCGTGCCGCGCGGGACAGAACAACCTGATCATCCGCCCCGAGGGCACGCTGGCGCCCTGCTTCCCCATGTATTCGGCGACTTACGATTGGGGCTCGGTGGGCGATCACAAGTTCGACGTGAAACAGCTCGACGAGATGAAGAAAACCTGTTCCACTACGTGCCTTTCAACCTGCAACTACATCCTGTCGCACTGCTACAACGGCTCACGCGTGATCCGCTGGGGCTTGAAACAGGCCTTCCGCGGATTCCACGGCGTCAGCGGACATTTTGACGACTAAGGTGCGTGTTGCTGATTTCTGAAGGATGGAGGCCGGCTGTTGGTTAGCCGGCCTTTTCATTTTTCTGGCGGTCGGAAGGGCGGCCAAAATTTTTTCAACCTGCAACGTGCATTTCCTCTTGCCTCGATATTGCATTCCTGTACATCACAGCGCGGCGCAAGGGATTTTTACACTCTTTCCCTAACTACGATCTGTGTTTGTCTGGGAACTCCTGCTAAAGCAAGGCTAAAAATTCGTCAACGGTCAAGCCAGCATGGCGGATAAGCGCGCGAAGCGTTCCCACTTAGAGCTCTTTATGTTGAGGGATTGAAAGATTGGCCCGCACGCCGGCCTTAACCAGAACAAGGTGGCTCCCCACCTGGCCAACGGCTTGCCATCCTGCTTTCTGGAAGGCCTTCGCAGCTTCTTTGCCGGAAATGTTGGCGAGTTTACCCATCCGGCTAAACCGCGACGACGATCTGCTGGCGGCCCGGCTCTTCGCCGAGTTTTGAGGTGGCCTTCTGGTCTTCGGCCCACAGCCAGGCCGTGATGGCTTCCTTGATGTTTTCGAGGGCTTCCTTCTCGTCTTTTCCCTGGGAAACGCAGCCGGGCAGTGCCGGACACTCTGCGACAATCCAGCCATCTTCCGATTGATCGAGCGTGACGTGGAATATCATATAGGCCTCTTCCTGTGTGTCATAGTGCCCCAAATCGCTCGGTTTCGCAAGATTCGCGGGCGAGAGAGTTCCCTGATCCAGAGCCCTACTTTTTCGGGTGTTCGAACGCTGCGCGCATTTCGGGCTCGGGATCGATGCCCAGGGCGTCGGCAATACGATTGATGTAATTGAAATAGGCGATGACTTCGACGGCGTCCAGAATGTCGCGGTCGCTGAGGCCGTGCAGACGCAGGGTGTCGACGTCCTGCTTGCGGACGGCATGCGGCGTGCGCGTGACGAGATCGGCGAACTTTGCCAGGGCCATGTTGCGAGGCGGCAGTTTTGCGTGCAGACAGTTGTGCTTCACATGCTCGGCCAGCTTCGCATCGCCGCTTTCCACACGGAGATCCTCTCCGTGAGCCTCGATTCAATAGAAACAGTTGTTGGCCCAGGAGACGACGACGGCCAGCAATTCACGCTCGACCCGGGAAAGCCCCGAGGGTGCGTGCATGGTTGCGAGATAAAGGTCCATTGAGGCGTGAAGGGTTTCCGGGTTCAGGCTCTGGACCTTCAGGATGTTGAAGACCTTTCCAGCGCGCTTCTCGGCCCGCGCATATTCCTTTTTGAGCAAACCTTCCGCGTCCGCGGGTTCAACCGTTTTAATGAATGCCATGGGTTCTCTCCGATGTACCCGTAGCACAGGCCCGCGTGGCCTGCGGTTCTTGCCATGAATCCCGCTATAGCCGACTCACTCTAAAATCCAGAGCGACAACTTCCAACGAAGCACTATCCTCGTCATCCCAATTAGTGAATACAAACTTTCGCATAGGCGGATTCATTTTCATTTCGGTGAGGGAATAAAGCCCCATGCCCTTCGGTCTATTGGCGACAGTGGATTCGACACCATCGAATCCCACGGTGAATCTTTTTCCGCTATGCCCCCGAATCTCTACTATTACCCTGTTCCTTTCGTACCGGACACCCTCGATGATCCCGTCATGGAAATCAGGGTCACCGACATACCTGACAAAATCGCTATCCAACATGTTTAGATTTCAACTTCCCAATTCCCGGAGCGAGTTCAAAAACCGCGGCCATAAAGGCCCGCGCTACAGGCTTCGCCTTCAGAGTAGGTATAATACAGGCTTTGCTCAGTCATTTCTCCAACTGTTGGGGGTGTTCGTGAAGGTGGGCCTTGTCCTTTTGCTCAGCCTGTTCCTGCTTATAGGTGCGGCAGTTCCAGTCAGAGCGCAGAATTTCGCGCCGCCGCAAATCTCTCCGCGTGAGTTTGCGCTGATGGCGTGGGACAAGTCGCCGTCCGACGCCCGCCAGCTTGATTTGATGAGGCAGGCGGGGCTGAACGTTTCAGGATTCTGCACGCCGGACCAGTTGGACCGGGTGAACGCGGCAAAGATGGCCTGTTTTGTGAACGATCCGCGCGCAAACGGGTACGAGTGGACCCAGATGCCGGGTAAGAAGGAACTTAAAGAGAAGATCAAGGCCCTCGTGGAAGAGGTCAAAAATCGCCCCGCGACCCTGGGATTTTTCCTTTACGACGAGCCGAAAGCACAAATGATGCCTGGCCTCGGAGAAGTGTCGGCGATGCTGCGGCACGCGATGCCCGGCGCGTTAACTTACATTAACCTCCTGCCGAATTACTCGCCCGCATCAGGCCTGGGAGCACCGACCTATGAAGCCTATTTGAAAAGATTTATAGATAACGTCCATCCTTCACTGCTGAGTTATGACAACTATTCGCTGTTCAACGGAGAGATGCTGGGCCGTTTCTATACAAACCTGGGGATTATCCGGCGCGTTTCGCAGAAGGCCGGCATCCCGTTCTGGAACGTCATCCTGGCGAACACACATTTCAGTTACATGAGGCCGAGCAGCGCCACGCTGCGCCTTCAGGCATACAGTACCGTGGCTTATGGCGGGCGCGGCATAGAATATTTCACTTACTACGCCCCGATGGTCGGCAACTTCAGGATGGCGCCGGTGGACCAGTTCGGGCACCGTACATCCACTTGGTACAAGCTGCGGCGGCTGAATTACCAGATTCTGGAACTGGCTCCCTGGCTCGTCAAATTGCACAGCACGGGCGTCTATCACTCGGCTCCCCTGCCGCAAGGAGCAAAACCCATTGGCGAGAGCCACTTGGTCAAGAAGGTTGTGGCAGCCACTTACCAGAACCCTCCCGTTCCGGCCGAGTACCTGATCGGCGAGTTCCGCGACGCGAACGGCCACCCGTTCCTGATGATCGTGAACAAGTCTCTCAAATATTCCATCCGCTACATGATCGAGCTGAAAAATGAGAACGAACACCTTGTGCTGGTCTCTCCCTATACCGGCCAGCTTGTATCCTTCGTGGGGGAAATGAATTGGCTTGCGCCCGGTGCCGGGGCGCTGCTGGAGATCAAGTAAGGGCGAGTTTGCCTCGCCGCGGGGAGGCATGAGGGCGCTCCCATCCTCTTACGCGACCGCGTAGCGGCGAATTTGTCTAGCCGTCTGGTGGCACAAAGCCGCCTCTATACCAAGCTGGGAACCGGGCCGGTTGTCCGCGCCTGCCGTTCAAGCTAGAATAAGAGTTAATTGATGGCGGAACTGATACAAATCGGTGCAAGTTCGCGTCCCGCACGGCGGCCCGAGTGGCTGAAGGTGCGCATCCCTTCCGGGGAGAATTACTTTCAACTGAAGGGTCTGATGCGCGGCCTCGAGCTCCACACCGTCTGCGAAAGCGCACGGTGCCCTAACATTGCCGAGTGCTGGCAGCACCGGACGGCAACTTTCATGATTCTGGGCGAGCTTTGCACGCGCCGCTGCGGATTCTGCACTGTGCCCAAGGGGCGTCCTGCCGGCCAGGTGGATTGGGCGGAGCCGGAACGCGTGGCGCAGGCTGCCGAAGGTATGGGGCTCAAGTATATCGTGGTGACGTCAGTGGACCGCGACGACTTGAAAGATGGCGGCTCAACCATCTTTGCGCAGACCATCACGGCGCTCAAGCGGGCAATTGAAGGCTGCAAGGTTGAGGTTCTGATCCCTGATTTTCGCGGCTCCGATGAGGCGCTACGCACGGTGTTGGAAGCGCGGCCTGACATCCTGAACCACAACATCGAAACCGTACCGCGGCTCTATTCCGTCGCCAGGCGCGGATCACGCTACGAGCGGTCGCTGCGCCTTCTGGAACGCTCGCGGGAAATCGATCCTGCGATTCCGACAAAGTCCGGGTTGATGGTCGGCCTGGGCGAGACTATGGACGAACTTTTCGGCGTGCTCGGTGACCTGGCCGGCGTGGGCGTGGATATTGTGACGATCGGACAATACCTGCGGCCTTCCGGCAAGCAATTGCCGGTGGCGCGCTTCTACACTCCGGAAGAGTTTGCAATGCTTCGCAAAGAAGGGCTGCGTTGCGGCCTCCGGCACGTTGAGTCCGGGCCTCTGGTGCGGAGTTCCTACCACGCGCACGAACAATCTGCTTCCCTCGATTCGCAACTGAAGCAATAGCGTAGCCTCGTGTCATTCCGGCCTCAGCCGTCGTCCGTTCGTGAATGATCCCGGGGAAGAAGGTCAAACTGTGCCAGGTTTCTTCCGACCACAGAGGGCACGGAGCAGAGCAACTGCTCCATCACTCGAAGTGTTCAGTGGGGTGACGCCGCTCAAGGGCTTTCTGGGCTGCCCTGTAAAGGATTTTCCCTGTCGCCGTTTGCCTGCCTCTTTCCTGATTGAGAACGTCGTGATAAAGAGCTTCGCCTTCTTTGTCATGGCCCATGCGGATTTGAACGCTTCCCACAAGAAGCGTCCACAATCCGTTGCGGGGGTACTGGCTGCGCAACTGCTGGAAAAACTCCAACGACTTGGCAAGCTGATTTTCGCTGCTGCGGGAATAGTCCTTTGCCAGGTAGAACAACGCTTCTCCGTGTGTTAATTCGCCGTACTTCGCGGCATACTCGATTTCCTGAAGTCCGCGCTCCCTGCTGCCGCCCGGTAGGCCGATGATCCAGCGGAGCAGCTTGACGATCGTCGGCAATGTATCGACAAAGTAGTCATAAAGTCCCAGCCCGGCATAAGCATCGCGGAGATTCTTGTCGTGTTCCAGGGCTGTGAGCAGAAGTGAACGCATCTTTTTGGCCGCCTTGGCAGTTGCCAGCTCACTTTCGCGCATCGACAATAGCCTTGCCCGGAGGCCATAAGCCATCCCTTCGTAGAGATAGCTCCTTGCAACATCCCGATTGTCCCTTCTGTTTGCGCGCGCCTTAGAAATTGCCTGATTGAGAAGTTTATTGAATTGCGAGTCGTAAGGGGTCGTGGAATTGGAAGGGACGACGAAAACATCGGGATCGACCAGATCACCAGTGGCATAGTAAATCTTCCACCACAAGGCATCCGCCTGCAGCAGGTAGCCGAGTGGCGACCCCTGGTCATCAGTTTTGATCTGACGAAATACTTTGATGGCGGCGTCGGGTTCGCCGTTCATCAGCAAGTCGAGTCCTTGCTGTGCCAGCTTCAGTTGGGCGACCTCTGACGGTTGCGGCTGCGCTGCAGCGCGGGCGGGGCTTGTGACGAGGAGGGCCAGGAAGACGATCAGCAGAATCCGAGTTCCGTTGAAATGCTCGAGTGCACGCTTCATGGCTGAATGCCCCGGCAATCCAGATTGCTGATTCCCTCCACACCTGGATCGCGACTGGATCCAGTCGTGGAGCTTTCAGGAAAAGGCCCACAGCCAGCAAGGCGCTGGCCATGCCCACCAACTGCCAACATAGGACACATCACTCTATTCCGAGCGGGCGCTGGAAGAACAGGGTTCCGGAACCTGCCTGGCCTGCCCTGTGATCGCGCGGCCAAGCACCCTTACAGATTCAAACATGACGAAGCATTCCACGGCAAAGGCGGGAAATCCCAGGAAGCCGGGGAAGGGCATCTCAAAGATTTTCCATCCCTGCAGGATAGGGAAGATGTAGAGCCATCGGGCCGTGGCCCAGTAGTTCCAGAACTCCCAGAAGACGCCGCAAACCAGACCGGAGGCCATAAAGCTCCAGAAGGTTGAGCCATCGCCCTTTTCCCAGTCTCGCAGAAGTGACCGGCCTCCCCAGACGTCATTGAGCGGGTCAAGCAGGAACACGAATCCCGCCCAAACCGGCGCGAACAAGTACTGCCCGATGCTCACGGGGAGGAGGACGGGCACGGTGAGAAATACGACGCCGACGAAGATGATCAGGGTTCGGCCTGTCCGACCGAAGGCCCTGTGGGGGCGGATGGGTTCGCTGAAGAAGCCCAGCGCCTGGAGAAAATCTGCCGTCTCAAAGATCGCCGGCCAGATGGTCGCAAATGACCACGCATATCCAAAATTGCGCAGGATGGGATTCGCCGGCAGGCCCACGTACGTCCAGTTCTGCATTCTCAGGTTGTAGGCCTCGAAGATCAGCCAGAGCGGGATGGAAACCAGAGCCAGCAAGAGGAACTTGCGCGGGGAATCGGAAAGCCGGGATGAACCCTTCAAACTGAAAACCGCCGCGTCAATGAGCAGCAGATAGGACGTCCAGCAAAGTGGAGTGAAGAAAGTGGAGACCCATCCGACATGGAAGAAGAGCAGAAGCTCGAAAAGGAAAAGCATTACCAGGCCAATCCAGCCCCAGGAGCGGAACGTGCGTGACCTTGCTCTGCTGAAATACTTTAAAACAAGAAACCCGACCGTAACGCCAACCAGAAGCATCCCCACAGGAAGATGTGCACTATTCATGGCACCCCATATCGACATTATAGGTCTGTCTGCAGGATATCGGGCGCGGCAGGCGATTGCAAACACGGTGAAATGTGGCACGGTCCGTCGTCACAGATCCTTCCAAGCGGGTGCAAAGGCGGGTGAATGTGGTATATTCGCCGAGAGTCCATTAAAAAGGGTTTCAGCGCATGACGATTGTGGAACAAGTGGAAAAAGATCTGGTGGCAGCCATGAAAGCGCGGGAAGCACTTCGCCTGTCTGTGCTGAGGATGGCGAAGACCGCCCTCAAGAATAAGCAGGTTGAACTCAGCAAGCCGCTTAGCGATGATGAGGCCTTGGCGGTGCTTCGGACGCTGGTGAAACAGCGGCGCGATTCGGTGGAGCAGTTCCGCAAGGGCGGGCGCGAAGATCTGGCCACCAAAGAGGAAGCGGAAATAGAAATCCTCAAGGGGTACCTGCCGGCTGAGGCGAGCGACGAGGAAGTCAGCGGCGCAGTGGCCGCGGCAATCGAAGAGACCGGTGCCGCCGGGCCGCAGGACCTGGGCAAGGTTATGAAAGCCGCCATGTCCAGACTGGCGGGCAAAAATGTTGACGGCAAGCGGGTGAACCAGATGGTTCGCGCCAAACTGGGCGGATAGCATCCGGGACGCACGCACCAGCCTCAGGCGCATTCATTGCGAATCCTTGCGAAAGTGAATCATGGCATCTGAACCGACATCACAGACGCAGGTGAATGCTGCGGCCACCTACAAGCCCTACGTTCCGGCGGATGTCGTCCTGCCGGAATTCACTCCACGCGCCATTGTGCTGGGTGCATTTCTGGGCATCATCTTTGGCGCCGTCTCAGTTTATCTTGCTTTGCGCGCCGGGCTAACCGTCAGCGCGTCGATTCCCGTTGCGGTCATTTCCATCACGATTTTCAAGTACCTGGGCAACTCGACCATCCTTGAGAACAACATCGTCCAGACGGTAGGCTCGGCGGGCGAATCGATTGCCGCCGGGACTGTCTTTACGCTGCCTGCGCTGATTTTCCTCGGCTACACGCTCGATTACTGGCGGATTTTTCCCCTGGCGCTGGCCGGCGGGCTGCTGGGGGTTCTGTTTGTTGTTCCGCTGCGCAATGCTCTGGTGGTGAAGGAGCACGGGAACCTGATCTTTCCTGAAGGCAAGGCCTGCGCGGATGTTCTGGTGACCGGCGAAAAAGGAGGCATCCAGGCGGGGAAGGTTTTCGGCGGAGCGGCGATCGGCATTGTTTACAAATTCCTGATGGGCGAGCAGGGCGGCCTGTTTTTCTGGAAGGCCACGCCGGAGTGGCATCCTGCCTGGTATCCCGGCTCGACGTTCGCGGGAGAAATCACGCCGGAATACCTGGGCGTGGGTTACATCATCGGGACCCGCGTTGCGGGAACCATGGTGGCCGGGGGCGTACTTTCGTGGCTGGTGCTGATTCCGATCATAAAGTTTTTTGGCTCGCATATGCCAGAGGTCATGTATCCGGGCACCATTCCCATTGGGCAAATGACCGAGACGGGGATCTGGAGCAGCTACATCCGCTATATTGGGGCAGGCGCGGTAACCGCCGCGGGAATCATTACGCTGGCCAGAACGCTCCCGACCATTATCGGCTCATTCAAGTCCACGTTCACCCAGTTGAAGAACAGCAGGTTGGTGTCTGCCTTGAAGGTGGAACGGACTGCCCGCGATCTTCCCCTGCCGGTCATCGCCGGCGGCGCGGTGCTCGTAGTCGGCTTTCTTTGGGCGCTGCTGGCGTTCCACATCAATCCCAAAGCGGGCGGAAATCTTGTCTCGGCGCTGCTGATGGTCCTCTTTGGCTTTTTCTTCGCGACGGTGTCGGCAAGAATTGTCGGCTTGATCGGCAGTTCCTCGAATCCGGTTTCCGGCATGACCATCGCTACGCTGATGGGAACCTGCCTGATTTTCCTGGTGGTTGGGTGGACGGGCGGCATGTATTCCGCCATTGCGCTGAGTATTGGCGCGGTGGTGGCCATCGGCGGCGCCAGCGCGGGAGCCACAACTCAGGACCTGAAAACGGGATTCCTGGTTGGGGGAACGCCCAGCAAGCAGGAACTCGGTTATGCGATTGGCGTGATGACGTCCGTTTTTGTCGTCGGGCTCACGATGCAATTGCTGAACAGCAGCGCGACCAAAGTCAAAACGGCCCACTTTGCCGACGTTTCGATCAGTTCCGCCATGAAGCAGCTTGGGCCAACCACCTATGAAGGGCACAAGTATGAAGTGCTGAGCGTGATCGGCTCCAGAACGATTCCCGACGGCCGCTACTTTTACGATCCCGCGGCCAAAGAGATCGACTATCAGCAAGTGATGGGCATTGGCTCGACCGATTATCCAGCGCCGCAGGCGACGCTGATGAGCGTGGTGATCAACGGGATTCTGACCCGCAAGCTGCCGTGGACGCTGGTGCTGTTCGGCGCCTTCATCGTGATAGTTCTGGAGTTGTGCGGCATCCACTCACTGGCCTTTGCCGTGGGACTGTACCTTCCGCTCTCGACCACGGCTCCGATCTTTGCCGGCGGCGTGGTCAAGTGGTTAGTTGAGAAAACCAGCCGCAAGGAGGAGGCGGAATCCGAAACCGGGAGCGGCGCGCTGTTCAGCTCAGGCCTGATTGCGGGCGGGTCGCTGGGTGGCCTGGCGCTCGCCACTGTGGTTGGATTCAAGAAAGAACAGGAGTTTGCTCTTGGGTTGCGCTGGTTCCCGCACTTCGCTCAGAGCAATATCGCCGCGCTGGTGATCTTTACCGGCCTTGCTGCACTGCTCTATTTCGTGGCGAGATCGAAGAGTCCCGGGGCGAAAAACGAAACATGATTAGTCAGATGCCGGGTGCGGGTTCGGCTTCAGGCTTTCCCTCTTATCCCGTTCTTATGGTACGCTTCAGATAATGCCTCGCTATAGCCAATCGTACATGTCGTTTTTCCCTCCGTTTACACGGATGGTGAAGGCCCTGATTATTGTTACCACAGCGGCCTTTGTGTTGACGTATCTGCCGCTCAGATTGTTTGGATGGCAGGCGCCCTTTATTTACCTGGGTTTGCAGCCTTACGCGGTGGTTCACCGCCTTTACCTTTGGCAGCTTGTGACGTATCTCTTCCTGCACGGCGGATTTTTCCACATCCTGTTCAACATGTTCGCCCTCTGGATGTTCGGGCCGGATCTGGAACAGTTGTGGGGCGAATCGGAGTTTCTCAAGTTCTATTTTCTCTGTGGAATCGGCGCCGGCGTGTTTGACGTGGTGATGAGCACGCTTTGGGGGTCGCCTTTCTCGATTACCATCGGATGCTCCGGCGCCCTTTATGGGCTTTTGCTGGCCTTCGGGCTGATCTTTCCCAACCGGCCGATCTTTCTATGGTTCATTGTTCCCATCAAGGCAAAGTGGTTTGTGCTGATTATCGGCGCCATCGAATTCTTCAGTGAGATCACCGGGCCCGGATCTGACATCTCACACCTTGCCCACCTGGGCGGCATGCTGGTTGCGTTTCTCTACCTGCGGGGGAGCGGACTTGGCGGGCGAATGCAGTTCCGCTACGATGAGTGGCGGCGAGCCCGGTTGCGGCGCAAATTCGATGTCTACATGCGGAGACATGAGAAGGACGACGACCGTGATCGCTGGGTCAATTAAATCTTGCGGCTTTGTCAATCCGCAGGTCCAGCCCCTCGGCGACAGCGCGGCCGCCACCTTCACCTGGAAGTTGGAAACGGGCAACAGCCGTCCCCGCACGCCATCCACGGACGTGGCAAAAGCCCGAGATGGCGGCAGAAACCCAGGTTTGATATCCTCTTAGTGGAAGCGTTTTATGTGGGTTAAGAAGATCATATTGGGCATCGTGATGGTCGTCGTTGTTTCGGCATGTCTCTACCTTGCCACCCTGCACGGGAATGCCCCCACAGCGGGGCGAACCAGCGTACACCCCATGGCGCCTGACTTCACACTGACCTCGCTCAGTGGCGACACCGTTAACTTGAAAGATCTTCGGGGCAAGGTCGTATTGCTGAACTTCTGGGCAACCTGGTGCGGTCCGTGCCGGATGGAGATCCCGGGATTGATAGACTTACAGGCAAGATATGGGTCCCAGGGGCTGCGCGTCATTGGGATGGACGAAATTTCAGAAGACAACGCCAACGCCGTCCGGCGGTTCTATCGGCAGTTCCAATTGAATTATCCGGTGGTTTTGGCAAGTGACGCCATTGGGAATCTCTACGGAGGCATTGAGGCCACTCCCACCAGCTTCCTGATTGGCTGCAATGGGCGGGTTTATGGCGAATACGTCGGCTATATGAGTGAGGATGCCTTCGCGAGCAGGATTCATGGGCTTCTGATGGCTTGCGAGAGCGGGTAGGGTAGCCCTTGCCGCCAGGGCATCGGGCGCTGGAAGCAACGTTTCTTCCCTGAAGTTCACGGGTCAAATCCATCGGCCCTTCAATCCTGGCTTACAACTCTGTGCCTTCTGCGTTCTGCAAGCTTAATAGAATACACCGAGGACCGTAGTGGCCTTCGTGTTGAGCCTTTTCAATCGACAGAGGGCACAGAGAAAAATATTGGCCGGATGAGTAAGCGCAAGGACCGCAGCATTTGAAAGCCAACACTGCGCTACAGCCGCGAAACCGCCGCGAGTTGTTGTTGACGATGGGTTGTGCTCGGTGCTAGATTCAATGCGGTCGGTTGTTCTTTGAAAATTTGAGTTCCTGTGGTGCCCCGTGTGAGTGGGGATAAGAGGAAAGGCCGTGTAAATCGGCCGCGGTCCCGCCACTGTAATCGGCAAGTTGGATCTTCAGAGCTGGAAGGCCACTGTCCCGCAGAACCAGGGATGGGAAGGCAGAAGATCCCGCGATGACCCGAAAGCCAGGAAGCCTGCCCAGGAACTGTTGCTCAGACAAGCTCTTCGACGGAAAGAGGACTGAGGGAGAAGTGCCGAAGCCTTCCGGTTCCGCATCGAGGAATTGGAAGGCCTTTTATTTTAAGGCTGTTTCTTCGCGTGTCCTTCCGTCCGGAACTCCCGCCAGGCGAGCGGGGAGAAAGGATGGAATTATGAAGGTGGGCCGGTACACGAGGCCTTTATTGGTCTTCTTATTTTCGTTTCTGATGGGCACAATCGCCGCGAAGGCGGCAACGCTGCAGGGTACGGTTCTGGACGCGAAAGGGGCGGCTATCCCCGGCGCGACAGTGCGCCTGCTGCGTGTGCGAGGGAAGGGAATCGCGCGTACCGTGACGGATGAGCGGGGACAATTCCTTTTCCATGGCCTGTCTCCCGGAACCTATACGGTGAAAGCTTTTCTTGCCGGTTTCAGAGAGGCTACCGCGGAAGTGCGGCCAGGCATAAAGGTTCGTCTTGTGCTTCCCGTGGCCCCGCTGCATGAGAGGGTTGTGGTGACGGCCACGCGCACGCCGGCTGCCACCAGCCAGATCGGGGCCAGTGTCAGCGTGATCACGCGCAAGCAGATTGTGGATGAGAATATGCCCTTGGTCAGCAGCCTGCTTCAGGCCGTGCCGGGCGTGACGGTTACGCGCAACGGCGCTCCAGGCGGCGTGACCACTCTGTTTGTCCTTGGCGGCGACAGCGACTACAACAAAGTGCTGCTGGACGGCATTCCTCTGAACCTGCCCGGCGGGGCTTATGACTTCAGCGCGCTGACCACCAATGACCTCCAGCGGGTTGAAGTCGTGCGCGGCGCAAACTCCGCCCTGTTTGGCTCGGACGCGATGACCAGCGTCATCCAACTTTTCACGCGGCAGGGCAGCACGGAAATGAAGCGTCCTCACTTCTCCTTCAGCGGTGAAGGCGGCAAGAATTCCACCTGGAACGGGCGCGGCTCCGTCACAGGCGGCTACGGCCCTCTCGATTACAGCGTCGAAGGCGGCCGCTTCAGCACCGATAACCAGGTTCCGAATGACTTTTTCCATGTCAGTACGATTTCAGGAAACTTTGGGCTGCGGCTGGGCAAGGCGACGACGCTGCGGGTGATTGCCATGGGCAACGCCAGCCTGGCGGGTACTCCGGGGCAGACGGCCTTTGGGCCTCCCATCAACGACGCTACATACCGGCAGCGTGACGGCTATGGCGCTTTTTCGATCCACAATCAGACGACATCCTCCTGGGATCAGCAATTGACCTACACTTATTCGAGGTCGCGCGCGATCTCTCTGGATCTCGGTCTGGACCCGCCGTTTACACCTTCATACGACGGCCACACGGCGGCATACCCATATTACGACTTTGCGACAAATTATCTCGACGACGAGTGGATTGACCATGCGAGCTACCAGAGCAACTGGGAGGGCGCGCCGTTTGGGGGAAAATTCGGCCAGCATGTGGACACTTTTGCATTTGATTGGGACGGCGAGCACGGATTTCTCGTTGACCGGTTTTCCCAGCAAGCGCCGACCAGTGCGCAGCGAAATAACTTCGGCTATACTTTCCAGGACCAGACTCTGTGGGGGCGGCTTTCGCTGGGCAACGGAGTCCGAATTGACGATAATGGGAGCTTTGGAACAGTTGTCGTTCCGCGCAGTTCGCTGGCGTATCTGCTGAGAAATGGCAGAGGTTTCTGGGGGCCAACCACGCTGAAATTCAATTTCGGTCTGGGCGTCAAGGAGCCCAGCTTTCTTGAGTCTTATGCCAATACGCCCTACTTTGTGGGGAATCCGAACCTGGCCCCCGAGCGCGCCCGGACATTGGATTATGGCGTTGACCAGCGCTTCTGGGGCGGCCGGGCCAAGCTGGAATTGGACGGCTTTGACAACCTTTTTCGCGACCAGATTGCATTCGAGACCACGAACTACCAGACTTTCAGTGGCACCTATTTCAACATCGGCAGGGCCAGCGCCAAAGGCGGAGAAGTTTCTTTGGAAATCGTGCCGATGAAAGGCTTGCGCGCGGTCGGCAGTTACACCTATCTTGATTCTGTCGTTCTGGACAGTGGTAACCCGACGACACCCGCATTGCAGGCGGGAGACTGGCTCCTGAGGCGGCCCCGGCATTCCGGGTCGGTGCAGGTTTTCTGGAACTGGAAGCGGATGAACATTGCGTCGACAACGGTGTTTGTCGGGCGGCGGCAGGACAGCGATTTTGTCGGTCTCGAGCCGCCGTTGCTGTGGAACAACGGGTACACCGACTCGAACTTGTCCTGGAGTTACCGGTCTTCTTTCCACATAACGTACTATGGTGTGGTGGAGAATCTGTTCAACCAGAAGTACATGGAAGTCCTGGGCTATCCGGCGCTCAAGCTGACTTACCGTGCCGGACTTCGCCTGGAATTTTGAGCGAGGGAGATGAATATGATTTATCTCATTGTTGCCTTGGCGGTCGCTGCGCGGTTTATCCCCGGTGCAGCTAATTTCAGTCCCGTTTACGCGGGACTCCTGTTTGGCGGAGTTTATCTCAAGAAGCGCGACTCCATCTGGTTTCCGATTTTGCTGCTGGCTGGGAGCGATCTGCTGGTGAATGCTTTGCTTTACCAGATGTCATTCCAGTGGATGCAGATGCTCAATTGGGTTGCCTTTGCTGCAATCATTACGGTCGGCTGGTGGCTGCAAAAACGAGTCACAGTGCGTAATGTGCTGATTGCTTCCGTGGCGGGCCCGAGCGTTTTCTTCCTGATCAGCAATTTCGCGGTGTGGCTGGTCGGTGGGTTATACCCTCCAACCTTCGGCGGATTGGCAGCCTGTTTCGCGGCAGCGCTCCCGTTCTACGGGAACTCGTTAATCAGCGGCGTTCTGTTCAGCGGCATTCTGTTCGGCGCATACGAGTTCTATCTGCGGAAAGCACACAGCCGCGAACTGGCCGTGCATTAATCGCCGCTACGAGCGAGGCCGGATCATCAGCCCTGATGGCGTCACTCCTCTGCGCCTCATCCTTGCCGGAGGCCAAGGCACGGCTCACGACGGAGGACCCAGGCCATACCGAGGGCGCCGGATTGGTCATTCAACCCGGTGTACTTTGAGGATGTTTGTGCTTCCGCTCTTGGCGATAGGATTTCCCGCGATGACGGCGATGAATTCACCCTGATGGACTACTCCCATCTCCCGCAATCGCCGGGCAGCCGCCTCGACCATCCTGTCGGTGGACTGCAGCCGTTGCATGTGAACGGGCGTTACACCCCAGTAGAGCGCCGTCCGGCGCAACACGTTGTCGAAAGGAGAAAACGCAAAGACGGGAACCTTGGGGCGATACTTTGAAATGACCCGGGCGCTTGATCCTGATTGGGTAAAAACTGCGATGGCCCGCAGAGGCAACTCGGACGTCATATGCGCCACGGTTTCGCAGATGGCTTCAGGAACGTCCAGGGTCTCCGCGCGGTCCCAGACATTATGGAAGCCCGCTGAGCGTTGAGTGACTTCAGTGACCGAGATGATCCGCGCCATCATTTCCACCGCTCTCACCGGGTAGTGGCCCGTGGCAGTTTCTCCCGAAAGCATCAGAGCGTCCGTGCCATCAAAGACGGCATTGGCGACGTCGGACGTCTCAGCTCGCGTGGGCCGGGGATGAACGGTCATGGATTCGAGCATCTGCGTTGCGGTAATTACCGGCACGCGCATCGCGGAAGCTCTGTTGATGATGCGCTTCTGGATAACTGGAACCATTTCAGGAGGCAATTCAACACCCAGGTCGCCCCGCGCCACCATGACGGCATCCGTTGCCCTCAAAATGTCATCCAGCTGGTCGATGGCCTCGGGCTTCTCGAGTTTTGCGACGATGGGAATGGCTCGCCCTGCCCGCGCCAGAATGCGCTTTAGCGCCAGAACGTCTTCCGCGCGGCGCACAAAAGAGAGCGCGATGTAATCCACCCGATGTTGAATGCCGAACTCAAGGTCTTCACGGTCCTTTCTGGAGAGAGCGGAAATCCTTAGAGGAATGCCAGGCAGATTGATCCCCTGGTGGGCGCCCAATTGGCCACCATTCACCACCCGGCACTGAACCTCAGTCCCTTTCACCTTTTCCACGCTCAGTTCGATAAGGCCATCGGAAAGGAGGATGCTGCTTCCTGGGCGAACTTCCTGAGGAAGACGCTGGAAGGTGGTTGAAATATAGCGATCGCTGCTTGGAACGGGGCGCGTGGTAATGGTGATTGAACTGCCGTCGAGCAGTTCAACACGTCTGCCGTCTTCGAGAGAGCCAGTGCGAATCTTCGGTCCCTGGAGGTCCTGCATGATGGCCACTGTTCTTCCACAGGTTGCGGCCACTTCGCGGAGCTTTCGCAGGCGTCGGGCATGTTCCGTGTGTGAGCCATGGGAGAAGTTCAGGCGCGCGACATCCATGCCTGCGATCAAAAGAGAGGAAAGAACTTCGGGACTATCAGTTGCCGGCCCGAGCGTACAGACAATTTTCGCTCGCCGGGATTGAGAAACATCGTCCGAATCATTTCGAATCATGGTCATAATGGTAGTATATCGGCACCTGCGGTCGGCGGAAAGCCTGCAGCGAAAGACAAGTTAATCAAATCCACGTAAAGGCAGCTCCGTACGCCTTGCTGTGCATGCTGCCGTTGTTCCTGAGCGTAGCTGTACAGCCCTCTTCCACCGGCTCCCTGCCCCGGATTGGCAAAGCCGAAGGGGGTCTGTTCACTTGCAAGGTTGCTGCTGGGGATAGATTAAAGAGTCAGGAGATAATCCGAAGCGCTGATGTCCCTGAAACGCTCCGAACTTACTCGCAATCCGACGATGTTCCCGAAGAACTGAAGGATTGAAGTAAGTCGCAGGATAGGGAGTTTCTCATCCAACCTCAACCAATGGCGCACGCGGAGCACAAAGTAGGTGAGGTGGAAATAAACGATAAGAAGGCGATCCTGGTGCCCGTAGCGATGACTCTCGTTGCCAGCGTTTTTCAGCAGATACGTCAGTGCCAGAAAGTCACACTTCAGCATCATGCAAAACCGGGCATGGTCGACAGGAATGTCAAATTCCTCGACAGCCCTGCGAACCGAAGGGAACTCCAGGCGGTTTGCGTTGACGATAGGCAGGAAATAATCGCGGTCAAATTCCCGGCGCAGGATCCTCAGGCAAATCGTCTGAAGGTAAAACAAGAACATCGCCATCGACAATGCAAAAATCACAGCCGCAACAAACACGAGACGCCTCGATCAAAAATTGGATATGCTTTCCTCCGCGAACACGCGCCGGGGCTGAGGAGCGGCCGGACGCGTTCCTGCCGTTTCCGGCACCCGCGATATGGCATAGAGCCACGTAAAAATCATACCCATATCACACAGCGGGACCAGGAATCCTCCAATCAGGTGCGCGAGATCCCCTCGACTTAAGTAAACTAACGCGATACCCGCGGTAGGCCCAGCAAACTCGATGCCCAGACCGCAAACCAGAAACCCGAGTCTCTCATCGGAGATTTCCGTTTTCAAGATCAGCATGTAGAGGAGGGTCGTGAGCACCAGGCAGGCGAAGTACAGATTTTGGGAGAACTCTATTATAAAGATAGAAAAAATCGGACCCCTGTGGTCGGACAGCGAATACCCTGACATCCCTGCCATCAGGACAAAAACCGCCCAGAGTAACAGGCGAATATGACGCCACATCTCAGGCTTCTCAGAACAGGCGCGCCTGAAAAACGAGGTCACCAGAACGAATACAGCCAGCACAAGCAGCAGATCTGTTGTCCAATAGCAGTTCCCGTACTGGGAAGAGGCAACCCCGTAGCGCTGCACCACGTATGAGCGAGTGACCCCTACGCTGACGGTGGCGAGAAGATAGACGACAACTCCCCACAGGCCCTTCACCATATGCCGGCCTACGATCACGATCAGCAGGCCAGCCTCGAGCACCGTCCCTATGAACGTCAATATGCTACTTAAAGTCACCTGGTCCATGAGCAGCCTTGAACAACGCCACGACCTTTCTGCATGGCCTTTTCCAAGTTGCTTCAGGAACCAGTCCCCATCTACTTATTCATAGGGGGAAATGGCATCGGGCCAGGGCCGATCTTGCTCATTGGCGGAAACGGCATCGGGCCAGGGCCAATCTTGCTCATCGGCGGAAACGGCATGGGGCCAGGACCGATCTTGCTCATTGGCGGAAACGGCATCGGGCCAGGACCGATCGCAACTAGTGAAGCCGTGGTATTTGAGCTCGATGAGGTACTTGCAAACGTTGTCCTTAGCGACGCACTTGCCAATACAACCAATACGGCCAACAGAAAGGTCAGAATGTAGTTTTTCACTTGACTCTCCTCCAGGTAAATTCCTCGGGTTAAATTGTTTCCGAGATAGAGGAGAGCCTACCTAACAATGCCTCCTGAGTCAATAGGTAACTGCTAAACCACCGTTATCAATTGTGCCATGAACTGGTAGCAAGTCAAGAGAAAAGAATGGGTAACGGCATAATACGGAGTTATTACCCAACTTGAAAATATTCCGGAATTCGCAGCCGTTTCCACGCGCCATGTCACCATCATCCCCGGATTCTCCGCTGGTCCACCAAACGAACTTTTAGCTAAGCTATTTGTTTACTATCGATTGCATGGAACTCCCAGGTCCGCCGGCCGATTCGCCATAACTTCAACGACCCTGAGCATTTTCGGTGGACGGAACCCAAGCATGCAGTGCTCCTCTTACGAAAGGCTTCCGGTGTTGATCAAACTCAGTTGCGCGACTGGCATCGGCCGGGACAACCAACCACCCCCACAAGTCGAAACCAAGAGCGGGCCACACAAGCGCGAATCAGTTGTTACGAACTAACCTCATATTATTCGCTGGATTGTTGGCATCCAGGGAAACTTGTGAAATAGACCTGGCCTGTCCAACCCATTTCCTTCATACCGACTTCTGATGAGTAGTATGCCCCGGCGACCCACTCCTTAATATTTTCAAAGTGATCACGCATAGTGATTTGTTGCGCCAGCCCCTGCGCGGGGTCACCGCGTTTGGCAGCTGAAGCAGACGTAAGGATGCTGTTCTGCTGAGCCTCGGTCAGTTCCACAAAAGGGAGTGAAAAGCGCCGGAGGGATTCGGCTTCAAAGGCAGAAAGCGACGCGAGAAACTTTGTTTGCGCATCCTGAGTGTCCACGGAAAGCAGCAAATCGATGAACCGGTTGACCTGAGCGTCGCCCGAACCGGGAATGATGCGTTCGGCCAGCACGGCCATGGTTTCATTCTGATGCGGATCGAGGAACTCTGGAGTCCACGGGGCTTTGGCAGCAGTTTCCTCGTCCGCCTGCTGATTCGCATGGCGGCCGGCCAGTGGATGACCTTCAGCGACGTTCGGCAAAGCAAATCCTGCGCCTCCGGCCAGCATGAGTCGCTGCACCATTTCCCGCCGGTTGATTCCGCCCTTCGAGTTTGGCCGATTTCCCCCGGCAGTCGACTCCTGCTCTCTGCTCATTGTGCCCCCTTTGGTTTTCCCCTGCGCGACGACCCCAAAAACCTGCGCGGCTTCCACAGGTGCCATATGTTATCACTGGAACTCCACCCGAACAACCATTCAGGGGAGTGTTTTTTGACGAGGCCGGTTACTGGTTGACGTTCGTTCAACCGGTTGTTACGATGGTGCGTTTTCGACGGTGTGATGCTGCTGTGTGCCTCAAGGGCCTCAGTATGTGTCAACCTGGGGCAGGGCGTTTTCAATCCCGGGTGCAGCCTTCTATAAATGCATTGTGGACGTTCCGTGGCAGCAAAGACATTTGCGAAGTCCTGAGCAGATTCGTATTCGAAATCTAAGGTCGCATTGATAATGGGAGATGTCCGATGAGCGAAAACGAGGGAAAGGTATACGATGCGCTCGTGGTGGGGTCCGGCGCATCAGGGGGGTGGGCTGCCAAGCGTCTTTCGGAGGCTGGCCTGAAGGTCGCCCTTGTCGATGCCGGCTGGCAACAGTCGGACAAGAACTTTACCGAACACGAGCCGGCTTTCAAACTGAAGTACCGGAACATGGCTCCCGAGGTGATCCGCAAGACGCGTCCCGTGCAGAAAGATTGTTACGCCTGCATGGAATACAACTACGACTGGTTCTGCAACGACCTGGATGAGCCTTATACCACGGACAAGGATATGCCGTTCAGTTGGCAGGGCCGCATGCGGGTGACCGGCGGCCGCACAAACGTCTGGGGACGGCAATCCTACCGGATGAGCGATCTGGACTTCAAAGCGGCATCCCACGACGGTTACGGCACAGACTGGCCGCTTAGTTACAAGGACCTCGCTCCTTATTACGACATCGTCGAAGAATACGTCGGCATCACCGGCATTCCGGAAGGCGTCTATGAACTTCCGGATGGGATATTCCAGCCACCCATGGGGCTGACCTGTGCGGAAACTCTTCTGCGGGAGCAGGTCAAGAAAAAGCTGGGATGGACAGTTACGCTGGGCCGCTCGGCCAATATCACGCGGCCAACAAACGGACGGCCGCCCTGCCATTATTGCGGTCCTTGCGAGCGTGGCTGCATCACGCATTCCTATTTCAATTCTTATTTCACCACGGTTGCGGATGCTCTGAAGTCAGGAAACTGCACCCACATTCCCAATGCCATGGTCTACAAGGTTCTGCTGGATCCAGACCGCAACCGCGCCAAGGGATTGCTATACATCGACCGCAACACGCGGCAACCGAAAGAGATTTACGGGCGCGTTGTGGCCCTTTGCGCACAATCGCTCGAGTCGGTGCGCATCCTTTTCAATTCGGCCAATCGGCAGTACCCGAATGGCCTTGCCAACTCGAGCGGGGTGTTAGGCCACTACCTGATGGATCACATTACGGGAGGCGGGGCCGCCGGAGAGCTTCCGCAGCTTACAGGAAAACCGAACATCAACGGTCCCAACCGGCCTGACGGCATCTATGTGATCCGGTTTCGCAACACGGAAAATGGACCGCGTTACAAGAAGTTTTTGCGAGGATATGGTTTTCAGGGTGGTGGTGGTGTGAGATTCAACTGGAAAGCCCCCGGCTTCGGGACAGACTTCAAAAAAGCAATCCAGGACCCTGTGGTGTCGATCAGTATCGGCGGTTTCGGCGAATGTCTCGCGCGCTGGGACAACCATGTCGAAATCAATCCGAATGTGGTTGATACCTTCGGAATTCCCGTTCTGAATTTTCACATGAAATATGGTGAGAACGAGTTCGCCATGGTGAAGGATATGGCGGAGTCTGCTGCGGAAATGCTGGAAGCGGCAGGCGCGAAGAACATCAAGGCTCATGCTCGTCCCAGCGCCCCGGGCTGGGCGATTCATGAAGTCGGCGTCGCTCGCATGGGTAATGATCCCAAAGGTTCAGTCCTGAATCAGTTCCAGCAAAGCCACGATATCAAGAACCTCTTTGTTTTGGATGGGGCAGGGTTCACTTCCACCGCGTGCCAGAATCCGACCCTTACTATCATGGCGCTGTGCGTCCGTTCCTGTGACCATCTGATGCAGGAATTAAAACGCGGGAATATCTAAGGATGCCAGGACGAACGGTGGGCGACGATCCATGCCCTCATTTAAATGGCACACGCCGTATTAGGTCTTGTAACTGTATGTACCGCAGCAGCGTCTAAGGGTACGACATGTAGCCGTTTCGCCGCGTGGGGCGCAGGGAGACGGTTTCCACACGAAAGGGGCACCTATGAATCGGAGAGGGAAAAGCGCGGCAGCCGCCGCGACTGGGCTTTCATTGGGTTTGTTACTTTTGATTTATGGCGGCAGGCAGCAAACGCTTGCCCAAACCGGGCCGAAGACTATGGCTCAATCCGCTCAAACGCCGCCAGTCAAGACGGCGGCCGAAGTCTTTAAGAACATTAAGGTTCTGAAGAACATTCCCGCATACGAATTAATCCCCACGATGGAATTCATCTCGGCCTCACTGGGTGTGCATTGCGAATTCTGCCACGTTGCACATCACTTTGCCAGGGACACCAAGAAAACGAAGCGACGGGCTCGGGAAATGATGCGTATGATGTTCGCCATCGATAAAACCGATTTCCACGGGCATCAGGTGGTGACGTGCAATACCTGCCACAACGGCTCTCCACACCCGGTGGGAATGCCGGCGATAGCTGAAGGCCCGGGCATTCCTGCCAGGCCCGCCCACTTTGAAGAACACGGTCGGCACGTCAACCTCGCCTCGCTTCCGCAGCCGGATGCCATTGTTGCCAGATATGTGCAGTCGTTGGGAGGGGAAGCGGCGTTGCGGAAGATCCGGACCCGCGTGATTACCGGCACGGTGTCGGCGTTCGGCCATCAGATGCCCATCGAAATTTACGCCAAGGCGCCGGAAATGCGGACTTCGATAATAAGGTTTCCGAGAGGGCAGGCCATCACCATATACAATGGGCACGAGGGTTGGGCTGCTGCTGCGCCACGGCCGCCGCATGTGTTGGAAGGCAGCGAACTGGATCAGGCGCGCCTCGAAGCCGACTTCTATTTCCCGTTGAACGTTACCCAGGAGTTCACGACTCTCCGTGAGCGGCCTCCTCAAAAGGTGGGAGATCAGGAAGCTTATCTGGTGTTGGGCATCCGGCCGGGCAAGCCGCCTGTGCAACTCTACTTCAGCAAGCAGTCAGGGCTGCTGGTGCGCATGGTGTACTTGATCCAAACAGCCCTCGGGCGGCTACCGCAGCAGACCGACTACTCCGACTATCGCGAGGTGGACGGGGTAAAACTGCCTTATGAATGGACGGTCTCCCGACCGGAGGGAAGAAGCATGGTTCAGGTGGCCGAAATCAAGCAGAACGTTCCGATCAGCGCTTCAAAGTTCGCGATCCCGGCAATGCAGCACCACCCGGGCAGCCGGCCTCCCATGTAAGCGAGGAAGGGGCCGCGGCCCCGGCAGCATCAATACTTGCGCAGGACGCCGATCACGCGCCCCTGGATTCTAACGTCGGCGGCGGGAACAATGATGGGGTCCATTTCGGCATTGGCCGGCTGCAGCCTTACCTTTTCGCCGGCTTCGAGGAAAAAGCGCTTCAGCGTAGCCTCCGTTCCGCCGATCAAGGCAACCACGATCTCTCCGCTTTGCGCAGTCTCGGTGTTTTCTACCAGGATGTAGTCTCCGTCGCAGATGTGGTCATCCACCATGGAATCACCCTTGACGCGCAGAACATAAATCTTGCCTTTGCGGTTGGCAAAGTCGCCGAAAGAGAAATTTTCCGGCTGCGGGATTGCCTCCACGGGTTGCCCTGCGGCAATGCGGCCAAGCAGCGGAAATTCAAGATTGGGCAAAGGCTGGAAGGTGCCGCGGTCTTCCGAGATTTCAGCGGACTGCGCGTGACCATTGCCCCGCTGAGCTGCCGCGGAACGCGTGAAACCTTTGCTATAGGGTATTGACCCGGGGATGGCCACCACTTCCACTGAACGACTCTGGTTATACCTCCGCCGAATGAATCCTTTCCTTTCCAGAACCTGCAGGTGCTTGTGCACGGTCGCCAGCGAAGAAAGATGGAGCCCGGCTGCCATCTCTTCAAAACTCGGCGAATAGCCGTGCCTGTTAATAAAATGGATGAGGAAATCCAGAACCTGTTTTTGCCGCCGCGTCAGGGACATCGCACTCCTCCGCTCATGGACGGAAACACTGCCATCCGGTCTGCTGTCAGCGCTATTATAGGCGAATAAAAAGCGAACAATCAAGTAAAAACGTGACCTCCCTGTTTTTTCTCCCGAGCATGGCCCGTCGCTGATTTGCCATTGAAAGGGCGGCAGCCCTTGGGGGTTCAGATGGTGGAAGGCAAGTCACCGAGGGTGAGACGAGGAGAGGAAGATGGCGAAGGTCTGCGGTTCTGATGATTGCGCGAACCCACTCCCAAAACTGCCCATGAACTGAATAGCACTGTCATGAGCCCAAACAAGGGCGCGCAAGCAAGACTGAAAAGCAAAGACCGATAACCATCAAGAGGCGCCAGCAGGATTCTTACGGGTTGAAGGCAGAGTCTTAGTATTCTGCAGGGGCTGAGTTGTTGGAGTTTGTGGAGGAGCGAAAGGTGAGCCAGTCAGCCTGGACCTTGTCCCAGCCCTGAATGAGGAGGCCTTGTTCCTCGAAGAAGTTGCGGATGCGCGGCCGGTTCCAACCGGCGATCTCTTCCAGAATGGGTACCAGGACGCTCAAGGCGTCGTCACTGAGGACAGTTCTCCTGGCGATCTGGGTGATGTTGCGGGATTCGGACACCGCGACGGTGAATCCTTCGCGCTGATTGACGTGCAGCATGACGTGGATGTCGGAACTGCCGTCACCCACATAGATGATCCGATCGGCGCCGATCTCAAGCAGGGCCTGAAGATCATCGAGCGTGGTGACCTTTCCGTAGCCGGCATTGACGCGAATGATCCCCTCGACGCGGCCGGAGCGGTCATAGCTCAACTGGGTTCCGTGGATGTGGTCCGAAGCAATCACGCCCTCGAGCGCCGACGCCACAACTTCCTGCGGAGCGGCGGAAAGCACATGAAATTCAAATGCATATCCCTCAATGGCTGATGCCAGAAGATCGCGCAACTGCCGGATATTTCGCTTCAGGCGGATCTTTTTGCCTGCCCGGATCAGGTGCTCTTTGTGAATGCGTGCGTGCAGATCCGGATCGTGGAGCAGCAGGTAAGAGAGTTCGGCGCCCTGCTGGACAAAGTTCTGGACGGACAAGATGGTGGTTTTGCGCTCAAACTCCTTGCTGGGAATGCCGACCATCTCACTTAGGACGTACCCGGAATCATGGAAGCTGAGCGTCTGGTCGAAATCGCTGGCCACCAGATAGCGCTTTAAGAACTGCGCTTGGTTTTGCATAAGCCCCTTCCTTTCCACCTTGGCTACGATGCCATATTCCGGAAATTGGTTAACCCTTTCATTGTGGGAGACGACTATTACGGTGGAGTTAATTCCAGGTTAAATTGGCGTGAACGGAAAATTGAGTGCTGTTGTCTTGCATGTTTGTGATCTCATGCTGCCCACCAAAGCCACACTTGCATCTTGCCCGATCAATGCCGGGGCGTCCAATTCATAAAATTGATGAGGGGTATAAGCGGCGGGCGAGTAGAGAAGGCACCCTGCAGTCACCCGCAGCGTCCTGCTTCGGTTTTTTTCAGGAATGCAAAGCACTACGAGGAAATCGCCCTGAACGCACTGGAAGGTCAGAATGGTACGCCTGCAGCGCGTTTCGGTGATTCAACAGGCATCAGGCTAATGCCCCGGCGCAAACAGGCTTCCGGGATTGTCCTTTACGATCATGGCTTCGCCGCGCCCGCCCAGGTCAACAACCAGTTCCTTAATCGCACCTTCGTGCAGCACGTTGTTGGTGATGGCGCAGACGGCAGTGTTTTTGTACACGATCCCGTAAGATGGGGACCACACGCCATGGCCGCGATCGTCCTGCCCCACGCGCATGCTGTTGCCCACGCAGGTGATTCCTTCCGCCCCGTCCATTCGAATCTGGCTGGAGTCATAAGTGCCCGGGCGGGCGAACTTACCGCTACGGCGGACATAGTTTCCGGTGAGTGTCATTTCGGAGCACGGTGTCCGGCCCCTGGCCGCTAGAGCAATGCCGGCGGTTCCTGCGCGGTCCAGAAAGTTACCGGTGATGTTATAGCCGTTTCCACCTGCGATCAGGATATTCTCCCCGTGGTTCCATTCAATGCGGTTGGCAGTCATGGTGACGGAAGCGTTCTCTTCGTGGGCGCCAAAGCCACATCCCTGATTTCCGGAAAACCAGTTATCAATCAGGAAGCCGTCCCATCCCCGAAGCCGGAGGCCGTCACCGTGATTGTATGCCAGCATGGAATGCCGGATTGAGAAACACCAGGCGCGCTTCAAGCTGACACCGTCACCGGTGAATCTGGCTACCTGGCATCTTTCAATGCGGAAGGCATCTTCATGCGACCCGTAGTCGGGCTTGTTCAGGAAAATTCCATGGACTTGCCTTCCCAGATTGTTCCCATCGAGCCCAAGACCATCGATGGTTACTCCCGAGGCCCCCGTGATGTTCAAAAGGCAGGAGGCATCAGGATCGACCAACCTGAGAGCCGTGCAGCCAGGCGTATGGTAATCCCAGGAGGGAACACCGACCAGCGCCACGTTTGCCCGCAGTTGAATTTCTCCGCTGAGATAGAGCCCGGGAGGGAAAAACACTGAGCCTTTCCGGCGGGCTGCGGCATCAACGGCATCCTGAATGGCCTTGGTATCAGTACTTCGCCCGTCACCCTTCGCCCCGAAATGACGGACATCGAGCAGTCCACCCACTGCGCCCGGTTTGCCCTGCCCCCGGGCAGCCATTCCTAGCGCGAGTGAAGCTCCTCCGGCCAAAGCGCCCATCGCAAGATTCCTGCGACTCAGTTTGAAACCTTCTATACTTTTCACGGGACTCCCTCCTTAGCCAGTTGACTGCCGGCAGGTTGGGGCAGTTGCGGATTGGCAGCGCGTGCGGGTGAAATCATATTGCGAAGCGGCGGAGTTGTCACCAACAAAAAGGCACGAACCTTGCGGTGGGGGCGCTCTCGCCAGGAGAAATGGTTTCTCCATGGCGAACCAGCCAGCCTTGAGACTCTGCTTCCATTGACTTGAACCAAGGCCTCCTGGACAAGTGCCTGGATGCCCATGCATTGAGGTGAAGAGGTGTGTTATAGTGTCTAATCAGGGATCCATAAAGGGGTGCCCACCGAAGGAGTAAGGATTCGAATGACGAAGCGTGTCCGCCTGCTTGTAATTACTATTTCCTCCCTGCTGGTTTTCTTCGTGATTGTCGGCGCGGTGATTGGCAGGAGCAGCACCGATCAGGATGCGAAATCGTACCGCGACCTTGGCGTATATAGCCAGGTTCTTTCCAGAATCCAGCAGGAGTACGTGACGCAACCAAATCTAAGGAGTGTCACAAAAGGCGCCATCCGAGGGCTGCTCGAAGCGCTCGATCCTTACAATACCTACTTTACCCCTAAGGAATATCAGGCCTATCTTCAACACCCCGAACCGGGTCCTGCAGGGGTGGGAATATTCATTTCCAAAAGGATGGGATTCACAACGGTAGTGTCCGTTCTGCCGGGCAGTCCGGCGCAAAAGGCCGGGATTGAACCTGGAGATTTGATTGACGAGGTCAATCACGACCTGCTTCGTGAGCTTTCCGTAGTGCAGATCAACCGGCTTTTGGATGGCGATCCAGGCACTTCCGTCAATCTTTCCGTGATCAAAGCGTCGCAGGGATTGCCTGTTAAGATGACCTTGACTCGGGAGACTATCAAGGATGTCCCCCTGGTTTCGAAAATGCTTAAAGGCCACGTAGCGTACGTGCGCGTACCAACCTTTGACGAGGGGAAGTCCGTAGAAATAGCTTCCAAACTCAAACAGCTTGTTGCTGAGGGAGCCGACAAGATTATTCTGGACTTGAGGAACTGCGCTGGGGGGAGCGAACAGGAAGGTGAAAAGACCGCCAACCTTTTTCTCGGTCACGGCCTTATTACATATCTCTACGGCCAGCGTTATCCGCGCAAAGAGGTCGTTGCCCAGCCTTCCGATCAGATCACAAAGCTCCCGCTGGTTGTATTGATCAACCAGTCTACGGCTGGCCCTGCGGAGGTGGTAGCTGGCGCTATCCTCGACAACAAGCGCGGTGATGTGGTGGGAGTCACGAGCTTCGGCGTCGGCGTCCATCAGAAGCTTATTCCCGTGGGCGATGGGTCAGCCTTGTTGCTTTCGGTGGCGAAATATTACACGCCCGACGGGAAACCAATCCCCGGAAATGGCATAACCCCGAACGTGGTCCAGAGTGCTGAAACTGAAGCCCAAGAAGAATCCGGACAGACTACCCTCCCGAAGCTCGGCGGCCCGAACGACATACAACTTCAAAAAGCTTTAGAAATTCTCAACGGAAAGAGTACTCCTGAGAAGGCCGCAGCCTGAGCTGATTGAACTGAAGGAAATTGCGGCGAGGGGCTGACAGCCGCCAAGCATATCTGCCACCATACCAACGAGCCCCCGCCCCTGCCAATCTCCAGAGTGATCCTTATCGCACGCACCCAGCTTTCGGAGTGTCCTGTGGTGCCAGCCCGGGGTGGTTCCGTGTGGCGAGAATCTGAGGCCTGAGAATGAGGTGGCAAGGACGTGAGGTTGATGCCAGCAGAGAGTTTGGGATTTCAGCGATGTCCTTGCTTGTAATGCGGACGTTTGTTCACAACGCGGCTTCCCCACCATTATAGTCTTGAGCGGGCGGGATGGCTGACGCCACGATACCTGACTGAAAAAGCCGGCAGATCGGAAATCTATTTCTTAATCAGCGCCTGGGCTTTAGCGGCATCTTCTTTTTGCTGTTCAGGGGGGAGAGTGATCGTCAGATCCCTGTCAAGGCGCATTCCAATCAAGGAGCCGGCAGGCAGCACGGCCTGCTTGCCTTTGGGGAGGAAGTAAGACGCCAGCGCGCCTCCCACGCCAGCGGCGATGGCAGTGCCAATTCCTCCTGCCGCGCCTGCTGCAGCAGGTGCCCCGAGTATGACAAGCCGCTTCAACTTGCTGGGCCCACCACCCTTGAGATCGCCTTCGGCATTCACGGTAGATCCGTCTCCGTTGCCTCCGGTGGAAAAGACTTCCGTCAGCGAACCGCTGATTGCTACCCTTTGGCCGCTGGGCAACGTAAGGGAATTAAAGAGGACGTACAGTCGGCCACCCTTGCCTCGATGGCCTGCATGATGGACTTGCTCAACTCGGCCATACACGCGAAGACCCTTCGGCAGAATTATTTCATTTTCCTCAGAGTAAATGGGATCGAATAGGGTGGCAATTACAACATCGCCCTTCTTGGAGGTCTTGGAACTAAGGCGCGTGTGGAGGACCATCTTGAACTCGGTTCCTTCTGGAATCCAGTGCTGATACTGAGCTTCTGCCAGACTCGTTTGAGCTTGGCCGACAGCCGGAAGGGCTGCCATCACAAGCACCATTGTCAGAACCTTTAGCGTATTCCGTACCATAGGATTCCTCCTTACTATTGCCTATGGTCCCCCAGAGATCAAACCCCAGCGACCAAATTTAATTTCACCACCGAACCTTCAGGTTCGTCAAAGAGAAAATGAGCAGAGTGAGAGGACTGTGATCGAAGAGTTACGTAACCGACAGATCATAAGTCAGAGAAGTCAAGCTCCAGCCGAAACGTACGAAAGATGGACGAGCAGGCATTTGGGCTCAGGATGCCAAGCTCCAAACACCATGAACACCATCTTTCACACTCTCGCTCAGTTGCTACGTTCCGGCGAGTTGCAGCGAAGCAGTCCCCGATGTCGACGGACTCGTTCAGTCCGCGATGAATGTGATTCCGAATTACACAGCAGTGCAGAGCGGGGAGTGAGTCCTGCCTTGTGGGATGTGCAGCCGCTGCAACCGGTGTTCCGCCCCATTATGGAGGGGTTCGTCCTGGAAACAAGGGAGAATTCTCAGGGCTAAGAACGTCAACGGGGTCCATGCGGACAGCGCGTTCCGCAGGAATCGTTCGTTGACGCTGCTGGTACGCGAATTTATAATAATCGAGGGCGTTGGCCAGAGAAATGATGAAGAAGTTCTTCGGGCTATTGCTAATCGGTGGTTTTCTAGCGAGCCCATCCTTTGCACAAACCAAACAAAAAACACCTTCCAGCCGGAATCAGAGCCAGGTACCACCGATTCGAGTTCAGGTGAACCTGGAGAACGTCATGTTTACCGTCGTGAACAAAAAGAAGCAACTCGTTACGAATCTCACCAAGAATGATTTCCGCGTTTACGAAAATGGGAAGCCCCAAAAGATCCTTTTTTTCGGCCGCGAGACGAATCTTCCGCTTCGCATCGGAATTCTGATTGATACCAGCAACAGCATCCGTCTGCGACTGCACTTTGAGAAGGAAGCCGCCATCGATTTTCTTTATGACACGCTGCGGCCCGGAGAAGACAAGGCTTTTGTCATTGGATTCGATACGGAACCGACAATGGTCCAGGACTATACGGACAACCTTGACGAGCTTGCGCAGGGCATTCGTTCCCTTGACGCGGGTGGCGGGACGGGGCTCTACGACGCCATCTATTACGCCTGCAAGGAGAAGATGATTTACATTCCCGCTCCACACCCGTACCTTCGACGGGTGCTGATTGTGATCTCTGACGGACGAGACAACTTCAGCAAGCACTCGCGCGACGAGGCGCTTGCCATGGCGCAGAAGGCAGAAGCAACCATCTTTGCCATCAGCACGAACTGGATGGGGACAAATGCACGCGGCGACAAAGTACTGAAGTATTTTGCGGACGAAACGGGTGGCCGTGCGTTTTTTCCCCTGGAGGCGAGCGATTTGTCCGCTGAATTCAAACGGATCGGCCGCGAACTGCGCAGCCAGTATAGCTTGGCCTACGCCATTCACGCCCATGATGGCTCCTTTCGAAGGATCACCATCAAAACTGACAAGAAGGGTCTTCGCGTACGGGCGAAGGCCGGTTACTTTGCTCCCCCCCAATAGCGTGCCAATGTGGACGTCAGGAATTGCCCACCGCGGGTGCGCCCCCAATCAAGAAACCGCATAATAGCATTTGGTGGGTCTGGTTTTCGCGGCGCGGCGAAGTCCGGGCAAACCAGTGTGACCGTTGCTGCGGAAGCGGGTTCGCGATTCGGACGTGTGAGTCACGAGTGGGGGTAATATCCACTGCGAGCCTGGACTTTGTAATCTCCGTGAGTCACGCGAACCTTGATTCTGCGAAAGCCGAAATCTTTCCTCGGATTATTAGGAGTGTAGCCAAGAAGATATTGCGTCCGCAATTCTCTGGCGATTTCCTGGAAGGCTCCAGAAGTCTTCTCGATCTTTTTCACCGTCAGCACGCGTCCGCCCGTCTGCTCACAAAGCTTGCGGAGTACCGCGCCCCCGTTAAAGCTGAAGTTGCCAAATCTATAGAAGGCACGATCGACAATGTCAATGGCGTAGATAATCACGTTGTTCTCTTGCGCGGCTTTGAGTGCCTGATCCAGCGTTTCTTTGCTGCCCTGGTCCTGCCCGTCGGTGAGGAGGATGAGGACTTTGCGTCCCACCTCATGGTTCATCAACTGGTTAGAGGCAAGCCACACCGCGTCATAGAGGTGTGTGCCGCCGATATTGCCGGATGGAAAAGTTGGTGGAGGCAGGGATGATGGCAAGGCGCTCGCACCGCCGCCGTTGATCACCGTTTCGTTGATGGCGTTGTCTAGCAGGCGCTGGTCGTTTGTGAAATCCTGGAGGAGTTCCACGTCAAGATCGAAATGGATGACGCATGCCAAATCCTTGGGGCGGAGAACCTGGCGGAGAAAAGCATCGGCCTCGCGCTGTTCGGTGTAGAGAACTTTCTCCTGGCTCGGACTGGTGTCAATCATGATCGCAAGTGTCAGCGGCGTGTCCGTCTCGCGCGTGAAGTAAGTGATCTTCTGCGGGATGTTGTCTTCGCTGATTTCAAAATCATTTTTCGTGAGATCAGGAACGAGACGGCCATGTTTGGTTCGCACCACCGCATACACGTTGACGACTTCCGTCGTGACTTTGAGCGGGGGTCCGGTTACTTGCGGAGTATTCTGCGCTGCTGCCAGCGGGGAAGACTGAAAGAGCAACACCAGCACGATCAGCACGGCTGGAGCGGTTGCGAAAGGTTTGATCATTTGCGTGTGTTGCCGCGTCCGCATTCGATTCACCCTGGCTTTCAGTTTACTTGAACGCAGGCAAATATGCTCGTGCTTCAGATCTTTGACTGCAAAAAAAGTTCGATGAGATCATGCGAATGCTTCGGAGTCGATGAGAAAAATGCGAGACAAGAAATTTTTTATTCTCATTTTTAGCTCCTTGCTTCACTTTCTTCTTGACAAGATAATCGACTGTCACTATACATTGTGACTGAGCACGCGCTCCGCCAGTTTTTAGCTGGCGCGAACTCAAGATGTTTGAGAGGAGAATAAAATGGCAGCAAAAAAGAAAGCAAAGCCGAAGGCGAAAGCAAAAGCAAAGCCAAAGAAGAAGAGGTAACACTCTTCAGTAAGATTGAAAGAGAAGGTTCGGGGATGCAAGGTTGCATCCCCGAATTTTTTTATGCCTGCTTCTCTTCGCGCACCGCATCTCTCTATCGCTTCCCGGCTTCAGATTAAGAATCATTTCGGCACATCATTCTCCGGCGCACTGAGTTCCCGCGTTGTCTCGTCAAGGGGCTCGAGTTCTGCTACAGCATCGCCGGTGGCTGCGCCCAGGTCCTTGAACTTGCGCACAGAAGGCAGTACGCGAGATTCGAGAGACCCGACCGCCCGGTTGTAATTCTCTGTCGCCCGTTTAAGAGACGATCCCACTCCCTCGAAATGGGTCAGAAAAGTACGCATGCGGTCATAGAGATCTTTGCCAAGGTCGCTGACCGCCTGAGCGTTGCGCGCGATCCTTTCCTGCCGCCATCCGAACGCCACGGCTCGGAGCAAGGCAATCAGTGTTGTAGGTGTTGCGATGACCACATGCTTCTGCATCCCGTCTTCCAGCAGTGTCCGATCCTGTTCGAGCGCGGCGCTGAAAAATGACTCTCCCGGCAGGAAGAGCACCACGATTTCAGGCGCCGGATTAAATTGATCCCAGTACGCCTTGGCTGAGAGTTCCTTCATCCGATTACGGACAAGCTGGGCGTGCCGGGCAAGTTTTTCCGCGCGCTCCTCTTCAGTTGGAGCGGTTGCCGCGTCCAGAAAAGCTTGGAGCGGAGCCTTCGCATCCACGGCAATATCGCGACCGTTGGGGAGGCGGACAATCATGTCGGGCCGCTGGCGGCCTGCGTCGGATTCAAAACTCTCCTGTTCGGTGAAGTCGCAATGCTCCGACATGCCGGCCAGTTCCGCCACTCGCCGAAGCGTCATCTCTCCCCATCGGCCGCGGACTGCTGGCCCACCCTTGAGCGTGTTCGCCAGCGTTCCCGTTTCCTTTTGCAGTTGCTGATTCACCGTCGCCAGGTTGCGGAGTTGCTCCTCGAGTGAACCGTAGGCGCTTTGCCGGGCTTTTTCCATCTCCTGGATTTGAGTCTCATACCGTTTGAGGGTTTCTATGAGCGGGTTAACCAGCCCCTTGATGGCCTGTTCGCGCGTTTCCAGGTCACCCTTTGCCTGTGTCTGGACGGTTTCAAAAGTGCTTCGAGCCAGGGTGATGAAAGCTTGGTTGTTGCTCTTCAGTGCCTCAGCGGAAAGCGCCTGAAAAGCATCTGCGAGTTTGACCCTGGCTTCCTCGAGCAGGCGTTTCTGATCTTCCAGGTTTGCTTGCGTTCCTGCCAGTTTGGTTTCCGCCGCCACGCGAAGATTGGATTCGTCTCTGGCCTGCTGCCCGCTGGCCTCCAGCTTTGACTGGAGTTCCGCGACTTGGGAGCGAAGTTCGCCGGCCATGGTCTCAGCGGCCCTCGTTTTTGCTTCACCTTCGATTTGCAGCGCGGAGAGAGCGGAGTTTTGCCGCACGCGGGCCAGCAGCCATCCGATCAGGCCTCCAACTGCTGTTCCGGCAATAAACAGGATCCATTGATTCATGAGTTTCCTCAATTTTCCTTCAATTTCCGAACGCTATTACAGATTAAAACTCCTCCTCATGGGCAGGGCAGATCGGAACAAACTCGCAGTACTTGCAGGCAAAACCTGGAGTGGGCGGAAAAATCATCCGGCGGATTTCTTCCGCCACCGACAGGATCTTCTGCTGGACCGAGTCCAGTTCCTTTTGCGTCCGCACGCTCGCCACCGGCTGGTTGCTGGTGAGGTTGTAGAAAATCAATCCTTGAGGTTCAAGCCCCATCTGGTTGCGAGCGGCGAGAGCATAGACGGAAAGCTGCAAGCTCTTGTCCGCGTCTTTCTGGGTGCGCGGCCGCCCGGTCTTGTAATCGATCAGTTGCACGACAGCCGGTTCCTGCGGCTTGAAAGGGTTGATCTGGTCGATGCGCCCCTCGAGCACCACCTCCTGCATCTCGATCTCGAAGTGGACTTCCATGCGCACTTTTTCGGCGGCGATAGGAATTGCGTTGTGGCGCTCAGTGAACTCACGAAGCTGACTGAGCCCGGATCTTCGATACGTCTCTTCCTGGTAGGCATCTTCAAAGCCCACATTTTTCCATGAGCCAAGGTAGAACCGGCTCATGTCGTCAAAGGCAACCTTGCCATCTTTCCGCAAATTGAAGTAGTGGCGAACCGACTGGTGCATGATGTTCCCGAACGTTAGCGCAGCCTGCGGACCCGTCGGAATGCGGTAGAGATGAGTGAATTTAAATTTCAGCGGGCATTCGAGATAGGTCTCGATGGCCGTTGCGCTGAGTCGGAGTTTGCCGTCCGGAGGCGCAGCAGGAATTGCCATTGCCCACTCCGCCACGGGAGGATGGACGGAATCGGGCGCCGGTGCAGGCTCGTCGAAGAGGCTCTGCTGCGCGCTACGGCCACGCCTGGGGACTTTTTGCTGTGAGGATGGTTTCGAATACTCTGTCTGTTCAGAAAGGCCTTCGAGGTCAATCTGTTCAATGTCGCGGCCTTTGACACCAGGATCGGAGAGCAGATCATCGATGAAAATCGAGGCCCTTTTCCCTTTCTTGCCGACGCCGGAAACGTAGAGCCGCTCTCGTGCGCGAGTCATTGCCACGTAGAACAGACGGCGTTCTTCCTCAAGATGAAGGTTCAGCGGTGGCACGGGGCCTTTGCGAAGTTCGTCGGGAAATTCAATGACTGGTTTCTGTTCGCCATGGGGGAAACGGCGTGGAGCGACGCTGAGAATGAACACGACGGGGAATTCCAGCCCTTTCGACGCGTGGACTGTCATCATCTGAACGGCGTTAACGGGGTGAGGCGGTTCCGGCACCTCCAATTTCCCGCCAGCTTCAAGAAAGTAGCCAAAGTACTCCATAAACTCCGGCAACCTGCGCGTTTCACTCTTCTCTTCCCATTGTTCCAGGAATTTCTTGAAGGCCTCCAGACATGTCGCATCGGTGCTTCCCGGAATAAACCTCAGTTCCAAAAACTCGGCCATCTCATCAAGAAGGGAAGTTACTGGTACGTGTCCAGACTTTCTACTGAGCTCGCCGAGAGTCGAATTCAGTTCCTGCCAGCGCGTGCTTTCGAGGTCGGACTTGAAAAGGGAGTGTTCCATCTCCCGGATCGCGTCGTAAATCGAGCACTTGTGCTTTGCAGCCTGTTTGCGGAGGTCGAGCGCGAGCTTTTCAGGAAAGCCCCACCGGCGCTCAAGAAGCACACGGGTCAGGCTGATATTGTCGTGCGGAGAATGCACCAGGCGCAAGTAAGCCAGCAGGTCTCGAATGATAGTGGTGGAAAGCAGCGAGAGCCCGCGAATGACAAAAGGGATTCCCCTGCGGCGAAATTCGCCCACCAGCAGGTCGCGATGGGAATGCGCGCGATAGAGAATTGCGATATCACTGAATGCTCTCCCTCCGCGAATCAAATCCTGCACCAGCGCGGCGACTCCACTTGCCTCAATGGCATAGTCGGGAGACGAGAGAAGTAGAACCGTTGCACCCTCTGGATTTTCAGTGACGAGCCTCGGTTTCTGGCCATCGTGCTGATTGCAGGCGATGACGACATCGGCAGCTCGGAGGATCTTCCTGGTTGACCGGTAGTTGCGGCTGAGAAAAACTGTCGCGGGCTCAGGAAACACCTGCTTGAACATCTCGAAGGTTCCATGCGCAGCACCCCGGAAGCGATAGATGGCCTGATCCGGGTCACCGACTGCGGTGATATTGAAAGGTGCCGCAACCAGTCGCTTCAACAGTTGTACCTGGCCGTAATTACTGTCCTGAAATTCATCAACCAGGATGTAGCGGAACTGCCGGCGATATTCTTCCAGCGTTTCCGGCTCGCGATCCCAGAGCTGAACCGTCTCACTGATGAGCGTGCCGAGGCTCGAATAGCCGGCTTCTTCGATCAGGCGCCGGCTGGTGCGAAAGACGCGTGCAAGTTCTTGCCGCCTGCTGAGTTCTTCCCGCTCGAATGAAAGTTCAGCCGAATCCAGTTTTGCCGTTCGTGCCTGGAACTCGTCCTCACGTTTGCGAATATAGGATTCAAACTCCTCTGGCCCGACAAGCTCATCCTGGCATTGCGAGAAAAAGTTGTTCAGATCATGAAGGAAAGCTCCGGGAGCCGCGAGCTTTTGGTAGTACTCCAGGCCCAGTTGTTCCATTCTGCGGCGGAGAAATATCCAAATGTCCACCTTGTCGAGCACCTTCCGGTCATAATGGCGCCGACGCAGAACCGAGAAACAAAACGAGTGAAAAGTGGAAATGTGAGGGCTGGTGTCAAGTCCGGGCAGTTCTTTGCTTACCCGGCTCTTCATTTCTCCCGCTGCCTTGTCGGTGAAAGTCAGCGCCAGGATGTTTCCCGGCCGAAGTCCGGCCACATTTTCAAGAAGGTGGACGATTCGTTGGGTGATAACGCAGGTCTTTCCGCTCCCAGGGCCCGCGATGACCAGCAGCGGCCCCTCTCCATGCTGGACTGCTCTTCGCTGTTCAGGATTGAGATTATCCATGAGGATTCGTAAGACATTATTCCGCTATTCGTGACTCCGAGGCAAGGGCACGGCGGTTCCCTCTTCGTTATAGGCGTGTGTCGCAGGTCACAGTGTTCGAACGCAACTATGTTAAAATGGGTAGTTTCGATATTCACTAAAGGAGAAACTTGAGTGGCTGAAATTGATCTGATTGTTGGGCGAGAGATCCTTGATTCCCGCGGTAACCCGACCGTTGAAGCGGAAGTTCGGCTTCGCGACGGTGCCTTGGCGCGGGCGGCAGTTCCTTCCGGTGCTTCGACGGGAGAACATGAAGCGATTGAGTTGCGCGACGGTGATAAGCGCCGCTACCAGGGCAAAGGCGTTCTGCAAGCCGTTGAAAACATTAATACGGTGATCGCGCGCGAACTGGGCGGGAGAGAAGCCAGCCGCCAGTCAGAGGTCGATGAGCGGCTGATTGAGCTGGACGGCACTCCCAACAAGAGCAACCTTGGCGCTAACGCGATTCTGGCTGTTTCCATGGCGGTTTGCCGTGCCGCTGCACGCTCGGCCGGTTTGCCGCTCTACCGCTACCTTGGCGGAATTTCGGCCCGATTGTTGCCCGTGCCCATGATGAACGTTCTGAACGGAGGGGTCCACGCAGATAACACGGTAGACTTTCAGGAGTTCCTGATCATGCCGGTGGGCGCCGAGACTTTTTCCAGCGCTCTGCGGATGGGGGTAGAGACCTTTCACACTCTGAAGAAGATCTTGAAAGAACATGGGTACTCAACTTCAGTGGGTGACGAAGGCGGATTCGCCCCCAGCCTGAAGTCCAATGTCGAAGCCATAGAACTGATTCTTGAGGCCATTGAGAAGGCAGGTTTTTCGGCCGGGCAGGACATCGCCTTGGCGCTCGACCCGGCTGCCAGCGAAATGTTCCAGGATGGCAAGTACGTGTTCTTCAAGTCGGATAAGTCGAAGAAGACCGCTGACGAAATGGTTGAGCTTTACGCCGACTGGATCCGGCAATATCCGATCATCTCTCTGGAAGATGGCCTTGCTCAAGACGACTGGGAGGGTTGGAAGAAGCTGACGAAAGAACTGGATGACAAAATCCAGCTTGTGGGCGACGACATTTTTGTAACCAGTACGGAGCGGTTGCGGCAGGGGATCGACGAGGGCGTGGCCAATTCCATACTCATTAAGCTGAACCAGATCGGGACCGTTACGGAAACCATGGCTGCCATAGATCTTGCGAGGCGCAACGGGTATACCTCCGTTGTTTCCCATCGCTCCGGCGAGACCGAAGACGCCTTTATTGCCGACTTTGTTGTCGGCCTCCAGACGGGGCAGATCAAGACCGGTTCGGCAAGCCGCACCGACCGGATTGCCAAATACAATCAACTGCTTCGCATTGAAGAGGAACTCGGAGAGACCGCAGAATTCCTGGGCAAAGCCGCAGTAGCCTGCGCATAGATTCAGGGATTCGGGACCAGGGGTTAGAGATTAGGGATGGTCGCCAGATGCTTTCCCTTAATCGCTATGCTCTGACGCCTGATCTCCCACGCCCTGCCTTAGAAAAGTTATGAAAAGACCAAAACCCGTATTACTCGTTATCCTTGATGGCTGGGGGTATCGCGCCGAAAGCGAAAATAACGCCATTGCCCTGGCGCATACGCCCAACTACGATGCACTTCTAAAAGAATATCCCTCGACGCTGGTCCAAACCTCCGGCAGGCGCGTCGGGCTGCCCACTGGCTTGATGGGCAACTCTGAGGTTGGCCACCTGAACATCGGAGCCGGCCGCGTTGTCTACCAGGACATCACTCGCATTGACGCCTCCATCGAGAGCGGCGAATTCTTCAAGAATCCCGCCTTGCTGGAGCTGATGGAGGCCGGGCGCAAGACGCGCCTGCACTTCATGGGCCTGCTCAGCGACGGCGGCGTGCATTCCCATCAACGGCATCTTTACACGTTGCTCAAGATGGCCCGCGAAAACAACGTGAGCGAAGTCTTCGTCCACGTTTTTCTGGACGGCCGTGACACACCGCCGACCAACGGCGTTGCGTATGTCGAGGCGCTGCAAAAGCAGATGCGCGAATTCAATAT
>JBJKQK010000180.1:0-15608 GCA_046705285.1 Terriglobia bacterium
TTTCAGTGAAGCCCTGGTCCGGGACCACTTTGACGACTTCCTCGCCTTCCGGCTTTCCGTGGAGTATCTGGAGCATGTCTTCTGGCGCATCACGGTGCTTGTGGAGGAAGCCGCCAGACCCCGGACATCGCCTGAAGCAGCGGCAGCCTTGATCCGAACCATCGCCGAGCGCGACCGGAGGCTCCTCGAAAAACTCGACGCCTCTTGGAATAGAGGCCGCCCCAGGGATGCCGCCGCCAGGACGGAGCCGCTCTTTGATCTCGGAACGCGCAACCAGTTGCTTTACGCGTTTCAGCAGGCCGCAACGTTTTCGCAGCAGTTAGTGCGCGATCCGGAACGGTTCTCTCGTGCGCTCTCAATCTCCAGTTGAGCGCGCAGCAGTTTCTAACGCTTTTCGCCTGGGGAGGTTGCTGAAAAGCCCCGGGCCGCCTTCGAGGCTGGTGCCATAAGAAATGCTGAGGTTTTGCACTAGCCACGGGCGGCGGCTGCGGGTTAAAATTAAGCCTCAATTCGCTGGAGAGGTGGCCGAGTGGCTTAAGGCGGCGGTTTGCTAAACCGTTGTACGGGCGAAAACCTGTACCTAGGGTTCAAATCCCTACCTCTCCGCCAACCACAAGATTAAGCCCATATCGTGCCTGTGAATTGCAAGGAAGAACAGCGTCCCAAAGGGGGTATCTATCAACTGCTCAAAGAAGCCTCAAAAGAGGCCGGCCATAAAACCCGGCTGCAAACGCCCCCGTAAGTTGCCGAATCCAGAAGCCCGGATTCCAGTGATTTCGGCTGCCATAAGAGTTGGGAGTCTTTAAACACCCCTCGGAGCGATGGCGAGGAAAGGTAGGAACAGACTCACTTCGTCTTAATGGTGCTGAATCCTGGCAGGGGATCATTGAAATTTTTCCGGCCGAGCCGCGTGCGCTGGTGCCAGGAATCTTCGACCGCAAGAGCCTGATTGTTTGAGACCGATCAGAGATCACTTTCGTTCTTGGAAAACTGCTCCAATTCGATCAATTCCAGGCTGCGTCCTGAAGTCTCGGGCAGCCACTTCGCAGTGAGTACGAAGGCGATCAAGCCGAATCCGGCAAACAATTCGAAAACAGATCCGGCCCCCGCTGCCAGCAGCACAGGAAACAACAGGGACACGACGAAATTAGTACCCCAGTTAAGAAAAACGGCTCCGCCCATGGCTGTTCCCCGCACGTGCAGCGGGAGAAGCTCTGGCAACATCACCCAAACGAGAGGCCCCCAACTTAGTGAAAACGCAAACTTGAAAACTGCCAGACAAGCTACCGCGATGACCTTTCCGTTGGTTGCGTTCAGACTGCTGCTGAAAAACATGATTCCAATCATCACCATGCTGACCACCATGCCTACCAGACCTCCCAGCATCAAAGGCCGGCGCCCCACGCGATCGACGATGCTTGCCGTGATAAGGGTCGCGATAATCGAAAGGGAGGCAAGACCTACGCTGTTGAGAATCGCCGCGGACTTACCGAATCCGGCAGCGTTCAAAATTGTCGGGGCGTAGTAGACAATAGTATTGATGCCGACAAGCTGCTGAAACATTGCCAGCATCGCAGCCAGCAGCAGCCCGCGACGCAACCAGCGCATACGCAACAGCTCAAGTATCCCAAACCTGGAACATGCCTGGTTGGCGCGGCGCATTTCGGCGATTTCGCGTTCGACCTCGTCCGGACCATGGGTCCGCGTGAGCACGGCGCGCGCCTCCTCAGTACGACCGCGAGTCACCAGCCAGCGTGGTGACTCATCCTGAAACCACAGTCCGACCAGCATGAGGATCGCCGGTACCGCCGCCAGGCCGAGCATCACTCGCCAGTTGCCGCTGCCTGACAGCAGGAACGTAATCAGGTAGGACACAAATATGCCGCTGGAGATCATCAACTGGTTCAATGAGGATAGAGCACCACGGAGAGGAGTCGGCGCCATTTCTGAAAGGTACAGCGGTACCAGCACCGAGGATACGCCAACTGCAAGCCCCAGCAGCAGCCGGAAACTAATCAGCACCGTCACCGAGGGTGCCAACGCCGAGCCGATTGCGCCGCCGGCATATACGGCCCCCGCCAGCAGCAATAGTCGACGACGTCCAAACCGGTCACTCAGGTAGCCCGCAGTGACGGCACCGCCCACCGCCCCCAACACAAGCGAGCTGACCACCAGGCCCTGCTCCAGCGGATTCAACCTGAAATCCTGCCGGATAAAAAGGATTGCGCCCGCGATGATGCCCGTGTCGTAACCGAACAGCAGACCACCCAGCGCACCGATCACGTATGTCAGGAATCGAGGCGGCAGTCTCCTGCCCCGGCTTCCTGGCCCCGACTCGGCGTGCAATGATGGCTCGACGTTCATCAACGGACCTTGCTCAGCCTCAACTCGTGCCCTCCATCCGCCCGCGCGTACTCGTAATACAGCCAGAGTTCATCGCCAACGGGTACCGCATCCAAATAACGCAGCGATCCGGTACCATGGGGCGACACCATCCACGGCGTACTCGTACTCAGTCGATTCCAATGCCGAAGATCATGGGAGATAACCAGTCCGCAACGCTCCTCATAATTCTCCTCGGCTCCTGCAGATCCATCATAGAAACCAATCCAAGCGCCGCCTGGCAGAGGAACTACGCTGTTCAACCTTGCCTGATAGCGGTCCCAACCCGTGCCAACACTGAGTATCAATCCCTGCCAGTCAAAACTACGGCCATCCAATCCTGTCGCCAGACCAGTTGGGGCCGTCGTCGCGCCAGTGTTATAGATGTCCGCAGTGGCGTGCGCTTGAGCACGCTGCCCGCGGTCCAGGGTTTCCGCAGATGCAAAACTTGCAAACAGATACACCGCCGGGCCGATGCGTAGGGCATAGGGATCTTTGACTCCCTCAGTGTTGGTCGAAGCCGCAGTCAATACGGGCTGTGCTGTACGCACATCAAAGGCATCGGGCGTGTCGGCCTCGACAACGTCAATACGCCAGCGGTTGTCAGCAGGATCCACATAGGTCAGGTAAAGCAGATAGCCACCCTCCATCCTGGGCAACAGACAAAACCGTTCCATCGAAGACGTACCAAGCTCGGACTTCTCGACAGCCCAAACATCTTTGAAATGGATGCCGTCCTCACTGGCTGCCACAGCGCAGCGCCATCCCCGCTCCGTAGCCGGATTGCCACGCGGACGCCGTTGGCGATAGGTCATCAGGAACCGGTGCTGCTGCGGCTCATAAAGAACACCGGGGCAACCGGTCCAGGTGCCCCGCCCTGAATTCTCCGGCTGCATGACGACCGTGGACTGCTCAGGATCGAACTTGGACAGCGCACCAAAGACACGATGCAAAGACGAAGAAAATGCTAATTGGGTCATTGATACCTCCTCGTACTTGGATTTTACTGTGAGGTTGTAGGTTTTCTCAGCAGCGGGATACAAGGCCGAGACAATCCCTCTGATTTCGCGAGGTGCGGCTTCTGCGTGGTTTTTCAGACACTGAGGGGAGAGCCTGCTATGAGGGCGGTGCTTAGGGATCATGTCCTGGAAAGTCGGCGATCTGATAAGGCGGCTCGCTAACGCGTGGTTGCAGTCCAAGCGCCCTCACAGTGAACTCAACAAGCGGCAGCATTGTCCGGCATGCAGAAACGAAGCCCTGCATGAACCTGGGACCACACACCTGCGCTTCTGTCATCTCGACCGACGCCACGAAGTCCTTCCGCTTGATGTCCTCGATGAACTCGTGGTGCGGGTAGAACCCGCGCGGCGGCCGCGTGAGGCTGTCGCCTTCAAGCTCCAGTTTCCGCCTGGCCTTAGCCCATTGATCGGGGTCGGCGACAATCGCCATCCGGATTTTCGTGAGGGCGCTGTTGTCAGGATGCCAGACGCCCGCCGCCGCGAAGCAGTTGTCCGGTTCCAGGTGGAGGTAGAACACGGGCGCATGGATGTTCTTACCTCTGGCGTGGGAGAAACGTATGCCGACGTGTGTTTTGAAGGGCTGCTTGTCGGGTGAGAACCGGGTATCGCGATATATCCGGAAGAGCGAGCCCCGTGTTGGGTGCGGGTCGGCGACGAAATGCGGGCTGAGCCTGTGCAAGTGCGGCCCGAAGCTGCCGATGAACATCAGTGCCGGGTCGCGAACGGCATCTTCATATCGATGCTTGTTCCGGGCGAACCAGTCTCTGTTGTTGTGACGCTTGAGCTGGCGCAAGAACTCGAACAGTTCTGCGCGGAAAAAAGACGTTTCGGCCATCGGCAGTCCCCACTGACAAGATAGCATGCGAGGACGTCGGCTAAGCCAAAAGGTTGAAGAAAGGCAGGCGATGTGCCTGAGAAACCTCAGAAATCACTTCGCCACAAGGCGGTTCGTGGTTTTTCCTGAGTCCCGATGGACAGGAATGGCCCCTCTTGAGCTGCCACAATCGCCCGGATTGGAAGGATTAAAGAAAAAGCTCCAGAGAAGTGGATTGGATGTATTCTATTCGGCACCCGCGAAGGCAGAATGGAAATCCGGGGTCGCGATTCTGAGGAAACACGTGAATAACAAGCCATGCGCGAGGCGCTCAGCGCCAAACGAATCTATGCTGCACGACTTGCGTCTTTTGTGAGTCGAGGAGGTAATGATGAGGAAGCAGGGGAAGTTGTGTTTTGTTCTTTTATTTGCGGTGTTGTTGGCCTCCTGTGGAAGCCGCGAAAAATCGGGCTCTAAGGCTGGTTTATCTTCCAGCGAGTCCAGCTCGATCAGGCCATACCTTGGCCGCTGGGACCTGACCGTAACAACGCCAACCCAAGAGCGTCCCTCCTGGGTTGAGCTTTCCGAGCGGGGCGGCCAGACGGAAGGTTTGATGGTGGGATTTTGGGGCCATGCAACCCCAACAGGTAAGGTGGAAGTTAAGGATGGGGAAATCGAGTTCACAGCACCCCAGGGAGTAGGTTACGGTGATGGGACGCGGCTCCAGGCAAAGTTGGTCAGTGGCCAGCTTGTAGGCACGGCAACGAGTGCCAAAGGTGCATCCTGGCAATGGACCGGGAACAGAGCGCCGGCCCTTACATCAAAGAGTGTGTCGAAATGGGGCAAACCCATCCGCCTGTTCAACGGTAAGAACTTTGACGGCTGGCGGTTCCTTGACCCCAGCCAGGCAGCCGTCTGGAAGGTCGAAAACGGCACTCTGGTCAAGAACGGACACGGCTCAGAGATCGTTTCGATTCCCAAGTTCACGGATTTCAAACTGCATGTCGAATACAACTGCGGTCCCATGGCGAATAGCGGCGTGTATTTGCGAGGCCGTTACGAAGTGCAGATCGAGACCGACTCGGCATCAGATCCACCCAACCGGCGCATGGGGGCAATTTACGGCTTTCTGGCGCCAGAGCCCCCGCTGCCGCGCACGCCGAATGTCTGGCAAACTTACGACATCACGCTGGTGGGGCGAACCGTCACGGTGGTTCACAACGGCCAGACGGTCATCAATCAACAGGAGATTCCGGGCATCACGGGCGGCGCTCTTGATAGTGACGAGGGTTTGCCAGGGCCGATTTATCTTCAAGGCAGCGAGCAGGGACGCGTGGCCTTTCGGAACATCGAGATCACGCCCGCGGAATAGCCGCCTCGAATCGGATTGACTTTGCTCAGCTCAAAACCAGGAGGAGGTTCGTATGGAGAAGGATGCTATTTCTCGCCGTGATTTCATGCGCCGCTCGACGGGAGCAGGCGTTGCCATGGCAGCCCCGCATTACTTTCTGAATCCCGATCAAGCGGGCGCAGCGCCGCAATCGGTGCCCGCCAGCGACCGGGTCCGTTTTGGCATGATCGGCATCGGGATGGAAGGTTCAGGCGTTTTGGACACCTCGGTACGACTGCCAGGTGTGGAGTGTGTGGCTGCATGCGACCTTTATGATGATCGCCACACGCTCGCCAATCAAATCATCAGCGGGGTCACGGGCAAGAACGTGCCCGTGACGCGCCGTTATCAGGATTTGCTCGACAACAAGGAGATCGACTGCGTGGTGGTCGCCGTTCCCGATCACTGGCACAAACAGATCATCGTGGATGCCTGCAACGCTGGTAAAGACGTTTATTGCGAAAAGCCGATGACGCACAAGGTGGAAGAGGGCTTTGAGATTATCGAAGCGGCCAAAAAGAACAACCGCATCGTGCAGATCGGCAGCCAGCGGCGAAGCTCCATCAATTTCGCCAGAGCCAAGGAGATGATCGAGCAGGGGGCCATCGGCGAGGTTCACTACACCCAGGCAATCCTTGGTCGCAACTCTCCTTGCGGTGCCTGGGTGTATCCGCCTCCGCCTGACCTCTCGCCGCAAAACCTCGACTGGGAAACATGGCTTGGCGACGCGCCCAAGCGGCCCTTCGATCCCATCCGCTTCGCGCGCTGGCGCGCCTTCAGGGACTACGGGGAAGGGCTGCCGGGCGACCTCTTCGTCCATTCTCTGACGGGCATCTACTACGTGATGGGCCTATCGTCGCCGCCTCAGCGGGCCCAGACTGCTGGCGGGCTTTTCTATTGGAAGGATGGGCGCGATTTTCCCGATGTGATGACCACGCTTTATGATTATCCGAACCTGCGCGTTGCTGTCCTGATGACACAATGCTCTCACGAGGAAGAAGTGACCCGCTTCCTCGGCACGCGAGGGATCATAGAAGTCTATAACGACGGCGATCACCTGACCGTGCTGCCACAGGATGGCAAGGATCACAGCCCGTGTTATTACGTGTCCAGCTATCCCGAAAAGATGCGGGCCGCCTATGACAAAAAGTGGCATGAGAAACACGATCCGAAGTTGGGAGCAGCCCAGCCAGTCGAGGGGAGTGAGTCATACCACTACCCGCCCAATTACACTGAATTCCAGGAGCACCTGTGGCGTTTCTTCCAGTCCGTAAAGACCCGTCAGCCCTCGGTGGAAGACGCGGTGTTCGGGAACAACACTGCGATTGGCTGCCACATGGCCAACTACTCCTATTTTCACAACAGCACCGCGGTCTGGGATGCAAGCCGCAATCGGATCACCGCATAGAAACATTTGATAGGTGATTCCAAGGAAGCTGGAAGAGTAGCTGCAGAATGATCTGAGTCCCGGGACATGTGGCTCCTGGCGAGGCCAAAAGGAACACTACCAGAAGCATTTTCGAATCCGGCGGGCACGGCCAGGAGCGCGATTGGGCCGGAGGGACGATGGTTGAGCCCACTTCGGCATGGAGCTTCTGGTGGGCGCTGTGGCGTTCAGTTCGATCCAAATTGAGGCCGCGCACAAGCGGTGGGCGGGCGCTGATATCACATGCGGAAGACCCGATTTCCGCAGGATCATGCCAGGGACTGCCGGTTCGGGTACCAATCAGACCTTGTATGCGATTGCAGCTACCGGCCCAGGTGCCTGGCACACGGTTGAAGCCCCATTCGAGAGTGGGTTGTTGGCGAGCTTCGTTGAATGCAGGGGTCGCCCGACGGCGTGGCGCAAGAATTTCCGGCAAGCCATCTACTCTTGTTATTCGCCCAATTCACCTTATTTCCTGCTCGGGTCGAAGTGTACCTCGATTTTTCTTGTTGGCTCGCTTTGTTCGACTTGGCGCGATGGCAGGCGAATAACCAGCCGGTTGCCGGCCGGGTCGGCCTCCCAGCCCATCGGCATCGAGCCGAACTCGCTTGCCGCCAGCTTCGGCAGGATCTTACCATCCACTTTTACCGCGGAGGCAGTAGCTGTGCCATAGACCAGTAAATAGCTTGTTTCGGGAAGCCTTTTGAGTGTCCAAATAGAGCCGCCAGGCACAGATTGCACAGTTACTCTTGCAGTTTCGCCCCGTTCATTGAGCAAAGATCGGGTCTCATTTGCGCTTGGTGGAGTTACGACCAGCGCGCTGACGCGACCACCCGTCATGCTAGCGCCAAATCGCAATTCTCGATTCAGTTGCACCGGCATAACGGCCCCTGGCTTCAAATAGACGGGGATCGTGTCCAGGGGCGCGCTAACCTTGAGCTTCACCGGACCCGAGACCGTCTTGCCATTCCACAAACTTGTCCATACGCCGGATGGAAACAAAATGGTCTTGGAATTCTCTTCGTTGATCACCGGCGCAACGAGTAGATCCGGCCCGAACATGTATTGATCCGCGGTGGCGCCCAGGGGCGGTTCATCGGGAAAGGACACCGCCATGGAACGCATGATGGGAATGCCCGTTTCATGCGCACTGGCGGCAGCATTGTACGTATAATTCAAGATGTTTTCCCGAGTCCAGGCAAGAAACTTATAGTTCGTCACGGCCGCTTCACCGAAATACCACGGGTCGCGCGGCGCCGTGCCGTGAGGGCGCATTAAAGGGCTGAAACATCCGAACTGGAACCAGCGCATGTAGACCGCCGGCTGCGGGAAACCGAAATATCCTCCCAGGTCGCTGCCCCAGGTGGAATAACCGCACGCACACAAGTTCAGTGCGCCGGTCACGACGTGCTTTAGTCCGTTGTAGTTGGCCGGGTGATCGCCGGCGAATTGGCCAACCCACCTTTGCGTGCCGGGCGCAGCCCCTCGGCCATACAGGATGAAATCATTTCCGCGCTTCTCCTGAAACACTTCACTGACCGTCCTTTGATAGTCATAGTAGTAAAAATTGTGCATCTCGGCACCGCGTTGTCCATCGTAAAACACGGCGTTATCGGGTACCAGATCGCCGTAGTCCACCATGCTTCCGGCCTCGCCCAGGTCTAAGGCGTGCCTCAGAGCGCGCCGGCAGAGTTCCAAAGCATTTGGGTTGGTGAAATCCACGTAACCGAGAGCACGGGTCTGGTCTTCGGTTCCGCAGTGCAGGATTGGAAGTTCATCGGGTTTCGTTTCAGGCATGAGCGATTCCTGCTTTGCAGGACGAATCACCGGATAAAAATAGCCCAACACCCTGATTCCGCGCACCGCCATGAATTGATTCAACTCTGCCGACAGGGCGGAGGGTCCTTCGGCATAAATCGCGGAGTGCGGGATGTCTAATTCCGCGAAACGTACGGTGACGCTTTCTTCTTCCTCGACTGCGTTGTGCAGTCGGCCGCTTGCCCAGGCCCCACCGCCCCTGCCCATCCAAGGTTCAAAAACCCATTTGGGATGCAGCGGAACCCTCCCGGTCAGAGCCGTATAGGATCGCAATGCCTTCTGGGGCGAACCAATCCAAAAATAACAATCAAATATCGGACCTTGCTGTGTGAGACGATATTGGTTTGGATGCGTTCGCCCGATGTCTGCCCTTAAACGATAGGAAGAATTGTCAAAAACCATGTAGCCAGTGGAACTGTGGAAAATTGGCAGAGGTTTGTAACTGGTATTCGCCAAGCCTTCCCCGTTCCCAACCCAGTCATCCGTTCCCCAGAGCGTCAACACTTTTCCATTTTCATTAAAGTCGTCGTACTTCTCTCCGAAGCCATAAATGACCTCGTTTGGATCAAGGTGGTTCTTGAAATCGGTTGCCAGAATCCTGCCATCAGAACCGAACCGGAAAGCCAGGTCATTGGCGCCGATTTGCGTCACTTTCTTACCAGCGGGGTCATAGAAGGAAATCGAAAACGGCCGCTGGTGGACAAGTATTCTGCCCTCGACTGTTTCGAGCGAGCATGTGCCCGAGGTCTGGGTGGCGTTTAATGGCAATAGGTCAGCCGGTCGCCAGTAACCTTCATGACTACCATAGATTCTTACGCCGCCGGTTGATGGCAACACAAGATGCAGATCAACTTGATGGCCGCCAGCCACACACCGCATCACCAGCGTGTCATCTCGTACCTCCATGCTATCCGCTCTTGTGACCGGTTTCCATTCGTCCTCCAAAATGTCGCCGGGCGAGCCATCCGCGTACCACCACCTGGACATCTTGTCAAGCTGACTCAAGTAAGTGTCCAGCAGTTGACACGCCTGCTCCAGATCATTTCTCTGAAAAGCGGCGTTCACTCTTTGCCGGAAGAATGCCAGCGTCAGGTTGTGCTTCAAAATCCCCCAGGCGCGAGGGAGCGGAGTGAATCCTTCCAGTGTCATCAAGTCCATCCAGCGTTGGGTGAGATAAAGCCTTTGCGCCAGATTATTCTTCGCTGTCGGCGTGGCGAGTGATGACTCCATCTGCCAGATTTGTCGGCACGTTTCGGCATCCGGATAGGTCAGCACTGCCGGCCGTTGCCAGCGGAATATGCCGGAAGGCAACTGGCACAGGCTGCTTTGGGAATCCCGAACTTGCGATACGTCCGAAAAGTGGGTTTCGACCAGGAGATCAACTGGCATGGATTCATTGAAATCAATTGCCACCGGGCTGCTGAACTCGCCGTCGCGCCAGCGAGTCCGCACCGGCAGTAGACCAAAATGCGATTTTGGCTTCCCGCCTAACGTCTTCCATGGTATCAGGAAGAAAACAGTCCATTCATTGGTTCCCTTTGTAACCCTCGCCTCAAACGCCTCGATTTTGCTCACGCGGATGGAAGAATCGCGAGCGGCCGCAACTTCATCCGCTGAAATATCAGGATTGGAGTTCAATAAACGGTTGCAACCGAATTTCAAGCCCTGCAGTGTCGCCGCAAATTGGTAATAGGAGGGATTGCCCGCGTCGGGCTGAATCAATAAATCTACTTCATCAGGATAAGGTGGCCAGTTATTTGCGGCGGAGGGCAAGCCATGCAGCGAATACCAATTGGCCTCAGGCCACCATTTCGGATTCAGATTGGCGTAGGGGAAAGACAGGTCGTTTTCCTCGCAGCGAAAAACGACAAAGAGCGTGTCGCTATTGTAAGCAATGCGACATTCGGTCGGTGTTGCCGGACGATTTTCACCACCAAAGCGATAGAATCGATCCAGTGAAAGAGTATGCTCATGGTCCGCAAGCAGGTTATCGAAAGAGGGCGAACTACTCCAGGGGGATCTGAGGACCGCGGCATTGGTTCCCCAAACGAGCTGCCTTTCTTCCTCGGCTTCTCTGAACCCATAAGCGCTGGACTGCCCTGCCGCGAGGTGCTGTTGATTGCGACCCACCCCCTCAGCCTTCGTGCCGTTGCCATACATCCCGGCAAGACTACCGATTCCGATAACCGAGTTGCGTATGAACGTACGCCTTCGCATTCCATCTCCCTTCTGCCACCCTGCTGCCTCATTTATGGAAGTCAATCCAGCAGATACAGCGTTTTCTGCGAGTGCCAACCATCTGTCAAAATCCCTCTTTGGGGCGGTGCTGACATGCCAGCAGAAAATGATACATTGATATATCAAGAGTGGGAAAGCTAATTTCTGAGGAAGTTCCGCCGGCCGTGCCGGCGGGATTGGCGCTGCGACCGCTCAGGATCTGGCTTGGGTCCGGCGCCATGATTAGCGATTGACGGATCCATGACAGAGCGATGAAAGGTGAGGATGGGATCAAGGCTCTGCGGAGAAACGGCTTTATATTGCAGGCCGAAATGAACGTCCCGGATGAAGTGACACAGGTGGTTCGAAGGACTACAACCCAAACGGGAAGTGTCGATTCGGTAGCACAAGCAGCGGGCAGAAAGGCTTCCGAAGGCTTACTTGAAGTTACTCCCGCTGCCGAGCCAGGCTGCCTTCGAGGAATCAGTGGCACTATCTGGTCCAGGACTCTTCCGCTGCTCCTGGTCGCACAACCTTCCTCGACCTTTCCCCTGCCGTCGTTCCCCTTGGGCGTTGCAGTCGCCAACTCTCAGTCTGGAGTTGGTCTATTGCGCGCTCCACTGTTTTCAGGCCGAACCGAACATGCGCGCGCATAGCATCCTCTGCTTTCTGGGGCGACCTTCCCACAATCCGGGCAACAAGACCTTGGTGAAAATTGGGAGGGAGACCTTGCCGGCCCGACGCTGTATCGTAGAACCAGTTGAACGTGAGTATGTGGCTCTTCTCAATTGCAGATCTCAAAGACTCCGACCGGGCACATTCCGCGATTTTCATGTGGAGGTCGTTATGATACTTCTGCACAGCGAAAATAAAGTCTTTGTCCGATCCTTTTGTGGTTGCCGTCGCAAACAGGGTATCAACGTATTCGGCCAACCTTTTGAGTTGCAGACTTTCTTGAAAGGTCACACGCTCTGCACATAGGCGCGCGGACTGGCATTCGAGCGCCTCGCGTAATTCGAACCGCTCGCGCACCTCCTCCGCGGTTGGCACTCGAACGCGTGTTCCGGCACGCGGGCGGCTTTCCACCAGACCTTCGAGTTCCAAACGCTGTAACGCTTCTGCCACCGGCACAAAGCTCATTCCAAATTGCCCCGCCAACTTGCGGCGCGAGACAGAAGAGCCGACAGAAAGGGACCCTCGCAGAATTTGATCAAGGATTAAATGATATGCCTTTTCGGCCAGGGTAGGTTCCGACGAGCCTTTCCGCGAGCCCGCCTGCTTTCGTCGAGGTGCAGCTATGGACATGGGAAAGCCTCCAAGGGAACGGCAATATCCTCAAATTCCTCTTACTCGGGCGCACACGTGATATATCAATCTTCTTGCGATTCTAGAATATGCTGACTTGACCCGTCAACATCCCAGGAAATTGAACAGTGTGTCAAGCCGAGTGGGCAGCCCTCGCTTGTCTTCATCTTCTCAAAGTCACCATAGCGCAGCCGCGCACGAGCGGGACTCGCAGCATGGTCGCACCATCCTCGTCCCTGAAGAGGGTCGTGGGTGGAACGGCATTCTCGGAGCCAGGATGAATCACAGAATATTTCAAGTTGTCGAGGTCCGGAACGTTTCTGATAATCACCTCCGCGAATTCGGCCTTGCCGCCGAAACAGACCGGCATCGCATAGCCGCCGGGAACTTGGAACAGGTTGGCTTTTGCGGCGCCACGGACAACTTCGACGCAATGCGGCGAGAGCACCCATTTCTTGCCTCGAATAGCGTCGAGCAGCGGACCGTAAGCAAGGTAAAATTTCTCTGTTTTTATCCACAAGTGTCCGGTGTCCCGCTCGAAAAGCGGGCTGTATTTGGCATAAAACTCGTCCCAGGTCATATCTGGGAGGATGCAATGGTTGTTCCACGGATACGGCGCGGTCGGATAAGCGCCCATCAGCAAAAGCCGCTGAAAAAAAGCATCGGGATTGGAACAAGTTGGCCGTGGCTGTGCTTCGGACCGGAAGAGCGACTCGTTGTAGGTCCACGTCATGACAGTCTTCCTCAGGCCCAGAAGTGCGCTGCTGTTGAGCCCTCGGCCGTCATACCCGTACTCGTCAAAGAACCCGTCAACGTGACGGTACACATCGAGGCGTGCGTAAAGCGGACTGGCAAAAACCACCTTGCCCGCCGCGTGCATTTTCGGGGCGAGTTTGGCCAGCAGATTATTCCACGAAACGCACAACGAGCGTACGGCCTTACCCTTGACCCAGCTCACACCGTCGTCGGCATGGCTGTTATTCATTGCGAGATAGTCCGTGCGATCAATGCAGATACCGGCTGAATCGGGGAGCCAGCGGATGTCGCGGTCAGCCTGCTCCAAAAGGAATTTCTGATAATCGGGGTTGCCGAAATCAACCACCCATGCGCCGTAACCGGTTGGATGGCCGCTGATTAACAGCGCCTTGGGAAAGCGCTCAGCGAGGAAGGCGCGCGGGGTCTTCCACAAGGGAACGCCTGGTGTTGGAGCCGGATCACTGCCCGCCATGTTCCTTCCGAACTCGGCCACATTGAAATAATCCAGCAAATAAAAACCATTGGTTTTCAGGTAATTGGCGTAATCGTTCATCCGACGAGCGCTTGTCCAGTGCGGTTTGTCGGGCGCGTCCGGTTCTTCAGACCACTGGCGCTCCCATCTTTCGTCGGCCGTCGTCACCGGCGGGATGAACATGCCGAGGTATGGGCAATCGTCACACAATTTCCAATTGACCCCGAAGGCCATCTTTTTATATTTCGCAACATCAATCGGGTCTTCGTCACCGGAATAGGCCGCGCAACCAGCCATCTCATCAGCGCGCGTATTAGACGGCTCGAAGAATTCGGGATACCGCGCCGTCATCCATCGCAACCCGCCGCGCCAGTCTGCCTCGTGGGCAATCAAATCCATCTCAAAACGGACGGGCTTGCCGCCGCCAAGGCGGTAATTCGCGCGCGAAAACCGGATGGAACCTGATGGGGCTGTGATCAGTCGCGAGCCGGGCAGGAGCGTTCCCTCCGGCGAGAACACGAGACTCAACGCGTAATCATCCGTCGGTTCTGCAACAGTTGCCAGCGGCAACACGATATGATCGGCGGTTGTGTTCCTTCCCCCATAAGTCCAGAACACGTTGGCAAACGGTTGCAACACGAGCGGATCACGCCACTCGCCGGTCTGCTTGTCGGGATCGGACCACGCCGACCAAACGGGATCAGACCACGCCGTCCAAAACCGCGTCGCTGGACTGGCGGGATAATTCAGTTCCGTCACGATCTCGGTTGTCCACGGGTTACCATCAGAAATCACGGCGATTTCCCAGCGCACGCTGTCGTTCGTGGCCTCGAAGCGGTCCTCCACTGTGAGTTCCCGGCCGGTGGCGCTGTCTTTCAGTGTCCGAGTGAATTGGACACCTCCACTCGGTAATTTTTCCGCCTTTGCGGCGCCGACTTGGTTGCATCCGTCTAGACTCGTCTTGCCCGAGACCCTAATCTTGTGCCCGGCGGCAATCACGCCGACGATTTCACCCTTGGTCGACAGCTCTACCGCGATACCTTTCGCGTGCAATGTAAATTCAGGCGAACTTTCGGCAGTTGCAGGCGAAGAGGCGGGAAAAGCGCGGATCGCCTTCCGGTCCACTCCCCATAGGCCGGCAACCGCTCCAATCAGCCTGCTCATGAAATTCCTTCGTAGCATCGTTATGTATCTCCTTAACCCATGGGCCTACGCGGCTTGCGATCTTGCGTGTGCCAATGGCGGTAAGTGCCCGGCACGACGTGCCCTCATTCTGATATATCATGAGACGCGGGATGTCAAGCTTGGTTTTTGGTTCCTGTCTCGATTCGCCAACGCTTGGGGCCGCACTTGAGTGCTTGCCTCTGACGAAGTAAGTGGGAGAGCATGCCCCTAGTGGTATGCACATCTCTCTCCGACGGTTCGCTTCAATTCTCTGGGCGGGCCCGAGAAGTCAGCAGCGTGTTGTCCCGTTCGCAACTTTCGATCGCCACCTGTCGGTCCCCCAGGCGCCATGGATCCTCTTTCCCGAGCTCCAGTTCACGTGTCCGCACCTTAGCTTCACAGGTCACTGCAGAAAGTCTCGTGCAAATCCCGTACAAAATACCCGAACCGCTCCGTAGTCGTTGTTTTCTCCCGTGGTGTGCAAAAAATCCTTCTTAACGATCAGCCCTTCGTTTGTTAATGATCCCCGCAAAGGACGGGGCCCCACCGACAATCTGCTGCCACTTGGGCGTTGGCGATCAGATCCTGCCGCACGGTGACTTGGAATTGTACTCAACTTCCACCTGGAGACGCACATCCCTGACGCAATCCCTTTAGGCGTGCGGAAGAGGTTTCTTGCTCCACAGGATGAAAATGGAGAGACGGCCGGGATGGGGCAGGCCGCCTGCACAGTGGCGGGACGGCTTGCCCCGACGGAGACGCGAAAGACTGGGCGAGCTGGAAAGCAAACCCTCTGGAAGACGGGCCCGACCCATGAGTTCAAACCCGCGTTTCCGTGATTGAAA
>JBJKQK010000181.1:0-15075 GCA_046705285.1 Terriglobia bacterium
CCGAAAGAGCTATGCCAACTGAGTCTTAGCCCTCGCCTCCCGGGAGAGGGTGGCCGCACCAGCGGCCGGGTGAGGGATTTTCTGCAGCGCCAGGCTATAATTCTTCCAGACTGGAAATCCGCGGCACCCTGCGGACATTATCTCTGCGGAGCCTGAAAGTCTCAGCGCGAAACGTACCCTGCCCCGCCCGCAGACCGAGGAGGAAATTATGAAGCTCAAGGCTCTGGCACTTCCGGCGCTGCTTGTTCTTGCCCTTGCCGTCCCGAACCGTAGTCCCCGGCCTTCCTCAAGATTGGAGATCCTCACCCAGTCCACCTCGGCGTGGGACGGCTCAGCTTATCGGCGATATCCTCCCGGCCAGCCCCAGATCACCGTGGCCAGGATCACCATCGCTCCGCATTCGGCTTTGAAGTGGCACTCCCATCCCATGCCTAACGCCGCTTACGTCCTTTCCGGCAGCCTCACCATTGAGCAACCCGACGGCCCCCGAAAGCGCTTTGCCGCCGGCGAGGCCCTGCCCGAAATGGCCGGCGTCGTTCATCGAGGCGTCACGGGCGATGAGCCTGCCGTCCTGATCGTCTTCTATGCCGGAGCGCGCGGACTGCCCCTCTCTGAACCCGCTCGTGCCGCCACAGAACACCCGGCCGGGCGCACCGAACGGCGCTAGCCCAGAGCGCGAGCCACAAGACAACGGCCCAGGGATCAGGCGCTGGCGGGCGGCGTACCGCGGCTATTGCGAAGCCTGCACCGCCGGTCGCGGATCAGCTCTGCGCCAGCCTCCCCGCGATGCGTCGCGATCTAGGCTTTTATGATAGCCTACGCATTGCCCGGCGAGCCGGAAATGGGACAAATGGGATTTTCCCTCAGTAAATGGGTATTTCTGTATCGTATTGATATTACATGGCTTATGGAATTTTAGGCCGACACACACTCGCCCTTGATGCGATTGTTGTTTCTCTCTTGCGCAGTGAGTAAAATTTCCACTCGCATTCCATGTCGGCTCATTCAGTGGAATCAGGCTGCCTCGTGATCACACTTTCATAGACCGCAAGCACCTGCTTCGCCACGTTCTCGATTGACAGCCGGGCGATCTGTTCCCCCCCCCTCGTTCGGCTCTGTTTCCGGCAGACTTCAACGATCTTTTCCGCCATCGCCTTGGCTTCACGCGGAACGATGAAGCATCCTTCAGTTGATCTAATGACCTCTCGCACGTCCCCCACATCAACGGCAACCACGGGCAGGTTGACTGCCATCGCCTCCTTTACCGCGTTCGGCGACCCTTCAAATATGGAAGCCAGCACCAGCACATCAGCGGCGTTCATGTAAAGCGGCATGCGCTCGCGTGGAACACCGCGAACGCGGAGAATCTCAATAGTTGGATTTTGCAGTTGGGCCTCGGCCACTGCGGCCTCAACCAGGTCATAACGCTTACGCTCTTCAGCGGGATCGTAAGGGAATAGAACATACCTCTTTTCCGCTTCAAGCCCCAACGCGTTGCGAACTTCGGTCCGGTCAAGTGGGCGAAAGGCATTCAGGTCCACGCCGTTAGGTATCACCTGGGCTGAAGCAAGTTTGAGCTTCGACTTCATCTCCGCGCTCTTCACAATGCAGGCGGAAACTATCCGCGCCAGCAGGAAGCTCGAAGCCTGCAGGAACTTTCCATAGGCAGTAATCGTGCCGTCTCGGCGCGGCCGCCCCAGCACGTCGTCGCCCATGAACGAAACCACCACCGGAATGCTCAACTGGCAGCGTGCTACCCAGCCCGAAAGTCCAAAGTGAGCATGGATCAGTTCATAGCGCTTCCTTCGCAGTAAGCCTCGCATCCGGCAAACGCCCCGCAGGTAATTCCAACGCGAGGCACGGCCATCAATAAACAGGGTGTCAAACTCCACTCCGAGCGGCCGCAGCGATTCCATCTGTGCCTGGACAAAGCTGCCGTATCCCAGGTCAGCTTCCGTCGGCCAGAGGTTGGTAACGACGAGGACTCGATGAACCTTCATGTCGAATCATTCACCTGTTGGGCGCTGCCACAGTAACCTCATTTGCGACAGTGACAACGTACCAAAGCCCATCAGGGCAAACAGATAGATCATGCCGCCCGCTCCGCAGGTAATGCACAAGTAAAAAAAGTTGGCCGGCCCCGTGGTTGGCTGCGCCATCCACGAACGCAGCCCCCAGATGGCCAGTGCCGCCATGCCGCTTGCACAACCGATCTTGAATGCGAAGGTACCAAGAGGCAAGTCAATGACATCCCGTACATTGCCGAGATCCCGGATGTAAGCAAGACCACAAGCAAAGACAATTGCCGTAAGCATGCCCAGCGGAATCCCTTTGGCGCCTGCATGAAGAATGCCCACGTAGAACAGGTCAAAACCGATATTCAGAGTGTACTGGAAAACCGCCAGGCGAAGGAAAGATGCTGCTTCGTTGCGGGCAAACAGGTAGAAATTCATCAGGCGCACCGCCGCAAAGGGCAGAAGACTCAGGCAGTAGTAGAAAAAGACCAGCGCCATCAGCGAAACGGCTTCGGGCGTAAAACGGCCTCGCTCGAAAACGAGCCGGATGATGTTCCGGTCAAGCATGAGGCAGAACACCATGAAAGGGGCTACGAGCGCCAGGCTGATTTCCAGCGTATCCCGCAATCCGCTGCGAACCTCGGCCGCCGCTTTCCGCGCCACGGCCCTTGAAAGCCTCGGCAAGGCAGCCGTCCCGGCACTGCCGGCAAGAACCTCGGCAATTGTGCTCATGATCTTGAGACCGTAAGCAAGCGCGGTAAGCGTTCCAGGCGGAAGGAACGAGGCGATGATTCTCTCCACGATCACCAAGCCCTGCCAGGACAATGCGGTCGCCATCTGGGCCAGTCCAGCCCCGCGGAGATTGCGAAAGGCTTCTCCCGAACCTCGCAGGCTGAGAGAGTAGCGAACGGGAAACGAAATCAGAAGCTGGGCGCCCAGAACTGTAAATTGAACCAAGTATCCCGCCAGGTATCCAAAGATGATGCTGTAATAGTGAAAGCGCCGAAACCCCAACAGGATGCTGATGACCACCGTGACGTTGCGGAAAAAATTGGCCGACGCAGGGAGAGCGAAATAATGCTGACTGAAGAGGTATGAGCGTATAATCTCTGCCAAACCTGCAGGAATGATGATGATGAACAGCCATCGCGCGAGATGTGCGGCCAGCAAAGTTTGGCCCGCTGTAAACCCGGGAGCAATTCCTCGAATCAGCCAGGGAGCTGCCAGGGCCCCCAAAGCCGCCAGCCCGCCAAGACCCAGAAAAACAATGTTGGCCACATAACTGATGCCTCGCCAGACCTCTTCTTCAGGATGCTGCGCCTCCAGCGAGGAGAAAAAGGGGACCAGCGTGAACTGGCCAGTAGCGGAGATGAGATTGGTGATGATGTACGGAACCGTGAAGGCAACGTAGAAAGTGTCCGAAGCTTTCGAGAGCCCGAGGTTGGCAGCAATGCTGATTTCCACAAGGATACCAGTCAGACTGCCGAGGAAGGAAAAGACTCCCACGACGACCGAGCTGCGGAAGATTTGATGTTTGGCCGACATGAATGATATGGCGATTAACCCGTATTATGCACGAAGTGGTGAGAGTGTGGAGTGAAAGGGCTCCAATGGTTAAAGTCGCACCTCTTCCCCACTCCTATTCCGCATGGAGGAATCCATGCTCTGACGCGTCTTCGACGGCCCTGATCCGTTCAACGGCGAAGGGGGTTGAAACAACGAACAGAAAGACCATTAGAACGGGAGAAGTTCCGAAATTGAACTCAAAGAAGCCCTCGACCACAAAGGCGATCCAGGCGGCGATAGCACCCTCAACCAGCCACCGGGACGGGCCGGACCGCCGGCGAAGTTTCCAGATGTACCATAGGAGTGCCGCCATTAGCCAGACCCACGCCCCCAGACACGGAAGACCGCGTTCCGCCGCAAACTGAATGAAGTTGTCGTGCAGGTGCGAGTGGTAACCAGCGATGGGGACCTCTCCTTTGGAAAGATAAAGATCATACGCTTCGGGAATATTGTTCGGACCAACCCCAACCCAGGGATGGGCTTCAATCATGCGCAGACCGACGTGCCACATCTGAAAGCGGATCGCCAGGGCCGGGTCGCGCTCGGGATGGAGGGCCAGCCACAAACGCTCATGAATCACTCGTGGCGCGAAAAGGTAGATCACTACGGCAAGGATCGGAAGGGCCAGGACCCATCTGGGCTTCCAGCGCCACAGCAGGTATACAAATGCAAAAAAGCATCCCAGCCAGACACCCCGAGTTAAGTTGAGGACAATCGAAAGGGCAATAACCGCCATAACTGCCCACCAGGCGCGCCGGAACCGCATGGCAAATAGCAGGAAGGCCGCAAGAAAGGTAAACACCAGCATTTGCTGGCCGCCAAAATTCATCCAGTCCCCCATCAAGCCAGTAATGCGGGTTCCGATCATGTAAAAATAAACGTGGTGTGGATGGTCTGCACGGACCGTCCTGTATTGCTGGAAAAACTGCCCTGCCGCAATCAGTCCCACAACCGCTGCCTCAATGAAAAGCCCCTGCCAGAGCCAGCGCAGGTGTCTGCTGCTGGCAATAAGATTCACTGCCAGCAGGATAATCAAGAACAAGACAAGCTTTCGAACTGCGAACCAGCCGGTTGCAGTGTTCGTGGCCCAAAATACTGAGTTGACAGTAAAGAGGCAAAAGAGGGCCAGGGGCAACTTGATGGGTGGAAAGACCATGTTTGGGCGGTTCCGCAGGAGATGCACGGCAAAGAGAAGCCCGGCAAGGGCCAGGAAAGCCTGCGTGATCGCAATGGAAAAGAGATAGGTCAGGACCGAAAGGCTAAAGAAAATCGACGCCCAGCGAGCGAGACTCGTCCGGGGAAGTTCGCGGCGAACAGCTCCGACAAGATTGTCAAAGTTTTTCACTCAAGAGTTGAGACTGTATTCAACTCCGGCGATAATTTCAAGAGGGAAACTTTTTGCGGCATAATAGACACAAGGAAGGAGCAGGTGGTGGAGAGGGCGGAGGAGATCATGAAGGGGGCTTTACCGACCGGTTAGAAGGTGGAAAGTAAGTGCTTGGTACGCCTGCCTTTCTTGACAGGGACCGCCTGCAAGATATAATTGTAGTTTTGTAGCAGTGAGGATGTAGTGTTTATCACCCTCCAGGAGTTGGAGCTTCACCGATTAACGGTATCGAAGACCTATCTCCCTGGCGGTCTGGATTATCACGAGGCCAAGTTCCACCAGATAGGGCCATTGACAGTAAATGGCGTGGCGGAGCTGGCAGGTGAGGAAATCCGGATTCACGGGCACATTTCAGGATGCCTGGAAGCCGTCTGCGACCGGTGCCTGGAGCGGGTTCAGATCCCTGTAGAGCTTGATTTCGATCTGCCCTACCGGAAGATGGACGAGATCGGCCGGGAAGAAGAAATCGAAGTTCGTGAGGACGATTTGCAGGTAGGCTTCTTTTCGGGTGAGGGTGTGAATCTGGCCGATGTGGTAAGGGAACAGGTGATTCTTTCCGTCCCCATGAAAGTGATTTGCCAGCCTGAATGCTTGGGTCTTTGCCCTGTGTGCGGAGCAAATCGCAACATCGAACACTGCAGTTGTTCTCCGGAACACGAAGATTCACCTTTCGCTATCCTGAAGAAAAGGTAAGTCAGGCAACGAGCGAATTCGACTTGTGGGGGTTGATGTGTGGGTTGCCAGCCGCCCGGGATGGTAGCTCACGTGAAGAGAATTCAGCCTTGCTGTGGAAAAGGCAAGGTAACTTGATTCGAAGGAAATTGTGAGATGGCAAACCCGAAACGACGACATTCAAGAGCGCGGCGCAACCGGCGTCGTGCACACGACCACCTGAAGCAGCGGTCGCTTTCTGAGTGCCCAAACTGTCATGAATCGAAGTTGCCACACCAGGCCTGCCCTCGGTGCGGTCACTATAATGGGCGGGAAGCGATTCTGGTGAAAGAAGCGGCCTAGTTAAGAGTAAGTTTTATCCAGGTGTCGCCTGGCAAGACTGAAAATGATCATTTCCTGGTGGCTCTCTTAGACCATGCGTGCGATTGCTGTTGATGCGATGGGATCGGACACAGCACCCCTGCCTGAAATCGAAGGGGCAATTCAGGCTGCACAGGCGCATCATGCCGAGGTGATCCTGGTAGGCCCCCAGGATGTGCTTCATGGAGAACTGGCCCGGCGAGGCGCACAAGGCCTCAGGATCGAAGTTATTCACGCTTCGGAAGCCGTGACAATGGAGGACGAGGGGGCCAAAGCCTTCCGCCGCAAACGCGACTCTTCGATCCGCGTGGCAGCCCGGCTGGTCAGGGACAGGAAAGCAGATGGATTGATCAGCGCCGGCAATACCGGCGCCGTGATGACCACCGCCAAAATCCTACTGGGCCCGCTGGAAGGCGTGGACCGGCCTGCGCTGGCCCAGGTTTTTCCCTCTTCCCAAAATGGGAAGGCCTCCGTCCTGCTGGATGTCGGCGCCAATGTGGATTGCAAGCCCCTGCACTTGGAACAATTCGCGGTGATGGGCGAGATTTATTACCGAGTCATTTTTGGAGTTGAGAGGCCGCGGGTAGGACTGCTCTCAAATGGTTCGGAACCGCATAAGGGCAATGAGGTTACACGAGAAGTTCTAGCGCGCCTGAATGAGTTGAACCTGAATTTCGTCGGCAATGTCGAGGGCCGCGACCTCTTTAACGGACGCGTAGACGTGATTGTGGCTGACGGATTTATTGGTAACGTTGCATTGAAAATCAGCGAGGGGATTGTCGATACGGTTTCGAGCCTGTTGAAGGAGTCTCTGGCGAGTACATTTTCGTCCAAGATGGGCTACCTGCTTTCGCGAAAGGCGTTCGACCGGATGAAAAAGAGGCTGGATTACTCCGAATACGGCGGGGCTCCGCTCCTTGGCGTTAAGGGAGTTTGCATCATCTGCCATGGCGGTTCAAACGCCAACGCTATCAAGAACGCAATTCGCGTGGCAGCGGAATTTTCCGAAGGGCGCGTAAACGAGAAAATCGAGCGCGAACTCGCTTTGGCTTCGCTCAGCAAGAATTAAAGCGCATTTCAGGAGTCATAATGGTTGCGACCGGCATCTTGGGCACGGGTTCAGCTCTGCCTGAGAAGGTGATTACTAATTTCGACCTCGAAAGAATGGTCGACACGTCCGACAAATGGATCACGGAACGAACCGGCATCAAGGAAAGACGGCAGGCCGCTCCGAACGAGACCACTTCAACGCTGTCCGTCCGGGCCGCACGAAAAGCCCTGGAAATGGCCGGAATCTCCCCGGAGCAATTGGACCTTATCATCTGCTCAACCATCTCTCCCGATATGCCGCTGCCAGCCACGGCATCCATCATCCAGCGTGAGCTGGGTGCAGGAAGCTGCTGTGCATTTGACCTGGCGGCTGCCTGCTCGGGTTTTCTTTTTGGCCTGACTGTCGTGGACCAATTCGTCAAAACGGGGAAGTCACAGTATGCACTGGTGATCGGCGCCGAGTTGCTTTCGCGGTATCTTGATTACCAGGATCGTGCTACCTGCGTGATTTTCGGCGACGGCGTTGCAGCCGGCGTCCTTGGCCGTGTGAACTCATCATCAGGTATTCTCGCATCTGAGATCCACACGAACGGAACTTATGCCGACCATCTCTACATCCCCGCAGGGGGAACGGCCCGGCCAGCCAGTTGCGAGACGGTCCAGGCGCGCGAGCACTACATCAAGATGCGAGGAAACGAACTGTTCAAGGTTGCGGTGCGCAGCCTGGAAGAAGTTTCCCGCCGGGTCATTGAGCAGGCCAATGTACAGCCTGACCAGATCGACTTATTCATACCGCATCAGGCCAACCTGCGCATCACGGAGGCTGTCCGGGAACGGTTGGGACTGCCCACTGAGAAAGTCTACTCCAACATTAATCGCGTGGGTAACACTTCATCAGCTTCGATTCCCATCTGCCTGGATGAGTGTGTGCGGAGCGGCCGGATCAAGAAAGGTGATTTGGTGTTGATGTCCGCGTTCGGGGCGGGAGTAACCTGGGGCTCGGTACTGATACGCTGGTAGGGGGAAGGGGGATGATCCCGAATAGGGGCCGTACAAACCCTCAGCTCAATCCCGGTTCAACACATTCTTGGAGATCGCCTGTTGACTAAACTAGCGTTTCTTTTCCCGGGACAAGGCTCGCAGGCGCCCGGGATGGGCCGTGAGCTGGCGGAGCAATTCACCTCTGCCCGAAGTGTTTTTGAAGAGGCTGATTCGGCGCTGGGATTTGCGCTCTCAAAGCTGTGCTTTGAAGGCCCGGCTGAGGAATTGCAATTGACAGCCAACACCCAGCCTGCCATCCTTGCAGTTTCGGTTGCGGCAGCAAGAGTTCTGGAGGAAAAGGGGATTCGACCGGATTACGTTGCCGGGCACAGCCTGGGTGAGTATTCGGCTTTGGTCACCGCTGGCTCGCTTGGATTGGCCGATGCGCTGCGTCTGGTCCGCAAGCGTGGCGAATATATGCAGGAAGCCGTTCCGGTGGGAGAGGGAGCAATGGCGGCCCTGCTGGGGCTGGACGGCGGAGCAGTCGAGGAAATTTGCACTGAGGCGGCAGGGAAAGAAGTGGTTTCTCCGGCCAATTTGAATTCCCCGGCGCAGATTGTGATCGCCGGGCATCGAAGCGCGGTCGAAAGAGCTGTGGAACTTGCGAAGTCCCGCGGCGCCAAGCGTGCCATCATGCTCAACGTCAGCGCCCCTTTCCACTGCAGTCTGATGAAGCCCGCTGCGGAGCGGCTGGTGAACGACCTTGACAAGGTGACGATTCGCGGACCAGTGGTTCCGTTGGTCAGCAATGCGGACGCGGCCATTGTCCGTTCCGCCGAGGCGGTACGCGACGGACTGAAGCGGCAGGTGACGTCCCCGGTCAGGTGGACGGATTCTATGCGGGTTTTGCGCCGGGCAGACGTGGGACTCTTTATCGAGGCCGGCCCAGGAAAGGTGCTTTCCGGGCTGATGAGGCAAATCGACCGCGAAGCCAAAGCGTGGCCGGTAAACGATCTGGCCTCGCTGGAGGAAGTGGCTGGGGCATTGCAGCCGCAGTGACAGCCAAAGGCCCGGCAGGCTGCAATGGTGCAGCCGCGCGGTCAATTCCGGTTTGGAGCTTGCTCATGAATTTAGAAGGACGCATTGCCGTAGTTACGGGAGGCGCGCAGGGCATCGGACGGGCATGCGCGTTGGTCCTTGCGGAAGCTGGCGCGGACGTTGCCGTGGCTGACCTCAATGTTCAAAAACTCGAGGCGGTGGGACGAGAAATTGAGGCAATCGGCCGAAAAGCGATGGTTCTGGATCTTGACGTCTCCAGCGCAGATTCAGTAAAGGCTGGAATCAGTAAAGTCACGGAAGCATGGAAAAAAATCGACATTCTGGTGAACAACGCCGGCGTGGTGCGGGATAATTTGCTGATGCGGATGAAAGCTGAAGATTGGGATGCTGTCTTGCGAATAAACCTGTATGGCGCCTACAATTGTATCAAGGAAGTGCTCCCAGGCATGGTCCGGCAGCGTTACGGTCGCATTGTGAATCTGGCTTCGGTGGTTGCCCAGGCAGGAAATGCCGGCCAGGCCAATTACATCGCGTCTAAAGCGGGCTTGATCGGGCTGACAAAAGCCGTGGCAACCGAAGTCGCCCGAAGGAACATCACGGTAAATGCAGTCGCGCCGGGCTTTATTGCGACCGCCATGACGGAAAAACTTCCGGAAGATGTCCGCGAGAAGATGCTGGCCATCATCCCCGTTGGCAGGATGGGGACCGACCGCGACGTGGCTCACGCGATTAAATTTCTCGCCTCAGAGGAAGCGGGTTATATTACAGGCCACGTACTCAGTGTCAACGGTGGCATGTACATGGCGTAACCGTGACCGGGGCTCAGTTGAGAGGGAAGGAAAATTGCTGGTTCAGTATCGGGGCAGAAGGTACTTGCCACCAAACGTTGCACCGCTGCGGTAGGATTGCGGAAAAGGGAAACCTTGACGCCCCCGCAGTCCAAAGTTAGAATAGCCAACCCCATGAAGGGTGAGGAGGATAGATAAATGGCTTCGCCTGAAGAAGAGGTTAAGCAGATTATTGTTGAGCAGCTTGGAGTCGATGAAGCAGAGGTTACACCCACGGCGCACTTTGTTGACGACCTGGGGGCCGATTCGCTGGATATCGTGGAGTTGGTGATGGCATTCGAGGAGAAATTCGAAATCGAGATTCCCGACGAGGACGCTGAAAAGATCCAGACCGTCAAGGATGCCGTCGACTACATCCAAGCCCATATAAAACCAGCGAAGAACTGACGGCCTAGGCCCACAGGAGGACAGATCTTGGCGCGAAGAGTGGTAGTGACAGGAGTCGGCCTGGTTAGCGCGCTGGGGGTGGGAACCGAGGAATCGTGGCAGAACCTGCTCGCAGGGCAGAGTGGGGCTGCACCCATCACTCATTTCGACACCACAGGATTCCCTGTCACTTTCGCCGCAGAAGTCAAAGGATTCGATCCGCTTCTTTTCGTCGAAAAGAAAGAGGTAAAGAAGATGGGGCTTTTCATTCAGTTCGCCATGGCCGCTGCAGAGTTTGCCATGCAGCAGGCGGGACTGAAGATGGCCCCGGAATTTGCGGAACGGACCGGAGTCTACATTGGTTCCGGAATCGGGGGATTCGACGTGATCGAGCGCGAGCACACGGCGCTCATGAATGGTGGTCCGCGAAGGATATCTCCTTTCTTCATTCCGGCCTCGATCGTCAATCTTGCCTCCGGATTCGTTTCCATCCGTTGGGGTGCAAAGGGTCCCAATTCCGCTACATGCACAGCCTGTTCGTCAAGCGCGCATGCTGTGGGAGATTCCTACCGTTTGATCCAGCATTGTGATGCGGACGTCATGATTTGTGGCGGCGCCGAAGCTGCGATCACCCCGATGGGCGTGGGCGGATTTGCTTCCATGCGAGCCCTATCCACCCGCAACGACGATCCCGACAAGGCGAGCCGGCCGTTTGACCGCGACCGGGACGGTTTTGTTATTGGGGAAGGAGCAGGCATCCTGATCCTTGAGGAATTGGGCTTTGCGGTAAAGCGCGGGGCCAAGGTCCTGGGCGAGATTGTTGGATATGGGATGTCCGGTGACGCTTATCATATCACCCAGCCGGCGGAGGATGCGGGAGGTGCTATCCGCGTGATGCAGAATGCTCTTGGGGACGCCAAGGTGCTACCCGAGCAGGTGAATTACATCAACGCCCATGGAACGTCCACTCCTTACAACGACAAGCTGGAAACCAAGGCCATCAAGCAGGTCTTTGGCGAAAGGGCCAGGAAATTGCCGATCAGTTCAACCAAGTCCATGACCGGCCATCTGCTGGGAGGAGCAGGAGGACTCGAGGCAGGCATCGCAACGCTTGTTCTGAGAGATCAGATCATTCCTCCAACGATCAATTACGAAAACCCCGACCCTGAATGCGATCTGGACTATGTTCCAAATCAGGCTCGCCGGACGAACATCAACTACGTCCTCTCGAACTCATTCGGGTTCGGCGGTACCAACGCGGCTTTGCTCTTCAAGCGGTTTGAAGATTAGCGCAAACAGGCTCTTGCCGCGTTGAGTTCTTCTCCCGAAGGAAATGTCCCAAGTGAAAATCATTGTCTGTCTCAAGCAGGTTCCGTCCCGGGACGCCATCCTCAAGCTGAATGCCACCTCCACGTGGATCAACGAAACCGACATCGGCTTTGAAATGAACGAGCCTGATTCTTACGCTCTTGAAGAGGGATTGAGACTGAAAGAAGAACAGAGCGGCGAATTGGTTGTCTGCACTCTAGGGCCCGCCGGCGCTACGGAAACCATCAAGAAGGCCCTGGCAAAAGGAGCCGACCGGGCGTTGCACCTTGAGGACGCGATTTTTGCCGGCCTCGATGCGCACGGAACCGCCAGAGTGCTGGCCGCCGCCCTCCGCAGGGAAAGCCCTGATCTGGTATTGACCGGCCTTCAGTCAGACGACTTTGGATTCGCGCAGACAGGAGTTATCCTTGCGGAAATGCTGGGTCTGCCGCATTCAACCATCATCATGGAAATTCAAGCTGAAGGCGATCACCTGAAAGTGAAACGCGAACTCGAGGGAGGATGGTTCCAGTGGATAGAAATGCCACTGCCGGCCGTGCTGACCATTCAGTCGGGAATCAACAAGCCTCGTTACGCCACCTTGAAAGGGATCATGGCGGCGAAAAACAAGCCCCTCCAGAAGCTGACCGCCCGGGACCTGGGGCTGAATCCTGATGCTCTCAAACCGTTGCAGGCCGTTTCCCGAGTCTATGTCCCGCAGAAAAAGGGGCATGCTGAGTTTATTGAAGGCAGCCCTAAGGAAATTGCCGCGCGACTGGTTGATAAGTTGAAGAACGACGCAAGAGTTTTCTAGCGAGGCGGCACGAATAGAAACATTAGGAGACCACATTCATAAAACCTCTGAAGGAACTTCGCTTGGTTCATATATGACCGTTTGTACAAAATGCTCCAGGGAGAACAATCGATAGTGGCTGATGAAATTCTCGTTTACGTAGAGCTTCAGGAAGGCAAGCTTGGCCGACCAGCCTGGGAAGCAATAGCCGGGGGGCAGCAGCTTGCCAGGGATTTGGGTGCGCGATGCGTCGCTGTAATCCCTGGAGAAAACATCGCCTCGCTCGCAGCAGAACTGGCCGGCGCCGACCTCCAGGAAGTGCAGACCGTCGAATCCGCGCAACTCGCTGAGTACACAGCGGACGGTTACACCCAGGCCCTCCAGCAGGTGATCAAGAAACGCCTGCCTCGCTTTGTCGTGTTCAGCCACACTTACCAGGTTCGGGACTTTGCTCCAAAGCTTGCCGCTTCGCTTGACCGCGCGCTGATTGGAGACGCGCTCGGCTATCGCCGCGATGGTGAGCGGACGGTTTTTGTCCGGCAGGTTTTTCAAGGTAAGTTCCTGGCTGATGTGGAATTCTCGGGCGAGCCGCCGTATTTTGTTTCGTTCCAGGCAGGAGCGTTTCGGGAAGATTCCGTCCAGCGAGGTTCAACGCCGGCAAAGATCACGGCAGTGGATATCTCCATTCCGCCGGAAGCCATCCGCACCAGACCCGGCGAAAGGTTCCGGGAAGCGCAACAGGCCGTCGACTTGAGCCAGGCTGAAATCATCGTAGCTGTCGGTCGCGGCATCAAGAAACCTGAAAACCTCGAACTGGCCCGGAAACTCGCCGAAGCAATGGGGGCGGAACTGGGTGCCTCCCGGCCCGTCTGCGACAGCGGTTGGCTGCCCATGGACCGGCAGATCGGCAGTTCCGGCCAGACGGTGGCTCCCAAGCTTTACATTGCCCTGGGCATTTCAGGCGCGATTCAGCACCAGGTGGGAATGAAAGGCTCTCGAACCGTGGTCGCCATCAATAAGGATCGTGAGGCGCCGATTTTTGAAATCGCAACTTATGGAATTGCCGCTGATCTTTTCGAGGTCGTTCCTCCGTTAATCGAAGAAATCAATCAAGCAAAGTCGAGATAACATCCAGCTAACTCGCTGGAACCCACTCGAAATTCGCCCATCCGGTTTCAATCACATTGCATGCGGTGCAACTAAATCGTTTGAGGGTCTGCCCACGACCCGTGATGCGATCTTTGCTGACGGAATCGATTTCAATCCTGAGGGTCAGGTGGCAGGTGTTGCCGATCTTCTCGCTCTTTCCTTCTCCAACTGCGCACGGCATGTAAATCGCCGACGTCCCGACCCACTTTGACCCTTCCACCTTGCACACCGTGTGGATGTACGCGCCGTGCTGTGCCGCGACGGGCGGAAGATTGACCCACTGCGCATAAAGGTGGCTTTTGTCTGTCCTGACGAAATATTCATTCCCGGTAGTCAAGGATCTCCAGACATCGGGAAGCTTTTCCGTCTGCCCTGTCCCGACAGACTTTTGAGCGGGCTTCTGGCTGATCGCGCTGGAACAAGCCCAGCCCCAGACAGCCAATCCGCAGGCAAGCATGACAACCGGAATTTGCCGGGCGTGTTTCAAGGCGTTCTCCTGAATCGTCCTATCGGCGGCCTGGGCCGGCGACTCCGAATCTGCTGCTGAAAAAGAACTCCGTGCAGGCCTGTTGACCACCCAGGCAGGCCTGAAAAAGTTGTTCCGCAACTGCTGGATGAAAAAACGTCACTGCTGCCACGTGAGGGGCACACCTGCAAGCCGTTCAAGGACGCTCGCTGGCGCCTGCTCAGGATGTAACATCAGGCGGCGCGGAACAATGATGGTCTGCTCCATCGCCATCTGTCCGGAAAGCACCGCATGACTGACCGCGTCAGTAAATACAATCCAGCTCGACCGCGGCGGGAACTCCCAGCGCTGCCTGGCGCAACTCTTCTGGAAGGGCTCGTTTTCCTTCAGATAGTTATGAAAGTGGTGCATGATCACATCGTAAGGGGAGCGGCGAGCCTGCGGCAAATGGGCAAGGCGTCCTAGCCTGGCCATTCCCCGGCTTACCGGTGAGGCTGCACGGCGACCCATCTTGAGCAACCCGGCGTCTTCCGCAAAACGTCCGGCCAGCGCCTCGAAGCCATCCGCGGTAAGCCAGACACGGGGGCGGCTGGGGTGAAGGTTGATGAAAAATCGCATGATGCGATCACCGTGCGTCGGACGCGTGGGAAAAGCGTCAAAGTGGAGCAGATCGTTACGTGCGTGGAGCGAAAGGGCGCGGCCTTCTTCCTCAAACGGGCGCAAACTCGCATAATCGGTCTTCCATCCCGCCGCGTATCGCGCGAGGAGGCGCGAGAGCAACTGAACAGACTGCCGGGAGAAACCGCGCATCAGCCGCCGCAGCCGTTCCCCGTCGCTGCCGCGCGCCACGCCCGTCAGCATGTCCTGTGAGGGCCGGTAGGCAATGTTCTTGCGATAGGCCGCTTCCGTCTGGCGCTGGCTCATCAGGAAATCGTAGTCCTCTTGCGAAAAATCCATCGGGATGCAGTCCATGAACAGGACATTTCCTGCTTCGAGTTGCTCGTAGTGGTGGAGGCTTACCTCCGAGCCAACATCATGAATTGTTACCAGTTCCA
>JBJKQK010000182.1:0-37401 GCA_046705285.1 Terriglobia bacterium
TTTCCCGTTGCTCAGTGATTTCTTCCGCAAGGTTTCCAAACGATACGGCATCCTCAATGTAAAGCATGGGTTTGCCGACCGAACCACTTTTGTGGTGAACAAGCAGGGCATCATTACGCACATTGACAGGAACAGCGCTGCCCTTAATCCCAGCAGCGCAGTTGAGGCCTGCAACCTGATGGCGCACAAAGAAATGGAGCGCCAGAAGAAAAATCTGCCCTGATCCGCCGGCGGCGTGGCGGAGGATTCATTTGAGAAAGCCAGGATGGCACTGAACATCGGAGACCCGGCGCCGGATTTTGACCTGCCCGACCACACGGGCCGGTGCATCCGGCTTGGCGATTTCCGGGGGAAGAACAGTGTGGTTCTGGCTTTTTATGTCTATGCCAACACGCCGGGCTGAGCGCAGGAACTGGCGGCATACCAGGATGGTCTTGCCGAGTTTGAACGGATGGGCGCTCAGATTCTGGGGATCAGCATCAACAAGGCGGAAGCCAACCGCCGCTTTGCGGAGAAGCTGGGCCTTGCTTTCCCCCTGCTATGCGATACGGAAAAGAAGGTTTTGCGGCAGTACGGCGTGCTCAATTTCCTGCGCGTGGCCAGGCGAACCACCTTCGTGATTGACGCCGAGGGGGTAATTCGCCACATCGACCGCGGCAGCCAGGCGATGAACCCCGCCTCCGCCCAACAAGCCTGCAGCCTGCTGGCGTCCCGTTCATCCTGAAAAAAAACTCTTCTGCAGCGGCGCTGTCCTCAGCACCGGAATGTGCGAGAGGGCACGACTTCCAGATGTGTCAACCAACCCGGCCTCGCAAGGTTTTTTCTTGCCGTCTGCCTCGCTGCACGGTTGAATCCGTGCCCTTTCCCTGAGTCCAGCCGTTATTGCGACTGGCTGGCAAGCTGGTTGAGCGTTTCGCCGAGTTTCTTGATCTGGTTGCCGTAGCCGGCAAAGTCGCCCTGTTTCAGCAGCTTCAAAGCTTGCTGGTATTGCTGGTTGGCCTGCCGGGTCAAGGCCTTGAACTGCTGGAGATTGGCCGCGGCCGCAGGCGTAAGGGCCACAGCCGAGGTCTTCTGTCCCTTTACATGTACCAGTTTTTCTCCCTTAACATTAGGTTTCATGGTGGGCAACGCCTGGGCCAGTTGGGTGGAGATGGTGGTGCCGAAGATCTGGCTGAGTGCGTCGTCGAGCGTATCCTGCATGACCACCTGGTCGCCGTAGGCCACGATGACCTTGCTCAATTGCGGCAGGCCGCCGGCGGCCTCCGCCGTCAAGTAGAGCGGTTCGACGTAAAGAAGGGAATTTCTGACCGGAATTACGAGTTGCAAGCCGCGAATCACGCGGGATCCGCCCTGATTCCACAAGCTGAGTTGGGCGGAGATGTTCGGGTTCTGGTCAATCCGCGACTCGATTTGCTGCGGGCCATACACCAGTTCCCTCTTGGGAAAGATGTAAACGACCACCTGGCCGTAGTGCGGGGCATCGCAGCGGGCGGCCATCCAGGCGATCATGTTTTGCTTGCGGGCCGGCGTGAAGGGGATCATCAAGACGAACTCTTCCTTCTTGCTGACGCCCGCGAGCTTCAAAATGGTGTAGTAGGGTAACATCGGCGTGCTGGCGCCGCTCGCGTTCGAGCTGGCCACCACCCAAACGTCCTCTTTGTTGTAGAAGACCCGCGGGTCCGTCATGTGGAACACCGCATATTTGGCCGCCTGAACCTCGAAATATTCTTCGGGATAACGAATGTGTGCTCGAAGGTCCGCGGGCATATCGCTGAGCGGGTGAAAAACGCCGGGGAACATCCGCGAATAGACCTGGATCAGCGGATCGCTGGGGTCGGCGACGTAATATGTAACCTTGCCCGTGTAGGCGCTGACGGTGACTTTTACAGAATTGCGGATATAGTTCCCCATGCCACTGGTCGGATCGGAGTAAGGATATCGGCTCGAGATGGTATAGCCATCGAGAATCCAATAAAGCGATCCGTTTTTAGCGATCACCATGTAGGGGTGGGGATCGAACTGGAGAAAAGGCGTCAGACGCTGGGCCCGCTCGAGAACCTGGCGGTAAATCATGATGCGGCTCGAATTGCCAATGTCGGTGGAGAACAGGATGTTCTTCTGAGCGAACTTCAGCGTGAAAAGCAGGCGCCGCCAGATATTGTCCACCCGAATGCCGCCGTCGCCGGTGTAGGTGGTGTAGACGTCCCGGTTGCCGGCGGGATAATCAAAATTGGGCTCCTTCGTCTTCACGATGCAATAACCGTTGTCCGCCTCGCCGTAGTAAATCTGCGGCCGGGTGATTTTGAGGGATGGGGCGGAAGACTCTGGAGGGAAATTCTTGATGAGGAAAGTAGGCATGCCGTCCGGCGTGTATTCGGCCACCGGGCTCATGCACAAGCCATAGCCGTGCGTGTAAACCAAGTGGTCGTTTACCCAGGTTTGGCTGGGCAGGCTGGAGGTCAACAGTTCCCTGGGCGAGAGCAGCACCTGGCGGTATGTGCCGTCAATCCAGTAACGGTCGCTCTGCACCGCCTGAAAATCGTAATACGTGCGGATGGACTGGAGCTGATTGTAAGTCGTCAGGAGCGGCCGGTGGTCCCACAAGCGAATGTTCTGCATGGTGGCGGCGTTGGCCTCTGCGTCCTGGGGGGTGAGATCGTTCGAGGGCGTAAAATGGAATTCCGTGAAATGGTCGAGGCCGTAAGCCTGCCGGGTGAACTTGATGGCGTTGATAATATACGGCTTCTCCGTGCGGAACTCGTCCGGGGTCACGATGAAGTGCTGGATGATAGTAGGGTAGACATTGACGCCGAGGATCCCTACCACAACCAGAGCCAATCCGCTGTAAATGGCTGGCCGCATCCGCCCCCGAACGGCCCCGAAGATCAAGGTCAGCGCCGTAATCCCGCAAAGCACCAGCATGATTTTGAGCACGGGCAAGGTGGCATGGACATCTGCATATCCCGCGCCATAGATCAGGCCGCGGGATGAATAAAGCAGGTTGTACATGGCAAGCCGCGCGCGGTAAGCCAGCAGCCCGAACAGTAACGCGCCCAGAACCAGCAGGTGCGTGCGTGCCGCAGGTGCGACATTCGGTCCTTTGGGGGTTACCCAGACCCCGCCTTCCAGCAGGTAGACGACCACCGCAGTCAACAGGCAAAAAATCACAATCACCAGTCCCAGGTGATAGAGGAACCAGTGGAAATCAAGGTGGAACAGGTAAAAGCCCAAATCGATGTGGAAGATCGGGTCGGCCACGTGCACGGGAACAGAGTTTTTGGCCAGCAAATAATCCGGCCAGTGGAAGGATGCCCACTGCCCCACGGCGTAACCCACCAGCAGCACGACCAGCCAGATAATCCAGCGGAAGGCCTCCGCAAAACGGTCAAACCCCGGCAATTCGATGGTGCCGCGATAGACGTGGTAGCCATAACGTTCGGAGAGCGCCCGCGCCACCAGAACGTTGGCTCCAACCAAAATGATGAAACCGATACCGCCCAGACCACTCAGGTCGATCTGGGCAAAAAGGATGTTTTTATAAATGACGCGATAACCCTGGGTTCCGAACCACAGCCAGTCCACCAGCAGGTTGATGCCACCCGACAGCAAAGGCGCAACCACCAGCAGCAGCAGAACCCCCGCTACGACATAACGTTGAATTTTGTCCTGTTTCAAGGTATTTCTCCGCCGATATCTTCACACACCAAAGGCGTTGTGTCAAAGCACCGACGAAGTCTCCTGTAGCTGCCGTCTATGATTGCGGGACTGTCAGGGCAGGTCCTGCCAGGGCCGCGCGCTCGGGATAGCCCTTGCCATACTCGTTTTTGTTTCGCGGGTTCTTTGCAGCTGCATGCCGCCCCGGCCGCTGCCAACCGGCAGCCGGCGCATATGAACAGACTGGGCGCGTCAAACGAGGACAGATCGAAGGAGCATCACGCAAAATAGGCTAGCTAAACGCTCTCCTTATTCTTAGGTTCGTTTTCGGTTCGTTCCGGTTCGTTTTTTATGCACTCTAGTGTTTTCAACAACTTCGGTAGCTTCGTTTTCGGTTCGTTTGCCCGCTTTTTCGGTTCGTTTTTCAGGCCGATCATTTGTTTTCAACAACTTCTCCGGTTCGTTTTTGAAAAAAAGAATTCTTTTTGTCCCACGCGCAATTTGCGGGCAAAGACAGGCTATTGCCTGTGGTTTCAGTTGCTTACATCATTTCAAAGCTGTAAAACATCGCTTCTTGGGTCCGCCATTCAGCCTTTTCAAATGTTACAGTTACCAACCTTGCCGGCCTCTCCACTAAACACTCTGACCGGCAGGCGCAAACCACCAGACAGACTGACAACTAGACTAGCACAGTAGCCGCTCGGTGTCAAGCAAATTCCCTACAGCAAATTCCTGCGTGGGTACGGTTTCGCCGCTCCTGCCGTCTGTTGTGGCCGTTAAAGGTGGGGTCGATGATCCGGGCGATGCTGGCCACATTGAGGAAGCGGAACATGGGCTGCGTGTGGCGCCGGATCTCCACGAAGCAGCGCTCGATGGCGTTAGCGGTGCGCAGCTTGCGCCACAGTCGCCGCGGAAAATGGAGGAACTTCAGTAACCCGGCCAAGTCTCGTTCCAGCCGCCGGACCAGCTCCGGCTAAACCTTCTGCCAGCGGGGCAGGTCAGATGTGCCAGCCCGCTCCCGCGAGCTGGGGTGTCCATCGGGGGCCGGACGGCTGAGAGGTGTCAAGCGAAGTCTGCGCCCATTTGCGCAAAAAATCCTCTTGACAATACTAAATAATTAGTACTACCTTTATCGCATGAGAACAGCGAGCCGCACCTTGACCGAACAGGAACTCGAAATCATGAAAGTGGTCTGGGACCTGCGCCAGGCTACGGTGCGAGAAGTTTATGAAAAGCTGCGTGAGCGCCGCCCCATCGCTTACACCACCGTCATGACAATGATGAACATCCTCGAGCAAAAGGCTTATCTGAAGAGGCGCCCGGCGGAGGGCCGCGCGTACGTCTACCAGTCGGCACGCCCCAAAGCGCAGATCATTCGGGCCATGGTGCAGGATTTTGTGAACCGCGTCTTCAACGGCTCGGCCGAGCCTCTGGTCGTCCACTTGGTCAAGGACCACCGGCTGTCTGAAAAAGAGCTCAAGGAAATCGCGCGCATGTTCGAGGAGGGCCAATGAGCTATCATCCGTTGTGGTTCCGGGACCTCGTGGCCTACAGCATTCAGGTCGCCGCGCTTGTCGGTGTGGGAGTCATCATGGCGAGGTTGCTGCGCCTGCGCGTGCCGCGGGTGCGCCTTGCTTACTGGCATGCCTTGCTGGCGATCTGCGTCTTCCTGCCGCTGCTTCAACCGTGGCGGCCAGAAATTCTGCAAACTTCCGGTTCGGTGATCGGCAATGCCGCTTTCGCTGCGTCCGCAACGGCTGCGCCGTCAGGCCCTTCGCTCGCGGATATGGTTCTTTTGCTGATTTGCGTCGGCGTCCTTTTGCGGACGTCATGGATCGCTCTCGGTCTCGGCCGGCTTTGGCAGTATCGCCGTCAGGCGCAACCGATCGATCAGGTGCCGCAAGCGGTTGAGGAGGCACGGCGCCTTGTGCCCGTATTCCCGGAACTATTCATCTCTTGCCAGCTTCGGATCCCTGCAACGTTCGGCTTTTTCCATCCGGCGATCCTTTTCCCGACGCGATTTCTGAAAATGGAACCTTCGATGCAGAAGGCGATTGCCTTGCACGAACTGCTGCACGTGGAGCGCCGCGACTGGCTGTGGAATATGTTCGAGGAACTGGTGCTCACGCTGCTCTGGTTTCACATTCCGCTCTGGTGGGTCGTGCGCAGCGCCCGTCTCAGCCGCGAGCAGGCGGTGGATGCGGAAGCCGTCCGCCGCAGTCAAGCGCGGCGGCCCTATCTGAAAGCCTTGCTCGAAATGGCAGGGCAGAAGCGGCTGGCCGAAAGCCTGCCCGCTCCATTGTTCCTGCGCGAAAGCCAGCTGGCCGAGCGGGTGGCGCTGATGATGAAGGAGGCGCACATGTCACGCAAAAGACTGGCGGTCTCGATTTCAACGGCTGCCGTGGTCTTGTTGACCGCGGGAGTCACTTTGGTCTGGGCTTTTCCGCTCAAAACCTCCGCGCCGCAGGCCGCGGCCCCGGAAGTCTCTTCAGCGGCAGCTTCATCCGAAAGCGGCGCTGAAAACGCAACATCGTCGTCTCGGGGTACTGGACTGACGCAGTCCGAGGAAGGCCAGGCCAGCGTCAACGGCCAACTCGAGAAGGCGGGCGGGAAGAAGCGTCCCCACGTTCCAACAGCCCAGTCCCAACGGAGCAAGCCGGAAACAGCAAAAAACACCGGCTTGTCCATCAGGATCAACCAGGCGGAAATCCAGAAGCAGGTTGACGCGGCGATGAAGCAGTTGAAGATGGCGAAAATCGTTGCGCCTAAAATCGACGAAGCCGAAATTCGGCGGCAGGTTGATGAAGCCCTGAAGCGGGCCAGGATCGCCCAGCAAGTGGCTTCAAAGGTCAACCAGGCAAAAATCCAGCAGCAGGTCGACGCGGCGATGAAGCAACTGAAGATGGCGAAAATCGTTGCGCCTAAAATCGATGAAGCCGAAATCCAGCGGCAGGTTGATGAAGCCCTGAAGCAGGCCAGGATCGCCCGGCACGCCGCTGAAAAACTGAACAAGGCTGAGATTCAAAAGAAGGTTGACGAGGCCATGAAGCAGGCGCAGGCGGCCCTGCAGCAGGCCCGGAAGGAACGGGAGAAGGCGCAAATGAAACTCAAGGAACTCAAGCCGCCTCCCCCGCCGCCCGCACCTCCATCACCACCACCACCGTCATCAAAGGATCTTCCATCGCCGCCGCCCCCGCCGCCACCGCAAAATTAAGCAGCCAGCCGCGTGGTTGCCGCAGCGGTCTATGACCGCCGGTTTGTCTTCAAGCGAAATCCGGCGCCCATAGAGCGCCGTTACAAGCAAGGGGTGCAAAATTTCGCAAGCCCCGAGTTCGGCGCGACCGTGATTTCATCTTCGCGCTCGCCGCGTGGCCGGCACGGCAACCGACAGCGCGACATCCAAAGTTTTGTGTTCGGTGTCAGGCGTTCTCAGGATTCGCACGGATTGGCGGTCTTCGGGTTCGGGTGACCAGCTCCGCTAAAAGCCCAGAGGCTTTTTGAGATACTCCATCCAGAACTGCCGTCGGGCCGGAGCGGCCAGCGGTATGGGCTCCATGCGGGCCCCGAGCTCCATGATGGTCAGCTTGCCTGCCTGGACGGCGGGCCAGTCAGGCAGCCCGTGGCCATTGGGGGTGCCGGTTTTGGCGAAGTCGGTCCAGTAGTCGGACATTTCACGCGCCACGCGGTGGTCCACCGCCTGCCAGGGGCGGTCCATCAGATCGAGATTGTCGAAGACATAAGGCAGCCCGGAAGAGTGGAACACGCGATATTCGGGATGCTGGGGCCAGGGAATTTTGCGATTGAAGTAGTAGGTGTAAACCTGCGGGCTCAGGTGAGTCTGTTCCGCGGCCCATTTGTAGAGCGAAACGCGGGCGCGGTCCTGCAAAGCGGTGCGCAGCGCTACGGCGGCCTGCTGGCTGTCGGGCGCGGGATAAAGCTTCAGGCATTCGGAAACCTCGGTTCCGCAGATCTCCTGCAGCCGCTTGTGGTAATCCGCCAGGGTCAGGGCCGGCTCCGGGCCGTTGCCGTAGTAGCCGATGCCGATGTCATCCGCCACCATGCCGTTGATCTCGGTCACCTGGTGCGGGGGTTGCCATCCGGCGCGAAGCACCCAACCATCGCGAATCGGCGCCCAGCGCAGGTGCTCCGCAGCCTGCATGATCTTTTCCGCCGGCAGGGCGCGCAGTTGCGCAACCGAATGGACGCCCAGCTTGGCGGCAAACTTCTCGCCTTCCTTTTCGGCATCGGCCAGGGAACCTTGCGCGCTGATGCCCGAAAACGGGATGACCGCCGGGCCGCTCATGATGATGGCCCGTTCAAACAACCCCTCGGCCAGCGGTGATTGCGTCAACGCCCAGACGCTGGCCGCTCCGGCAGACTGGCCGAAGATGGTGACCTTGTGCGGGTTGCCTCCGAACGCGGCAATGTTCCGCTCGACCCAGCGCAGCGCGGCAATCTGATCGAGCAGCCCATAGTTGCCGGAAGAATGGTGCGGCGACTCCTTCGTCAACCCCGGATAGGCGAGAAGGCCAAAAGACCCCAGGCGATAGTTGAAGTTCACCACAACCACGCCTTTGCGAGCCAGCGCGGCGCCGTCATAAATGCGCACGCTGCCGGCCCCGCTGGTAAATCCGCCGCCGTAAATCCAAACCATTACCGGGCGCGGCGTTTTGGGCTGATGGGCCGTGGCCCAGATGTTCAGGTAGAGGCAGTTTTCGCTCGGCTGAAGCTTTGACAGAAAGACACGCGTCCAGGGGCCCAGCCGCTCGGGCGAAGGCGGCTGCATGCAGGGAGCGCCAAACTTGTCCGCCTTGAGCACGCCCTGCCAGTCCGCCGCGGGTTGCGGCGGCCGCCAGCGCAGATTGCCCACCGGCGGCGCGGCAAATGGAATGCCTTTGAAGACTTCCAGGCCGTGGCCGATTGCCACTCCGGAAACCAGCCCGTTCGCTGTGCGGACCGGCTGCGTTTGCGCTATCGCCGGGAAACAGAAGAAGAGCGCCAGCAAGCCGGCGCCGATGATTGCCTTCATTCCGCGAGTGTCAGACCTCATCAGGTTCTTGTCCTCTCTTCGACCTTTCTGCTGCCACATTTTCCGGTGGTGGCAATCTGAAATCAAAAATTGGAAATCACAGATTTCAATTCTCAAATCGTCCGCAAGGGCGAGGTGCAACGGTGAGGACACCGGTGCTACAGCCGCCGTTTGCACTCATCCAGAATGTCGGCCGTGCGGCTGGCGCCCACGCGCGTCACGCCCAGGGCGCGAACTTCCAGCAGCTTGTCGAGCGTGCGCACGCCTCCGGCCGCTTTCACCTGCACCTGTGCGGGCGAGTGTTCGCGCATCAGCTTCAGGTCTTCGATTGTCGCACCGCCGGTGCCGTAGCCGGTTGAAGTTTTCACCCAGTCGGCGCCCAACTCACCGCAGATTTCGCAGAGCCGGATCTTGTGCTGATCTTTCAGGTAACAGTTCTCGAAGATCACTTTCACCTTCTGCCCGCGGCTGTGCGTCACCTCGATCACGGCCTTGATGTCCTGTCGAACGTAGTTCCAATCCTCACTCAGCACCTTGCTGATGTTTACCACCATGTCCAGCTCCTGGCCGCCGTCGTCGAGCGCCTGCCGCGCTTCCGCAACTTTGACGGCGGTGGTGTGGCCGCCGTGCGGAAAGCCAATCGTGGTGCTCGCCTTCACCGTGCTGCCTTTCAAAATCTCCGCGCAGCGCCGCAGATAGTAGGGCATGATGCAGACGCTTCCGCAGTCGTAATCGAGCGCCAGCCGGCAACCCTTTTCGAGGTCCTCTGCGGTCAGAGTGGGATTCAGCAACGAGTGGTCGATCATCTTTGCGATGTCTTGATAAGAGTAATCCATAAGGCACTCCCCGTAGCCCGGAATTCTTTCCGGTCCCTAGCATAACTCCATTGCCCGCCTGCCCGGCTACCTTTCATCGCCGGCGGGTTGGGCGAGACGTGCAGCCGGGATGGCTCGTTCTCAGCACAAGCCTGCCAGAACGCGCCCTGGCGGAACGTCAACAACTGCGCCGTCCGCGTGAGGAAGATCACGGGGAGGTCCGGATGCCAGGCTAGCTACCACGCGCCCGGGCCCGGCAATGAGCGGGTGTGGTTAAACGTATATTCGCCCAGCAGATGTTCGCCACCGGCTTCGTCGACGGTGACCATGCGAATGATCATTTTGTTGGTTGGAGCGGCTTTTGCAAAGGTGATCGACTCCTGCAGGATGACTCCGCCCGCGGAAGGATTGACCGGAATGTCCCGCATCCGGAGTTGTTCCGAGCCGTTCTCATCGCAGACGGAGAGATCGACGCGCTTTGCTCCCCGCAGGTCTGCCGCAAGCCGCCCGATCAGGATGTCGTCTTCGGCGGTCACCGTGCACTGGACGCCGCCCCCTGCCGGAGGCGCGTATTGGCGCACGTGCAGGCCTGCGTCCGCGGCGCGCCTCAGGAAAGTTTCGCTAACCACAATGCGCAGGTTTCCCTCGCGCGCCAGGTTGCGGACACCTTCGGCCAGAGCGATCACTTCCCGCAGCCGCGCGCCGCAAGCATCGCAGGCCAGCAGATGTTCCTCAACGGTCTCTTCTTCCGCTCCGGCCAGAGCGCCCAGCCAGTAATCGGCCAGGATCGCCGCGTCAATGGGATGCTGGCAGTTGTCGATGCTCATCCTGCCACCCCCATGCATTCGCGCAGTTGCCGAATCGCCCGGTGGCGGATCACGCGCACGTTAGCTTCAGAAATGCCCAGAAAGCTGGCAACGTCCGCTCCAGTCTGTTCGTCATAAAAGCTCATCATCACCACCGTGCGCTCGCGCTCATTCAGATTCTGTACGCAGCGCTGGAGGTGGTCGTGGTCGAGACGAAGCGTTGAAGGCTGTGTAACCGCCGGCAGCTCGCCTCTGTATTGTTCCAGCAGACTCTGTTTTATTTGTGCTCCGCGTCGCAGATTCAGCACCGTCATCCGGCACGTACCCAGAACGAAGGATACAAGCTTTTCAGGCTCGCGCAGACGGCCCATCCGCAGCGCTTCAATTATTGTGATGAGAACCTGCTGCGAAAGGTCGTCCGCGGCGTGCTCGTCGCGCAGGTGGCGCAGGCCATAGAGGCGGATTCGCGGCGCCATGCGGCGGCACAGCTCAGCTTCAGCCTCGCGATCCACTCCGGAGGCGATTTGCCGCACCAACTCGGCATCGTTCAACTCAATATCCATCAACACACTTTTTATGTGTAACGGGATGGCATCTCGTTACACTTCCGGGCATCAGCTGGGGACATTGTACAGAAGAGAGCTCACTACAAACAAGGAGAACGCGAATGACTGTAAGCGCTGAAACACGTAACCTCATCGATACTTCAGGGATTGATCGCCTGCGCGTCGTTCATGCTGCCGCTGTAAATGCTGGCGATGCGGAGGCCTGGGCGGCCTGCTTTACCGATGATGGGGTCCAGATGCCTCCCAACTTTGGAGCCAACGCCGGGAAGGCCGCCATCCAGGGGTGGAGCAATGGCTTCCTGAGCATGTTTGCCTGCCGTTTCGGCCTTTCCGTCGAGGAGGTTAAAGCTGCGGGTGACTGGGCTTTTGAGCGTGGCCGTTACGACATCACCCTGACTCCCAGGGCCGGCGGCCAATCCATGAATGACAAGGGCAAGTACATCACCATTTACCAGCGGCAGTCCGATGGCTCCTGGAAGATCGCGCGAGACATCTGGAACAGCAACCAGCCTCTGCCCGGACCTAAGTAGCAAGAGGCGGATACCTGAGTAGAAAGCCATAAACGGCGATGGAATTATTCCTAAGCACAGAACGCTGGCGATGAAGACCCGGAAGGGTCAGGTCAAGGCAAGGAGATAAGAAATGTTCGCAAGAAAAACATCAAGGAGGGCAAAGTGATCTACACCCACAAGGCTGCACCGGATATAGAAGTGCTCACGTCAAACTTTCCGATTCCAGGGTTCGGGCTGGTTCCAATCAACGCGTTTGTCATTAAGGGCTCGGAGCCCATCCTGGTTGATACGGGATCGGCCGTGGAAAGCGCGGAGTTCATGCCCGCCCTGCGGTCGGTCATCGATCCAGCCGACCTGAAGTGGCTCTGGCTGACCCATACGGATTTTGACCACATGGGCAGCCTGCAGCAACTGCTCTCCGAGAACCCCAAGCTCCGCCTGATTACAACGTTTCTCGGCGTGGGCATCATGAGCCTGATTTCCCCGCTGCCTCTCGACAGGGTCTATCTCCTCAACCCCGGCGAAAAGATGACCGTGGGCAACCGCACGCTCACCGCGTTCCGGCCTCCCGCGTTTGACAACCCTTCCACCACGGGCTTCTACGATGATAAGTCGGGGATCCTCTTCAGCTCTGATTGCTTTGGAGCGCTGCTTTCGTCGGTTCCCGAAAATGCCGCTGAACTCTCTGACGCAGACCTGAAGGCGGGTCAGGTGATTTGGGCCACGATAGACTCTCCGTGGCTGCATAGAGCAGACCAGGGCATTGTTGCGAAGGAACTCGACGTTGTCCGCAAGATGTCGCCGAAGATGGTTCTGAGCAGCCATCTACCGCCTGCTCCGGGAAACATGACGGAACGCCTGCTGGCATCACTGGCAACTGTTCCGAAGGCCCAGCCGTTCGTCGGACCCAATCAGGCTGCGCTTGAGCAGATGTTGCAGCAGATGACGCACGAGCCTGCATAACTGGCGGCTTGCGGTATTGCGGGTGATGCACACATCACAACGTCTTCGGCCGCGAAAGGCAGGCAGGGGCGAGCCGATAGCACGAGTGCTTGCGGGCTGAAATTTTTCACGCGGGCGGCGCATTACGCATTTTGCTGGAAACCCGATTCTCCGGGGAATCGATCGTTCTTTTGTAACGCTAGGCTGCGCGTTACATTCCCCAGTATCGAGCGCGGGAATGGGGCATTAGGCTCTTCTCTCACGGGCAACAAAAACAAAAATTGAATAAAGGAAAGGAGCAATTTATGGGTTCTAATGATGTCAAGACCGTGGCTGACTTTCTTATCGCGGATTTTGAATGGGAAATGCAAACCACTCTTCGTGTCTTTGAGGCGGTTCCAACCGGCCATCTCGATTACCAGCCGGAACCCAAGGCGAAGACGGCCCTTGGGCTTGTCCGTCACATTACACTTGAAGATGAATGGATCCTGAACTCTATCGCAAACGGGGAATTCAAGGCGCCGCCGGCAGGGGATGATTCCTGCGGAATCATGAACCCGGCCGATGCCATCGCTCGTTACAAGGAAAAGGTTCCGGTTGCCCTCAATCGCGTCCGAGCAATGCCTGCCGAGAAACTGACCGCCAACCTTGACATGCTTGGCCTGGTCCGGATGCCCGCCATCAATTTTCTGGCGATGGCGCTGAAGCATTCCGTGCACCATCGCGGCCAGCTCAGCACCTATCTGCGTCCGATGGGCGGCAAGAATCCGTCAATCTATGGCCCCACTGCCGACACGGTCCCCGTCCCTGCCGGCTCGCAGGCATAACTAGGGCCGCAGGATTTGAGGTTGCAGCGCCGGGCCTCCAAGCGGTTTTCCTCGCGTACGCGAGCCCGGTCAACCCGCAAAGGCGACGCAACATATATGGCAATGATCCCAATCCCGTCGCGGGGAGCCTTGCCCGCGACGGGCGGAGCAAATTGGCGGATGAAGACATCGCGAGGGGTGCGATGTCTTCGGTTTGCCGTGTCTACTGTGCCTGCAACTCGAAATGGTGCGGTTTCGGCTGCGCAGCCGCGTGGGTTTCAGCAACCAGCTTGTTCTGCTGCTGCTGCAAATTTTCCAGGATCACGTTGACGGCGTGCTGAACTTCCGGATTGGCGTTGTGGCGCAGGGGCACCTGCACGGCGCGCCATCCGTAGAACCGCAGGTCCACGCGGTGCCACACCATTGTCAGGATTTTGTTGGCCTGTTCCATCATGGGTGTTTCATAGCGCGCCAGGTTGATGCCTTGCGCCAGTTGTTCCTTGCTGAAGGTCCCCACAGTGCCTCCGTCGACCTTCAAGGAGTAGGACGCCGCCGTGAGGCCCGCCACCTTCAGCGTTTCCTCGTCGAGATCCCGGTACATATAGGTCAACCGCACTACCATCTCCGCTACCGGATTGATCTCCGGCCCGCTCAGCGGGGGCATTTTCCAGAAGACAAATGGCGGGTAGCCGCCGAACGGGTCAGGCGGAAACTGCGGCCATTTCGTCGAATGGAGCGTCATGATGGGGTAGGGCAGCGCCTTGTCGGTTTCGGTCCATGCGATGCGCTGGCCGGATGCTGACAATCCGCTCACCGTAGCGTTGACGGACTCTGCCACACGGTCGCTCTTTGCATTGAGGGCTACTGTCGTTACGGTCGAGGGCGCGTCCCAGGCCTTCAACAGCAGTTGGGCCATGTAGAGTTGCACGCTGGCCCCCGGATGGACCCTGCCCGGAATCAGTTTCTGTGCCAGCTTGGGATTTTCGTTTTCTGCCTCCTGGAGCAGCTTCACGATTGGCGTGTTGAAGTTGACCACCATCAAATGATGCTCCGCGCCGAGCTGGCGCACGAATTTGCAGTAATGCAGCAAGGTATCGTTGTAGCCGCCCGGGGCATTGTCGGGGTTGTGCGGGTAGGAGGGCTTGAGGGTGACGTCGTCCCAGGGCGAGGGCTCAATCAGCACGATCTTCACGCCGGGAAGATGCTCCTGCATTGATTTGATGATGTACCTGTAGCCCTTCCTGTAAATGTCAAACGTCTTCTGGTCAAACGGCTGATAGAGGGCGTCATTCATGCCCAGCATGATGGTGATGACGTTCGGCTTGAAAGGATAGACGTCGCGCTCCAGGCTTTGAGCTTCCGAGTCCACGGCCCAGTTGCCGATCACCCGCGCACCGCCCACAGCGGAATCCACAAACTTCACCTGCAGATTGGGAAATCGTGTGCGCACGTAAGTCTCTATTGCCACAGGGTAGTAGCGCTGCTCGGTGATGCTGTCGCCATAGAAAAGCACTCGCTCACCATTATGAAGATAAAAGTTCTTCGCCGCGGCCCAGCCCGCCTGGGCCGTCCCTAAAACCAACACAATCATTGCAAGATGCCACTTGGAAAGCTTCATGCATTCCTCCTTGAATTGTGAACCCCGGTCGCGAAGTTCCCCGGCTCAGTGCACCAGACGCCGCGATTCTCCATCCCGATCAGTAAATGAGTCGTTCGTGCAGCGTCTCGCTTCTCCGGGACCCTACAGCTTCATGCTCATACTGTGACGCAAACCCTATGCATTCTACCACCCCTGTCGGAGCGATCAGATGGTGCGCCAGATTCGCCTAGTCAAAAACAACGGTTCTGTTCCCATAGATCAGGACACGGTGTTCCAGATGAACGCGTACGGCCCGCGCCAGGACAATCTTCTCCAGATCTCGTCCCTTGCGGATCAGGTCCTGGACTGAGTCCCGATGGCTGATGTGAACGACGTCCTGGGAGATGATGGGGCCACCGTCGAGCTCCGCGGTGACGTAATGACTGGTGGCGCCGATGATCTTGACGCCCCGCCGGTAGGCCTCGTGGTACGGTTTGGGACCGGCGAAGGCCGGCAGGAAAGAGTGATGAATGTTGATGATTCGGTTCGGGTAATGCTTCACGAAGTTTTCCGTAAGGATCTGCATATAGCGGGCGAGCACAATGAGGCCGATTTTGCGCCGTTCCAGTTCCGCCAGGATCGCTTCCTCTTGTGCGTGCTTGCTATCCGGCTTCACGGGGAAGACCATGAATTCCACTCCCTCGCCTTGCACCACGCCGCGCAGGTCGGGGTGGTTGCTGATCACCAGGGGGAACTCAGCCTCCAGTTCGCCCGCCCGGCAGCGGTAGAGAAGGTCCTGAAGGCAGTGGTCGTATTTGGACACAAAGATGGCACCACGCGGCCGCTCATCGGAGAAATGCAGTTTCCAGTCGAGAGCCAACTCACGTGCCAGCGGCTGGAAGGCAGCCTGTATTGTCTCGCGCGGCAGTTTGAAGCCGGCCAAATCCCACTCCACCCGCATCAGGAATCGCGCCGCCTCATCGTCAATGTGTTCGTCGGCGTGGAGAATATTGCCGTTGTGACGAAACACGAAGTCGGCAATCCGTGCCACCAGACCTTTCCGGTCAGGGCACGAGATCAGCAGAATCGCGTGGGCTCTCTCTTCTTCCATGGGAGTCGATCATACCACGCTGCAGCAAAGCGTCGGGCCCCGGAGAAAAAATGCAGGCTGGCGGCCTAACGCAAAAGCGCCGCAGGATTGGCCCGGCGAAAGACGCACCTGCCCGGCCGCGTATAATCGGCCCGCTTCTTCTTGTCGGTCAGTTCGGCAGGGACCAGATCTGTCTCGGCAGGTTGTCTCCGCAAGGCTGCATTTCGAGGCTTTGCGCCCCGCTTTCCGGCCCGGCAGCACTGAGGCACTGATGGCCTTTTCTGCTGATCAGGTTGCCCATCAGCGTGTAGCGCCAGTGCTGCCTCCGCCTGGCGCGGCAGGCTTCCATCACCGGCTTGCCATCGGCAACGGCCAAGCAGCGGCCAGCGGAAGATCGCAGCGCGTCTTTCCTGGTGAAGGTCCAGCTTTCGTCCGCAGCCCCGGAGCAGGGTTCAACGTGTCCTGAAGCAGCCAGGCAGCGCGCGTAGCCGTCGATGCTGTGCGAGCGGCGCCTGACGTTGGCGGTCAGCGTGATCGTGCCGGTCCGCGTTGCCCTGCCGCAATCGGCGGAGGCGTGAATGCGCCAGATGGCCGTGTCGTGCGGCGCCACCCCGGCCTTGAGAGCGGATAACGCCGCCTGGCGCTTTCCGCCCCACAGGTCTTGCGCCTCCAGACGACAGCCGGAATTCGCTGCAAAGCCGAATTCGGAGGGTTGCAAATCAGCATGAATCGTCGCTTCGCCGTGGTTCAGCACGGCAACCGCGTCATCGCCGTTCGCCAGCGGTTTGAAAAGAACATCCATCACCGGCGTGCGCCGCACCAGTGTGGCCATTCGGCCCAGGGGGTCCTGGTCGATCGCGATCACTGCCCGGTTGCCGACAATGGCAAGTGCCTGCGGGCTGAGCTTCGCAACATTCGAACTCAGGATCAGAGGGGCAGACATCATGGACCACAGGGCCATCTGGCTGCGGCTTTCGGCCAGGGTCAGGCCACTGTCACCGGCGATGATGAAATCAGCATCATTCCAGTTGCCCGGTTTCTGGAATCGGCCCAGCGGAAGGTTGTAGGCGTAGTTCCAGAGCACGCTGTGGAAGCGCGAGGCGTCGGGGTTCTTGGCATGGTAGTTGGCCATGTCTGAGCCTTCACGCCACAACTGGCCGTAATGGCGTACCCAGCTCAGAACGTTGTACCATTCCGGCGTCCCCTGGAAGTACGCGGGAGCCGATTCTGAGAAGACGACGGGACGACCCACGGATGCAAGCGCCTGGTGCTCGGCTGCATAGGCCTTACGATAAGCCTCTTCCTCGGTCTCGCCGGGCGGCACGTAAACGTTGCAGCCATCCAGTTTGAGATAATCCACTCCCCACGAAGCGAAAAGCCTGGCATCCTGCAGGAAGTGATCCTTGCCGCCACCCTTCGGCTGGCCGCTGCCCGCCCATCCGCCGCAGGTTGCATAGCCGGCGTCCTCGTAGATGCCGAACTTCAATCCCAGCTTGTGGATGCCATCAGCCACCGGCTTCATTCCGTCTGGAAATCGCTGCGGGTTTGCCTGCAGGTCACCGCTCAAGTCCCGATCTTTCTGCATCCAGCAGTCGTCGATGGTCACCGTGTTGTAGCCGCGCGCGGCGAGGCCGGTCGTAACCAGCGCCCGGGCGTTATCGATAATCGTATCCGCCGTGTAGTTGCATTGGTAATGGGCCCAGTCGTTCCAGCCCATGGGCGGCGTGGCGGCCAGACCCTTCTTGCTGCCGGCGGACGCGCCCAGGGCGGGAAGCGCTGCGCTCCAAAGGATAACGAGGCTCAGCAAAAGCGGCATGGTGGCCGGCGGATAATTCAGATTTCGTTTTGCGAACATGAAGGCACCTCCTGTGCTGAAGCCTTAATTGAAATGGCCGTGACAAGTACGGGCGCCGCGCCCGGACGTGCGAGGTTTTTCATTCCGGCGGCTGTGACATCGCAGTTTCGGCTGCCACACCGGCCATTGCTGAAACGGGTCGAAGGTCAAAGACTTGTCCTCTCGAGTCGGATTTCACCAGGCAAGCCGGAGTTGCACCTCGGAACCTTGTATCTTAAATCTCAAACTTGAAATCTCCAACCCCCGTTGCCAATTTCATCTCCAATGCCTTCGGTGCTGGCGCGCTGCCTGGCGATGATGGTTTACTTCCTGAACTGGACGGCGATGAGGTCGCCTTCTTTCGGGTGGCCTTTGATGTGGTAGTAATACACTCGGGCGTACATCCCTTTGGCCGTTTTGCAGGGATTCATCTCGCCATGTGGTGTGTAGTTGATGGCGCTGAAATCGACTTTGAAATAATTGTCGGTGTGCAAGTGGAGGATTTCATACGATTCATCGAAAGTCATATCCATGGCGCGGCCCCTGCACGTGACGCTCTTGATCTGGCCGTCGGCCATGTCCTTCGGGCCACGCACTCGCTTCGCCCGTTCGGAATTCGTGGCAGGTTGCTTTGATTGCGGTTTCTCCTGTGCAGCGGCGGCGCTCCAGGCCGGCGCCAGCAGCAAAGATCCGGCAAGGAATAAGATGGAAAGCCGATAGGTTTTCAACGTGGGCCTCCTTCTTCAACATCTTCACGCAGACCGCGGGCGGTGTCAAAAGCGGCGCTGCCACCCTCGAACATTGCAGGCCGACGCGAGCGGTGAAGGTTTTCGCTTGGTGGCCTCTGATCGGTCCTCGCCACTACATATCGCTTTTTTGCTGTTGACACCACAACATCTTGTGTTAAATTGGTCCAGGAGGACTTCATGAAGGTCACTGATTGGACGAATATGTTTGCATCGCCTCCGGCGGGCATCAGATTCTATAATCGGCCCTTCACAGAGCCGGCGCTGTTCCACTTGGCGCCGCCCCCCATCGCATCTGGCATTTACGCGGTCTTGATGCCTGATCCTTCGTGTCGGCCGCGGCCTTATCGGGTGATCTATTTCGGAGAATCCAATAACTTCTCCGCACGCGTGACGGAAGACCACGAGCGTTATAACGACTGGGTAACGGAAGCAGGCGACGTCGCAAACCTCTACGTGGCTTTCTGCTCAACCCCTTACCTGAGGGAAGAACAACGCTGCTGGGTGGAGAACGATTTGATCGCTCGATACCGGCCGGCGTGTAATCTGAGAGGCAATCCCGCTCCAATTCTCTATCACCCAATGCTCGGAATGGCGAAGTAAGCGCGCCGCTAGCGTACTTCTGTAGAGGTGGGGCCGCAGTCAATCTCCTTCTGGTCGGTCGTGGGTTCCTCCAAAGTCAAGAGCCCCACGGACTGAACTGCACTCCCCTTCGCTACCACCGCCTGCCGGCCGTCACAACGGACCGTCCTCGGTACATTCCAGCTAACAGGTGCGGATCGCAAACCCGGCGGTGCCTCCAACACGCTCGCCTTGTCGTGGCCTCAGACACCGCAAGTAGCGCGACGTGTGCGCGACTCGGCGGTTTTTGCCTTGCAGGAAAGAACCTCCGGCCATAAAAGCCCGGGCTACAGACTCCACACATTGCAAACAAGGCGATGCGACACCGGGGCGGGCGGGCAAACTGCGGCGGGGCTTGACGGAATGCCGTACAATAGCGGAGCCACAGAAATCGGGTAAGGGGTGAATTTCAAACGATCATGGAGGGCATGATGAAGAGGCGGGAATTTCTGGCATCATCGTTGGTGGCCTCGGCGTCGGCGGGCTTTGCCTATGGAGAATCCGGCGGCGGGCAGGGAAGTGAGCCGGCGGGGAAGGGGGCGCGGGAGTTTTACGAGTTGCGCTACTACGTGCTGCACCGGTCGAAAGCGAACCTGACGCATGATTACCTGCGCAACGCCGCCATCCCGGCGCTGAACCGCGCGGGCATCAGTCCGGTGGGTGTGTTCAACGTGCTGGTGGGGCCGGAAAGCCCTTCGCTTTACGTTCTGATCCCGCATCCCTCGGCCGAGAGCGTGCTGACGGCCTGGGAGCGCGTGCGAGCGGACAAGGAATATCAGGAGCGCGGGGCGGAGTTCCTGAACGCTCCGGCCACGAGCCCGGCTTTTGTGCGCGTCGAGAGCGAGTTGATGGCCGCCTTCGCCACCCATCCGCGGATTACTCCTCCGCCCCCGGGGCCGCGAGTCTTTGAACTGCGCACCTACGAAAACCCTACCAAGAACGCGAACCTGACGAAAATCAAAATGTTCAACAGCGGCGAGATCGACAACTTCAAGCGCGTGGGCTTTCACCCCGTCTTTTTCGGCGAAAAATTGATCGGCCCGAAATGGCCGAACCTGACTTACATGCTGGCCTCGGCAAGCGTGGAGGAACGCGACAAGCACTGGGCCGCGTTTGGCGCCGATCCGGAATGGAAGAAGCTGAGCACGATTCCCGAGTATACGGACGAGCGGATCATCTGCAACATTACGAATTACCTGCTGCGGCCCGCGCCATATTCGCAGATCTGACTCGTGGCTGGCGATGGCTTGCCGCGGTGGGACGGGGTTGGGGGCGTCGAGAGCATGGACATACCTATCGAGGCTAGCAACTGGCGAGTTTGGTTGCGTGCTTTGCAACGGCCGTGCAATTCCAGCAAAACAGGCTATCACGGGATTTCAAGTACTCAGGAGGTTCTTGATGAAACGACGTGACTTTTTGGCATCGTCCCTGGCGGCATCAGCCGGCCTAGCCTCGGCAACTGCCGGGGAGGCGCAGCAGGACAAGCCCGGTGCGCGCGACTTCTACGAACTCAGGTTCTATGAGCTTACGGGCGGTCCCAAGGTGAAGCTGTTCCACGACTATTTTCGCGAGGCTGCAATTCCGGCGCTCAACCGGATCGGAATCGAGCCGGTGGGTGTTTTCAGCACGCTGGTCGGCCCAATCAGCCCGTCGATGTATGTTCTGCTTCGGCACGGCTCGCTTGACTCCGTTGTCACTTTGGAGCAACGATTGTTGTCTGATTCCGAGTACCTGAAACGCGGCGCCGGATTTCTGAATGCTCCGGCATCTGACCCGGCATACGTTCGTTATGAGAGTTCGCTTATGCAGGCGTTCTCGTCTCACCCGCACATTACGACGCCGCCCAAAGGGCAGCGCATCTTCGAACTTCGCACCTATGAAAGTTCCAGCAGGAAATACAACCTGAACAAAGTGGAGATGTTCAACAGCGGGGAAGTGGGGATCTTTATCCGCAGCGGATTTCATCCAGTGTTTTTTGGTGAAAAGCTGATCGGGCAAAGGATGCCGAACCTTACTTATATGCTGTCGATCGGCAGCATGGAAGCACGGAATAAAGCCTGGAAGTCCTTCATGTCCGACCCGAAGTGGAAGGAATTGACCTCATCACCCCAATTCTCCTCCGGTCCGAATGTGATTAACGTTACGAACTATTTCTTGAGCCCAGCGCCCTATTCCCAGGTTTGATTGGCGGCCTGCGGCCGGCCCCGTGACATTGGCTGGGCGTTTGGGATGCTGGACGGGCTGCAGACTTGCACGAAAGTTCTATAGACGTTTCCGGGCTTTATGGCACAATCAGGTTCATGAGTCAACTGGTGCGTTGATGACAACGCGCCGCTTTTCGAATTGGGGGGAAGAAAGGAAACGAGCGTGAAATATTTCTTAGCGGCATTTCTGGTGATTTCATTCTGCGTTCCGGCTTTTGCACAGGGGAAGGAAGATCAGCGGTTGCATCGATCGGCAGAAATTATTCAAGAGATCATGAAAACACCCGAAAAGGGAATTCCCCGGGATCTGTTGAATAAGGCAGTGTGCGTCGCCATAGTACCGTCTTACAAGAAAGTAGCGTTTGGTTTTGGGGCAAGCGGCGGGAAAGGCGCACTTGTTTGCCGGCGTCACGGCGACGGCCCATGGAGTGGCCCGTCGATGTTCACGATGGGTGGTGGAAGCTTTGGTTTCCAAATCGGTGGTTCAGCAACTGATATTGTCATGATTGTGATGAAAGCCAGCGGCGCCGAAAGATTGATGGGAAACAAGACTCAGCTTGGAGCGGACGCATCGGTTGCCGGAGGTCCAGTCGGGCGCACGTCCTCGGCGGCGACCGACGTGCAGATGCACGCCGAAATCCTCACCTATTCACGCGCGCGGGGACTGTTTGCAGGGATTTCGCTCCAGGGAGCCTTCATGAAGACGGATGGCGAGGCGAACGAACGGCTCTACGGAAGAAAGCTGACGCCGAAAGAAATTTGCCTGGGCGGCGAAGGTGGAGTTCCTGCCCAAGCCAGGGAGCTTGACGCTGTGCTGACCAAATACTCACCGCACGGCGGGCAAGCGGTGACCCATTAATCTTGCCTGCACGCTGGTGGCTCGGTGCAAGGCTGCACTTCTACTAACGCTCTTCGCCAGCCCCCGAATTACGCAAAAAAAGAGGGCGGGATTGGCTTTCCCGCCCTCTGCAAATCAGTTTCTGACGCCCGGCCTTTTGTCTGAAGCCGGCCCTACTTGATTTCTCCGGCGTAGATGTTCATGACAGTCTGAAGGAACTTGACTGCCTGGTCCTTGGGGCGCTGGAACGAATTCCTGCCGATAATGGAGCCGAAGCCGCCTCCATCCCGAATGGCGCGGGCTTCATCAAACACGTTTTCGTCGGCCGCCTTCGCGCCTCCGGAAAATATAACGATGCGGCGTCCGTTAAAGGCGCTTTGGACGACGTGTTTCACGCGGTCCGCCAGAGTGCTGATCGGCACCTTAGCGCTCTCGTAAACCTTCCGGGCCGCTTCTTGCTCGATGTGCTCGCTGGGCAGCTTGACTTTAATCAGGTGAGCTCCGAGTTGCGCCGCGATCTGGGCTGCGTAAGCGACAACATCGATGCCAGTCTCTCCAGCTTTGCTCAGATCTGATCCGCGTGGATAGGACCACACGACCACCGCCAGCCCATGACTCTTGGCTTCGCTGGCAAGCTCCCGCAGTTCTTCATACATGGTCCGTGAATTCACTGACCCGGGATAGATCGTGAACCCGATGGCCACGCAGCCAAGGCGAAGCGCGTCTTGAACACTGCCCGTGACCGAAGAAAGAGGATCCTTTTCGTCGTGCAACACGTCATGATTGTTGAGCTTCAGGATGAGGGGAATTTCTCCTGCATGACGCGCTGCAGCCGCTTCCAGAAAGCCCAAGGGAGCCGCATAGGCGTTGCAACCTGCATCCAGGGCCAGTTCGAAATGATAATTGGGATCATAGGCAGGAGGATTCACAGCGAAACTTCGCGCCGGCCCGTGTTCGAAACCTTGATCCACGGGCAGAATAACCAATTTGCCCGTTCCTGCCAGCCGGCCGCTGTTCAAAAGGCGCGCGATATTCGTCTTTGTTCCCGGCGAATCGCTTTCGTACCAGCTAAGAATTTCTCGCACGCGCTCTGTCATTCGGCCGCTCTGAGATTGACGTCCCCTTCGCGGGACGGTTTCCGTCGTTGCCATACAATGCCTCCAAAATGTTTAACTTGTAACACTCCAGATTACAGGCCGCTCGAATCCGGCGCAAGGGAAAACTCGGGGCTAGACCACCTTAATTTGTGAGTTCAGGCGGCCAAATCAACCGTACCTTCCGCGTAACTTATCCTGTGTTATATTGGGACCCAAGTCATGAAGGTCAATCTTTCGTCATTATGAAGGGGGTTTACGAGTCAGGATTCTGAAATCAGCCAGCGGGAGTCTCTGAGGCCAAGCATGGGGACCGGTCCATGTCTGGCGGCAATGGCCGGACTCGGACTTGTTGGCGCAAGCCGAAAGCCCTGGGAGCTAATGAGCGGGTTTGGCTTGCGGTCTGTGGAGTGCGTGGCAGGGGATTTGATCAACTCGAGGTGTCTCCGAAACTGTCGCCAGGAGAACTGAATCCTGCCCTCCCGTGGGGTTCCCGAGCGCTTCGACCGGCAAGCGTCCGTCCGGGCTAGGGTCGCTGGAGGAAGGAGACGTAAATGAACATTTCACGACGGGAATTCCTGACAGCAATCAGTGCGGCTGGCCTGGTGATTCCAGCTTTTGCCAGCATCGAGGGCATTCGAATTGGCGTCTGTTCGACCGCCTGGAATCTGGAAAACGCTGTTCGATACGGATTCGACTACCTGGAAGCGCCTGCCGCGGAGATCTCCGCCATGGGTCCGCGGGACTTTCAGGCATTCAAGAGGAACGTTCTGGCGTCTACGATCCGATGTGAATGCTTTGACAGCCTTATTCGGCGAAAAGACCTTCGCGTGGTAGGCGATGACGTACACTGGGACCGCCTTCGTGAATATCTGGATTTCACGCTTGCGCGCTGCCGGCAATTGGGTGGGACCATTGTCGTTTGGGGCAGCGGGGGATCAAGAAATGTACCTCCCGGCTATTCCCGTGCCAAGGCCTGGACTCAAATTCAGGACTTTCTGCGGCGAGCAGGCGGCCTTGCGCGAGAGCACAATATCATTATCGCAATTGAGGCGTTGCCGCATCTGGAGAGCAACATTATCAACACGGCCGTCGAAGCCTTTCGACTGGTTCAGCAAGTCAATCATCCGAACATCAAAATGATGATTGATTACTACCACTTGCGCAAGGAAAACGAAAACCTGGATATCATCTGGACAGCGCGAAAACAGGTCGTCCACTTCCATTTTGCCAATCCTCACGGCAAGCTCTGGCCGAAAAACCCTGGGGAAGATCCCGAGTACAGTCAGTTTTTCAAGCTGGTCAGGAAGATTCAGTTCCATGGGGGAATCTCTATCGAAGGGCGCGGAAGCTTCGTCCAGGATGCTGCTGCGAGCCTGGCCTTTTTTCGGGAGGAAATCTCCTCCGCTTGAGGGCACGCGGGGCTGAGAACACTTGCGGTTCGCCCCTTGACTTCCCGTCTTCAAGAGCTTACGATTTCATCATCTAGTTTTCCATTCGAAGGCAGGGGTTGTGGCCCCGGGAGGCAACCATGGGTCTCCTCAAAATCGCGCATGTACCTCCTCCGACTATTGAGGAGGATAAATCCGTTCTCGATGCGGTTCGGATAATGGCAAAAGAGGGAGTCGGTGCTGTTGCAGTACTCGAGGAAGGCGAGCAGGCTGAACTGTGCGGCGTTTTTACAGAGCGTGATGTGATGCTTCGCGTCGTCTTACAGAAGCTTGACCCGGAGCACACAAAAGTCCGGGACGTCATGACTTCCCCGGTGGCAACGATCCCGGAGGACGTGACAGCCGAAGAAGCATTCAACAGGATGGTCGAGCGGCACATGCGCCATTTGGCTATCGTTTCAAGCGAGGGAGTGCTTCTTGGAATGCTTTCCATCCGCAATCTGCTTGAACATCTGGTGGAAGACCTGCAGCGAGAACTTCATTCTTTGGACCAGTACATTTCAAACGATGGCCCGGGAGGATGATCCGAGTCGGCTCCAGTCAGGTCGACCTAATGCGTCCGCTCATTGATTAGCCATGTCGAGAATGGAAGCAAAGCGCTGAAGGATAGGAATTTCGGCAGTCGGCCGCAGCAGCGTTGCGAAGTCATTTCAAAGGACGGTTCACGCCTTCGGATTGCTTTTGCCCTTAACTTGCGGAAAACCTAATTCTCCCAGCTGTGCTATTCGGGGAAAACGCCCGCTTTCTGTGCCGAAGATTCAGGGCTCTCCCCGCCTTGTTCGCCTTCCTCCTTAGCCGCTCCATAAGCCGCCAGAACGTCCGCCAGGGAAATGACGCCTCGCAGGTTGTTAAAGTCGGCACGATGAATGACCGGCAGAAGAGGCCAATCGCCAATCTGTCGCAAAGCCGCGTCCAGCGGTTGATCCGGGTGCAGCCAGGGCAGCAAAGGACTGGATAGAGCCCTCGCAAGTGGCAAAGCCCCTTTGCCCTCCTTGACCAGGCGGCGCAGCTCCTCTTTGGTGACGCCGGTCCAATCGCCACTCCGATGGCTGACCAGGAAGAATTCAAGAGCGCTTGCAGCCACCCGCCGCGATGCGTCAGCCACAGTGTCCGCGGCGCGCAACACGATTTCTGCAGGGGGCCGCATGGCGTCTTCGACGCGCAGCGTCGAGCTTTCACGCTGTTCTTCGATCGAGGGCAGGTCAGTCCCGTCCTGGCGCGAAAACAGATCGAACAGCGGTACCGGCTGATATTTGAGAGAAATCAGGTAAGCAATCATGTTGGCAATCAGGACGGGCAAGATGATGGAGTAATTGCCACTCAACTCCAGCACCATAAACACCGAAGTCATGGGGACTCTTAAGAACCCCGCAAAGAGTACCCCCATTCCCACTAACGCGAATCCGCCGACCGTGCCTCCCAGGTGGGGAAAGAAGACATGCTCAATGCCTCCAACCGCGCCGCCGAGCATGGCGCCGACAAAAAGCGTAGGAGCAAACATCCCGCCGGGAGTGCCGCTCGAAAATGATAAGCTTGTGGCTAAAATCTTGAAAATGGCAAGCAGGGCGAGCAGTTTCCAGGTGAACTGATCGTGCAGAGCCTGGTCGACGATGTCATAACCGGCGCCCATCACCTGCGGCAGCCAGATTCCGATGATTCCGACCAGCAGACCTGCAGCGGCAGGCTGGATGTAGTGGGTCCATTGCGGCATCGCTTTGGAGTGAGTCCGCAAGTAGCAGACCAGCTTGATAAAGATGAGCGAAGCAAATCCGCCGACCACACCCAGGATGGCGTAAGAAAGCAACTCAATAGGGTGAATCAGGTGAAAAGGTGGAACGCTGAAAAACGGTTGCTCGGTCAGGAACAACCGCAGCACCATCACGCTGGATACAGCGGCCAGAATAATTGCACCCAGGACGGCCGCACTCCAGTTGCCAATGACCTCTTCGATGACGAACAGTGTAGCGGAAATGGGAGCGTTGAAGGCTGCTGCCAGTCCCGCCGCTGCACCAACAGGCGCAATCAGGCGCACTTTTTCCCGTGAGAGGTGCAGACGTCTTCCCAGGGCCGATGCGATGCCGGCGCCGAACTGAAGCGAAGGGTCTTCCGGACCAAGGGACTGTCCGCTTCCAATGGCCAGAGCGCAAGTAAGAAACTTGCCGAGGACGGTACTGAATGGAATATAACCGTCATAGATATACACGGCTGCCTTGGTCTGGTTGACACCGCTGCCCCGGACGCGCGGAAAAACCCAGATCACCAGTGCAGCAACACCCAGCCCAGCAATGGCAGGGACGAGAACTACGCGGAGCGGACTCGGGGCAAGGCTGGACCCCAGGAGCTTGATTCGAGTCCAGTCAATCGCAATTTCAAAACAAACAACGGTAAGTCCGGAGAAAAGTCCAATGATGACGGCTAAGAGGAGAAAAAGTCCTTCGTCATGAAGAAAGATGCGAGGCGCGCGCATCTTCTTGAAACGGTTGCGGATCCGACTCCAGTACTTTTGCGGGAAAAGGAGGCTGGATGAAGCTGGAATGTCAGAGTTGGTGTCTGCGGGATCTGTCACCTTTCTGTAACACCTCGCATTCGTGAAATCATCAGTAAAGCCTGGTCAGGTAAGGGAGGAGTTCCGCAAGCCTGTTGGGCTGCTTCTTCCATCTGAGTGACCACACCCATCACGTTGTTGATAAGATCGGGATGCTGCCTCAGATTTATCCTGGTCACCCTGGGCTGTATCTTCTTGGCAACTGAATAAGCTTCCGCCAGCGGCCCCGTCGCCTGCTTTGCCTGGAGATTGACCCCACGGGTCTTGGCACACTGTCTCAGGTGGGAAGAAGCCTGATTAAATGCCGCGACCGATCGCTTGCTGCGTTCTGCCAGGGAAAGCTTTCCTTGGAAAGGGTCGAGCTCAACAATCAGCTTGCTGATCTCCAGTTTCTTGGCCACTTCCAAGTCACTGGGATTCAGGTCAACGGCTCTCTGGAGGTACCGGCGAGCCTGAAGGTAATCGGCAAGCTGGTACGCGGCATTGCCTGCTCCGGCCCAAGCATCCTCCTGCCCGGGATTCAGCTTCACGGCCTGCTGGAACTCTTCAAGAGCGCGCCGGTAATCCGGCACCTGCATGAACATGTGTCCCACCTCAGAGTGGAGGTTAGCACTGGCTGGGAGTTCCGTCTGGAGGGCGATGAGTTCAGATTCCGCAGCATTCCTTTGATCTTTCTTCAGCAGGAACTTGCATAATTCAATCCGCACCTGGCGACGACGGGTAGCGGGATCGGTTTCCCAAGCCCCGAAAACAGCCGTGTGATAGTAGCGAATTGCTTCGGTGATATCATCTGACTTGGCGAACAACCGCGCCAACTGCAGATTAACCCGCCCGCTTCCCGGCTCGCTTTCCCAAAGTGATCGCAATACCACCTGCGCCTCACCCAAGCGATTGGCTTTAACCAGAGCCTCGGCAAGACTCATCTGGTAGACCTGATAGGCTGGGGTTTCCTTGGCATAGATCAGAGCGGTATGAAAATTATCTACTGCTTCGGCGGGACGGTTCGCTTTGAGAGCAACCTCACCCCGATGATACCACTGCCGTCCGAGCGCTCTCTGCTCAGAGTGGTATCTCTTTGTGGTAAATGCAACAACAACAAAGAAAACAGCAAGCAAGATGATACTGAGAAGAACTAAAGTTTCCCGTTCTAAGGTCCACAAAAACCCCTTAGGAGATGTGCAGACCGGGCAAGCCGCCTGCCCTGCGGGAATCAGTTGCCCGCATCTGGGGCATAGCCGATCACCCTCTGAAGGCATAGTTCCTGTCTTTCTCCCACTGCGAGTTCAATCGACCGGGATCCTCAAACGCCTGAAAGTGGCTTCGAATGGTTTTGCGGAATCCACAGAGTGTTCAGGCTCTCCTGAACTCCTGACGATTGCCCCAAGAATCTCTTCGTTCCGATGCTCCTGTGCTTGACGAAAATTCTCTCCTGCTCTTATGTCTTCAAGCTTTCGTCTATATTAACTTAACACATCCTGTAGGACTCATCCTGATGTCAGCGGAAGTTTCGCCTAATCTGCATTCATCCGGAAGCTGATTACAGGGCGCAGGCGTCGTTGCGTGCTTGAGTGGACAGAATAATAGACAATGATGGATTTGGCGCCAGCCGCCGCGGAGCCATCTCTAATCCCGGAAAAAACAATAGCGCCACCTCGGATCCCTTGGTGCGCCCTTTTCGTTCTTTTCGTCAACGAGACCTTAGCTCTCCGATTTCGGACTCCCTTCCGGTCTTAGAGGTGCGAAGTGCTTGTCCAGCCACTTTCGACCGGCTGACGAGACTATGGCAACCATGCGGTCTCCCCGGCTGAGTACGGATTTCGGATTGGGCAGCAGCACGTCATGATTCCGCACGATGACAACTATATCCACATTTTCCTCGCCTGCCTCCTCTGTACATTTCTGGATCGACTGGCCAATATAGCTGCTTTCGGGGCGAACCCGGCAGCCCAGAATTCTCTTCCCTTGCGGAAGATCAACCTCTACCCCCGAACTCAGCAAGGACATCACATTCAAATGCGCCAACCGATCTGATTCCCGAACCTTCCGCTTTCCGAGAAGATTCAAACCCACTCGAAGGTACTCAGCGTAGTGCGCGGGGGAGTCTTCCCTATGGGGAACCTGGGCTTCGTACATGCTCCGGTACTTCAGATTCAGATATGAACACAGATTTGTCTGGACCAGGTAACTGATAAGCACTGCCAGGGCCGCGGCTCCCAGCAGGCGGTATCCTCCCGTCATTTCCAGTACCATGACCAGGGTTGCAATGGGCACCCGTGCGGCGCCGCCGAAAACGGCTGCCATGCCAACCACCGCGAAGTCAGCGGAAGGCTGGTGGAAAATCAGGGCAACGGCCCCGCCAAGCATGGCCCCCACATAGAGGTTCGGCGCAAAGACTCCTCCGGAACCTCCTGAAGAAACAGTGAGGGCAAAAGCCAGCATCTTGACGAAGACGAGGATGATCAGAATCCTCAGAACCAGGTGACCGTTGATCGCCTCCTGAATCCAGCCATATCCTCCGCCCAGAATCTGGGGGAATTCCAAGGCCAGAAGACCGACACCCAGGGCTCCGATCGCGGGCTTGAGCTTATCAGAAATGGGTAGCGCCCGGAAAGCATCGCGCAACTTATAAAAAGCGACTGGAAGCAGGGTGGCAATCAATCCGCTGGCCAGCCCGAGAACCGAGTACCAGATGTACTGCGGGGGTGCTGGAGCATGCACAGACGGCGGCACCTGGAACAGCGGCTTCCATCCCACAAAAGTCCCCTCGATGGCATAGGCGACGATAGAAGCGATCAGGGAATAGAGCAGCGCGGAACCTTCAAATTCCAGGCTGCCATAAAGAACTTCAATGGCGAAAAGCGCCGTCCCGATCGGCGAGCGGAAAATGGCGGAAAGCGCCGCGCCCATACCGATGATGACCAGAAGCCGCCGCTCCTCGTCGGTGCGATGGCGCAACGTGGCGTAGACTGCACCGAAACCGGCGCCTATCAGCGCCGTGGGACCTTCACGACCCGCCGAACCGCCAGACCCGATGGTGATGGCAGAAGCAACCATCTTGAGAGGAGCCACGCGGGCACGGATAAATCCCCCGGACCGATGGTAAGACTTGACGGCCGTGTCTGTGCCGTGACCTTCGGCTTCCGGCGCCCAGGTATAGACAAGAAAGCCGGAGATCAACCCGCCTATGACAATCATAGGAATGACCAGCCAGAGGCCGTGAGGCCCAATCACTTGATGCAGTGGCCCTCCCTCGCTCGGAAGGACGGGGTGCTGATAGCCGGCTCCCATGACCAGGAAGAGCCTGTCGCACATACGAAGCATCCAGGCAAAAAGCAGCGCGGCAAAGCCCCCGACGACACCCATCAAGACACTGTCAAATAGAAGCTGTGACTCTCCTTCCTTGGCCAAAATCGTCCTCCTCAGGCGTTGTTGAACTGCTCAGTAATTTTTGATATGAAGACCGGGTTCTCAGGCCCGTCCCGGCGCACACAAGGGTGCTGGCTGCCCGAGTCAATCAGACCCATATGCCGGTCCCGAACACGGTTTCCGAGGGTGCCCGCGTTCAGGACATGAGAGTTTCTAAACGGAATTCAGAGCCCCGCTCAAAAAAGAGCTTAACATACTGTGATGATCCAATCCCCGAGAAGGGTTCCCCGCTTTGCTTGAGCATCAAAACACCCCGCCTCGGGCGATTCTCACCCTGTCCGTTATTTCGCTCCCCATTCGACAGGAGGAACCACCCTCAAAGAAATCGTAGATTGCCAGACTAAAGATTTCTCCCAGTCTTACCGATAACCAGACTGCAAAGCATGGTTCGTAAACAGCAATTTCCGGCCCATTTCTGTAAGCAGGCGGGTGAGCCCATGGCTGTGATTCAAAACGCGCCCCGACTCATTTGGCAGGCAGATCGTGTGGGATATGCAGGCAGGCCGGAGCGGAATGTAAGGGATCTTTCCCATGTTTCGGTCCTGGTATTTGCGGTTACGGCTATGGCTACAGGCATTCTGGCCTGCATTTCTCTTTCGTCGGAATTGGGTATCGGCGTGACCTCTTCCTTTGTGATTGTAGCCGTTCTATTCCCTTTGCTCTGCGGTTGGCTGGCGAAGGAACGCTGGTACGCAAAAAGCCTGGAAGACCAGATCCGAAGCCAGGAGTCCAATCGAGAATTGCTCCAGTGTGTCAGGGATTCTGACGATGACACTCCCGCGGGACTGCTGATTGTCTCTCAGGACATGAGGATCCGATTTGCGAATCAGACTTACCTCGATAACACGCTCCATGAGCGGGAAGAAGTTCTGGGGTGCAAAATCCAGGACTTGATGTTGGCTGAAGGGTTCGAAGACTGGACTAAAGCTCTGCTCAAGCGTTCGGACCCTGCGGCCAGTTGCTGCTTCAGCGCGCTCATCCGCGTGGGCTTGGAAAGCAAGCGGCTCGTGCACGTTACCATGGTACGCATTGCTCCGCAGCAGGGAGAAGACCGGGTCCTGGTTGTGGTTGAAGACCTGCTCCAGGGCTGCTCACTCAGGCCGGACGTGCCTGTGGAAGGTTATACATGCTGACGGTGACTTTCCATCCTGTTCCGCCGTTCATGCGGGCCGGCAGGCAGTCCGCCCCCCAAGGCAGAGTGACCCTGACCGCCTGCAGAATGGGGTGGCTGGCTTCACCGACCCCTCCAGTCCCCACCCTGTATTCAGGCAAACTGTTCTGACTTTTAGCGGCTAACGCGCGAGGGAAAGCTCACGCTTCAACGATTGACGTCCCTCACGACCGGGGAGGTGTGTACGAAGCCACAGGTAGGGTTGGCAAGAGTGGTGGCAGTGTTGATGGCGGCAGCTTCCGCTTCTGCGATCCAAAAGCAGCGTAAGGTCTCGAAACTCGGACTCGGAATCTATCTTGCGTCGGAGTTCGACGCAGCCACAACGTATCACGTGCTTCACAGTTGTGGTAACCGATGTTATGAGGCAAACCCAGTGGTTCACCCCGCGGCGCACAACCCGGGAATTTTTGCCCTATTGGGTGCCAGCGCCTAAAGTGTCAACCATTTTGCCCGAAGGCTGGAAAGCAGCGGACACCACCGGTGGTCGGCCGTCCTGCGTATAGTCGCCATCAGCACGCATCTCGGGGCAGGCGCCCAAGCTCTCGCGCTTGACCATTGACGGGCGGTAGCCTGTGTTTCTGTTTTGCCGTGATGGGCTTGCCGTTTGCTGTAGAATTGGGGAGAGTTATCCCATGCGGCAAAAACATCAGCTTGCGGAACCATCCTACGGAGTTCCTGCTGCGGCCATCGGGTTTCGGCCGGAGTATCTCGACTTTCGACGTGGAATACATGTAGGGAACCTGGAAGACAACGAGCGGATCACCCGGATTCTGAAGCTCGGTCTTGAATCGCGTTACCGCCAGCCCTTCGTGACGGAGCGCTGGGGACGCGGCGTTTACTGGCAATGGATTGGTTATCTGCCCCGAGCTAATCGCGAAGCCAAGCCGATTTCGAATCGCGTCAGCTTTGGATGTGCGAAGTTCTTCCTCTCGGTCGACACTGACGAGGGTCTTTTCAAGTGCGGCATGCAGGTGGAGCGCGGCCATGTGAAGGCGCTGCGCGGCTACACGGCCAGCCAGCTGGCAGATGACTGGGATTGGCACCGGCTGCTCAAAACGCTCAAGCCCGGAAGCTCTATGGAGAAAGAACTGAAGCGGCTGGTGGAGCGCGAGGGATTCAGGATTCGGGCGGGCAGTTGGGAAGAGGTTCCCATCTACTTTTCAAAGTCGAACTTTGCGGGTGCTGCTGGAGTCGCCCGGATACTTCGAAAGGCCCCCGCAGAAGACTGGGCCGGCTTCCAGCTTTTCTACGCGATGGATGAAAGGGAGGTCCACACTTCAACCGGAGTGGACCTGGTGGACGCCATGATGGCCGTGTTCGAAGAAGTCACTCCTGTGATGAACCTCTGCATGCAGACGCGGTTGGAATGATAAGGAGGTTCCCGCAGCCGCACACGCATTGAATGGGTTTTCCCCGCCTCCGGGTCAGAACCAAAACTGATCACGGATGCCCCAGAGAAGGAGCGCGACACATGCGAAGAGCAATGAAGCGAACGGTCAGCATCGCTGGCGCTCTGCTTGCGACAGTCCTGGTCGCCTTTTGCCAGCAGAGCCCCTATTCGAACCCGCCGCTGGCCAGGAATGCTGCAGAGAAGAGGATTCTGGCGGAAATTGCCCACATGGCGAAGGACCACGAGACCTACCTCAGCGTACCCCGTGAAGACGGTGAAGCACTTTGGGCCCTGACGGAGGCGGTGGACGCCAAGCGGGTGGCGGAGATCGGCACATCAACCGGCTATTCGGGACTCTGGCTCTGCCTGGCGCTCCAGGCAACGGGCGGGCACCTGACCACTTTTGAAATCAGCCACCAGAGATTCACCGAGGCCCACCAGCACTTCAAAGAAGCCGGGGTCGCAGGCATGGTCACGCAAATTGAAGGGAACGCCCACCAGAACATCAAGGAGCTGAAAGGGCCGATTGACGTGGCCTTCATTGATGCCGACAAGAGCGGCTATGTAGACTACTTGAATAAGCTCCTGCCTCTGATCAGGCCGGGCGGCCTGATCCTCGCTCACAACGTGGACATGGTCCCGGATTACGTCCGCGCGGTCACCACCAATCCCGACCTGCAAACCATCTTTTACATGCAGGGAGCGGGGTTGGCCGTGACGCTGAAGAAGCGGTGAATCCAGCATGGCTGGACCAGCGGCTACGTTGCTTCCTTGCCATTCAACCCAGCTGTCCCTGATGGCGCGCAGGCGGGTTGCCAATCCGCGTGGCGAATGGCGTTCACGTTGGGCGAACAATCGCGGCACTGCTCAACGTGTTTGACGGCGCCATCCAGGTCCCATCCCAGACACCAGTGGAGATAAGCGATGGCCACGGTCGGAGAGCGGTTGGCGCCCGCCGTGCAATGGAGATAGACGGTATGGCCTTCCTCAAGCAGGCGCTGCAACGCCGCCACGCATTCCGGAAGCCTCTGCTGAAGATGTGAGTCATCAAAGTCTCTGACGGGCACCCGGCAGAGCTTGACGCCGCTGGCCTGATAGAGCGCTTCAAGAGGCTCGGCGAAGAATCTGCCGTTCCGAATGTCCTCATCGGTCTGAAGGTTCAGCACGGCCGTGACACCCTCTTGCCTGCGCAGCACTTCGACCTCATGGGCGGATTCAAGAAAGGCGCCAACGAAGAGGTGAGGCAAGATCTGGCCATAGTCCATCATGCTTCCGGTTTATCCCGGCATTTTCTTCCAGGGAGCGCCGGTACCCTGTTGCACAGGCTGTTTATCCGGACGTGCTGGTTGAAGCCTGGACCTCCGCCCGAGCCGCACTCTTTTCAAGCGCCAGATCGATCGCTTCCTGAATCGTTTTCACGTAACGGAGTTCCACGCCCTCCAGCATGTCGGGGTGCAGGTCCTCTTTGACGTTGGGCTCATTGTCCGCGGGCAGAAGAACCTGTGTGACGCCGGCGCGCCGGGCGGCAAGGACTTTTTCCTTGATGCCGCCGATCGGAAGCACCTGGCCGCTGAGGGTGATTTCACCAGTCATCGCCAGGCGGGGGCGGATCGGGCGGTCTGAAAGGGCTGAAACCAGGGCCGTCACCATGGTGATGCCGGCCGAGGGTCCGTCCTTGGGAATTGCTCCTGCGGGAACATGGATGTGGATGTCCTGATTCTGGAAGAAATCCGGATCGATACCGTAGTCCTCCGCGTGTGCTCGCACCCAAGCCAGCGCCGCTTGCATGGATTCCTGCATCACTTTGCCCACGTGGCCGGTCATCGTGAAGTTCTTGCCGCCTTTCATGGTGGTGACTTCGACGAAGAGGATGTCACCGCCGGTGGGAGTCCAGGCCAGCCCTACGGCGACGCCCGGCTGGCGGGTACGTTCCACGATCTCTGTCTCCATGCGGAAGCGCTGCACGCCGAGAAAGTCGGCAAGATTTTCAGGAGTAACGTTCAGTTTTTCCGGGTGGCCTTCGGCAATCTTCCGTGCCTGCTTGCGGCACAGCGTGGCGATTTCGCGCTCCAGGTTGCGGACGCCTGCCTCGCGTGTGTAATGGCGGCTGACGGCGGCAACCGCTTCACGCGTGAATTCGATCTGCTCGCCGAGCTTGATGCCGTGCTCCTCGGCCTGTTTCGGGATCAGGTGCCGGAAGGCAATCTCAATCTTTTCTTCCTCCGTGTAACCTTGAAGTTCCAGAAGCTCCATGCGGTCGAGCAGTGGAGGCGGAATGGTGTCCAACTGGTTGGCCGTGCAGATAAACAGCACCTTGGAAAGGTCAAACTGCACGTCCAGATAGTTGTCACGGAAGTGCGAGTTCTGCTCGGGATCGAGCACCTCGAGCAGGGCGGAAGAAGGATCGCCGCGGAAATCGCGCCCGATCTTGTCTACCTCATCCAGCATGAACACCGGATCGCGGGTTTCGGCGCGGCGAACTCCCTGGATGATCTGCCCGGGGAGGGCGCCGATGTAGGTTCGGCGATGCCCGCGGATTTCCGCCTCGTCATGGATGCCGCCGAGCGACATGCGAATGAATTTCCGGTCGAGCGCGCGGGCAATCGACTTGCCAAGCGAGGTCTTGCCCACTCCAGGCGGCCCGACAAAGCAGAGCAGGGGACCTTTCATTTCCGGCTTCAACTGCAGGACGGCCAGGTAATCCAGGATCCTTTCCTTGATCTTTTCCAGGTCGTAATGGTCGGCTTCCAGCACGTCCTTGGCCTTGTTGACATCCACCTTCAATTCGCTGACCTTCTGCCAGGGCAGGACCACCAGCCAGTCGAGGTAAGTGCGAGTGACATGATAGTCGGCGGCGGCGGGCGACATCTTCGACAGCCGGTTCAGCTCTCGCAGGGCTTCCTTGCGGGCTTCTTCGGTCATGCCTGCGGCTTCGATCTTTTTGCGCAGTTCTTCGATCTCCTGCTGCTCGTCCGCCTCGCCCAGTTCTTTCTGGATGGCCTTCATCTGCTCGCGCAGGTAATACTCGCGCTGGCTCTGGGTGACCTGATCCTGGACGTCGGATTGGATCTTTGAGCGAAGCTGCAGCACCTCAACCTCACGGGCCAGCAAGTGGTTCAGGCGGTCGAGCCGGACTGTGAGGTCCAGGCTCTCCAGCAACTCCTGTTTTTCCGTGCTCGAAAGGGAGGGCAGATTGGCCGCGATGAAATCCGCCAGGCGGCCAGGATCATCAATGTTCATGACCACTGTCTGCAGGTCGTCGGAAAGCGTGGGAGAAAGCTGGACCGCCTGCTGGAACAGGGTCGTCACGCTGCGCACCAGCGCGTCGAATTCGGCCTTCTTGTCTTCCGGAACTACGTCCGGCAGGGGCTTGACCCGGGCGCGGAGGTATGGCTCCATCTGGAGAACTTCCTCCAGGGCGATCCGCTGCAACCCTTCGACAAAGATGAAAAGGCTCTGGGTCGGAAGCTTGATGATCTTGTGGACATAGGCGACGCTGCCAATCTGATAGAGGTCCGCGGGCTGGGGAGAATCGACGCGCGGATCGCGTTGCGCAATCACGCCAATGAACTTCTCGCCTTCCGGCAGCGAATTAATCAGTTCCAGAGAGCTTTCGCGGCCCACCGTCAGCGGCAGAATCGCGTTTGGAAAAAGGACGGTATCCCGAACCGGCAAAATGGCGAGGTCGGTGTACTCAATCGATTGTTTCAGCTTTTCGCTCATCTTCAGATATCCCCGGGCAAGCGGATTTGACTCCTCTTCGTACCCCCGTTTCGCGGTCTGTTAAGCTTACGCGCCTAGCAATATTCTATCACGCATGGCTTCGTGGCCATTCGTGGCAAGCCCCGGTAAGAAACGTCATACGTGACCCTGAACTGTTGAATGTGTCCCTGCAATACTGAGATGCACAACCGGCGCCAAAGGGTACGAGGAGAGCCCAACGTGGAACTCAAACGTGGCGGGCGGAGCGGCCTGCCTTGGCAAGACGCCAGCCGGGCGCGATGTTCAGCCGGAGGCGGAAACCGTCGTCCGGCCGGCTTGAAATTCGCAAGGAGCACGAGGCGAGGCTAGATGCCTTTGCGTCTTTGCCTCCGGTCTGTTTTTGCCAATTCTTTGTTTTCAACAAGATGGCCCGCTTCGTTTTTCGGTTCGTTCCGGTTCGTTTTTTATGCACTCTAATGTTTTCAACAACTTCTCCGCTTCGTTTTTAGGTTCGTTCCGGTTCGTTTTTGCACCCCGATCCTTTGTTTTCAATCACTTCTCCGGTTCGTTTTCGCAAAAA
>JBJKQK010000183.1:0-15556 GCA_046705285.1 Terriglobia bacterium
GAGCGCTGGTTTAACGAATAGATGAAACTACCCGACGGATCAATCGTGATGCTGCGCGGGTAATCGCCCTGGGCCCATTCCTCGTCCACGTAAGTCAGTTTACCGTCCGGCCCGATGGAGAAGATGGTGATGGCGTTGCGCAGGCGGTTGGCGCCGTAAATGAATTTTGAGTCCGGCGAAATCCTGATTTCAGAGCAGAAGTTGGTTCCGACAAAGCCCTTGTGAAGAGTTGAAATCACCTGTTTCTGAGTCATGTTTCCGGTGGATTTATCGTAGTCGAAGACGACCACCGCGGAACCCTCCTCCTGAATGCAATAGAACCAGCGGTCGTTCGGGTGAAAGACAAAATGTCGGGGGCCGTCTCCGGGCGGCACGGCGATCTCATGAGGATTGTTCGGAGTCAGCTTGCCCTTTTCCACGTCGAAATTCCAGATCATGATTCTATCCATGCCCAGGTCCGTGGAAATCACGCGCTTTCCGCTGGGATCGACGTGAATCATGTGAGCGTGCGGCGCATCGTGCCCGCTGATGGCAAAGCTTCCTGGCGGCGCGCTGGTGGCATGCTGGGGTCCGACGGGACCTTTGTCCTTTTGAACATCGGTGGCATTGCCCAGTCCGCCATTGGGAAGAATAGGAAGCACGGCCACGCCTCCGCCGCCGTAATTCGCGACAAGAAGGTAACGGCCGGTAGGATGCACGCTGATGTGGGCAGGAAAGGCGGCCCCAGAGCTGACCGTGTTCAGCTCGGTAAGGTGTCCGTTTGAGCGGTCAATCGCATAGGCGGTGACGGCGCCGGAAGCCTTGTCCTGGAAACGCGCAAGCTCGTCAGAGGAATACAGGTGGGTCCTGGAAGGATCAAGCGCAAGCCACGACGGGTTCCTGGGATTGGCAAACACTTCGCGCTGGGTCAGCGTGCCGGTTGCAGGATCCATTTCAAAAAGATATATCCCCTTGCCGCGGGCGACTTCGCCTTCCGGCCCCAGCAGACTGTAACTTCCGATGTAAACCAGCCGCGGCTTTCCTGAGGATGAGGCCCGCTGGGCCTCCTGTGTTGGTTTCACTTCACTCTGCTGACTGCACGCCATCCCCGAGCCGGCGATGGCGATAGCGGCGGCGCTCTTCAGGAAATTGCGGCGTGACGGCCTGGCCAGACCGCTGCCGGACATTCGTGATTCATCCGATGACATATGACTCCTCCTTTTTGATTGCTGGTAGATTGAAACCGCGAAAGCCAGATTATCATGTTGCCCAACCCAAAATGCAGTTCCTGGCACATGGCAGAATTTCCCATGCGAGCTGTTCTGTATGCAGATAGTAAGTTCTTTAACAGTTGGCAACGCAGAAGAGCTTCAGAGCTTGACCGCTTGACTAAGACAATTCCAGGCAACCGCTATCCAGCTCTCTCCCATCTAACCGCAACATCTTTTACCGGGTCGAGATATGATAAGTGACCTCCGTCGAATTCAGGGGGCCATTGGAGGCATATACGTGGTGGCGCCTCATTGTTCCACCTGGATCCTGAGGGAGGTTTCATCAAAGGGGCCAATGGAGTTTTTTCTCTCTTTGATTCTTTTCGCGACTGTTGTTTTTGCGGTTGGGTGCGGAGGCCTGTCGCGGAAACACGACAGCGACGACTTCATAGGGGCCCAAGGCCTTGCTCACCTTGAGTACATCTCCTCCATTCTCAGCGTCCCCCTCACTGCTATGCTCAATTGATGAAATCATTGCGAATGAATTCCCTTTAATTTTATGACGTCTGGTTTCGAGCTCGAATTTCGCATTCGAGGGCCTGCCCGTGAGGTTGGCTATCATGACGACAACCTCCGTGGATGTTCTGTAAACCTTTCCGAATGCGCCTGTGAGCCTAAGTCCGAGATCATCTTCGAAGATACCGTCCACCCAGAACCGTTCTGTCCTTTCCCGAAAGCTGGACAGCCGCGCCACGTGCTGCGCGAACTCTGGAAAGTCGCTCAGCTTCTTGCCACTCTCGATCCCCTTCGGAATGATCGCCAAATGAATGCCGAGAATAAAGTTTCGGTTAGCATCTCCAGGATCAACGTGGACAGCACGAGCCACCCTGGCCCACGGCAAGGTGTACCGAAATACTTCCGCGTTGGGCTGTCCAGACCACACCCAACCCATATCCATCGATTGACTGGCCAGCAACTCCCAACCTTCTCCCACCAAGCGCCAGTTGCCGCTCTTCTCGTGCATTGCTGTCCCGAGCGACTCCAGGAAAAGGTGACTGCCAGCGCAAGACGCAGAAGGTGTCAGGTGGCGATGTCCGTGGCTGAAACAGAGGTGGCTCTCGACCGCCTGGTCAAAAAACATCGTCGAGTAGCCGCCTTCGCCCAAGACCCCTGTAACATGGTGGATGGCGAATTTCTGGTATTCCGGCACCGCGTCACACATCACGTACTCCTGGTATCCAAAGGAGGGGTGTTTATAACTCCACTGTGCTGCGCCCAGGTGTTGGTGCGTCCATGACTCGGTAATGGGATCGCCCGCTGCGGTCCGAATCACCCATTCTTCGGCCAACTTCTGCAATTCTGGCGTCAGCGTGCTCTTGTTCCAGAGCCGCTGGGAAAAGATGATCCCCGTTCGCACACCATAGGTAGCCGCAATGTGGTTCGCCTCCTTGAGTTTCGCCAGCCCGCCCCATTGAGGCGTAAACTCACCCAGTCGTGGCGGGTCAACCGAAAGGTCGTCTCTCTCCGTAACGTTGGGATAATAATCGCCGAAGTTCCACATGACCAAGTCGTTCAAACCATACTTCGTAATATCCTTCGCGAGCTGCGCAATCTGCATGAAGTTGCGCTCAGTAAAGAAGCTGTTAAAGGAAGCAAAAGTCCGTTTGGAGTCTAGTGAGAGGTCGGGCTTCTTATACCAGTTCTCCAAAGTCGCGCGATATTTATCCGCCGCCGCGTGCCAGTCCCCGACGTGGAGACTCAGCACGATTTCTGGCGTCTCCCATGACTCGCCAGGCTCGACGTAGGGTGGAAAGGCCCAGGCAAACGCGAAGATTGGATTCTTTCCGGCCCCAAAATCCTGGATCATCAGCATGTGGCGGATCCCCTCACGGTCGAGGCTGGCCAGGTAGAACCCTTCTTCATGGCTCCCGTAATTCATCCAAGGCATGGATAAGCTATATCCACTCGGCCATTCCGGAACACTTAGGAGATAAGGGTACTCCTCCCAATTGCCCCCGTGATCGTATTCCTTCCTGAGATCTGGAATTGACCGAATGACATTTGGCATCACGAATGTATCAGTCTCGGTACCTTCGATCGCGCCTATCCCAGAAATCCAAGGAAAAAAAACCTCGTGGACACAAAAGCGTGAGCGGTTGACAACTTTCATCTTTAGGAAGGCGTCTTCTGAGTTATTGGGCAGGCGAATGCTGTAATGCACCTCAATTGGAAATGTTCCGGCTGCTGACTCCAGTTCCGTGTATTGCATCGTCATGATCTGGCCATCAGGACTCTTCTTGACAGCTATGGAACAATTCTTCTGTCTCCACGAGTCCAGTGCATTTGCAGACCAATCGGCGTTATACCCTGTCACCCGCCAACGGTCAGGAACGTTTAACCTGAAGGATCTGGCCCACTGCGTGGAGGCAATATACTCTTTTCCACTCCGCTTGTTGAACAGGCTCGTGATTGCACCGGTGCCGGGACTGACATCGATGCGAACAAACTCGTTCTCGATCGTACGTGGCTTCCCAGCTTCATTCCTTGGCGATGATCCTGAAGGCTCGCGTTCCAGGGGAGTTGCCTGTGCCATTCCCGAGATAAGCACGCTCGTGCCTGCCAGCGCTGACTCCTTCATAAATTCACGACGGGTAACAGATGATTTCTTCGCCATCACGTGCCTCCTTGTCCTGCATTTTTGCTTCATTATTTATTACCACAGCGGAGGCTGCCGGCCGCCATGAAAACAATTTCGATATCGCCCCTGGAGTGAAGGTGTCTGAACAAATGGCGTCTGGAAGCCCCGGCGGCGATTTTTCATGACTTACGGAAGGGTTGTGGCAGGGGATGTGACCGCCGGGAGAAAAAACGTGCCCGCCTGCATCCAGGTGGATGTATCTTTTCAATTGCTGGAAGGCCAAAACGCCAATTCCGGTTCAGATGAGCAACCTGGGTCAGTCACAAGAAATCTACATTCAGAGTATATCCGGCTTCGAAGGCACTGTGGCTTGCTGGAATATCCCCGGTCTGGCCTTCTTTGTTCTATGTTATCCTTCGTATTTTGTTTGGCTTTGTATATCAGGTTCAATGTTCTGTTTTTGCCCGAGAACCCAACAATCCGGGATGCCAAAAGAACAGGAGGGGAGGGGTAAGAGAAATGGCGCCTAAAACCGTCTAACGATACCTCGATGAAAAAATGATGAAAAGTTATCTGTTGGGCGCCCTCGCAGGGCGCGGAGAAAAATTCAGCTCCAGCCACCACAGAAGCAACCGAATTCATGCCTGTATCTGTCTGGCAATCTTTCTCATTGCAGGTACTGGGACTGCACAGGCTGCCGGGAAATCACCTTTTAAGAAGAGCGACAACGGTATCCTTGTAAAAGTTGGCAAGGCACAAGTTGAACTCTCCCCCGCAACGGCCACGGCGTTTTGTCTCAAGGTCTCTTACAAAGGCAAACCCGGCCCCTCGTCTAGCATTTTCATCGCTAAAGCCTCCAAGCGGACTTCGGTTCCTTGGCAAATGGCGCGGAGAGGTAACTTTGTGGGTGTCAAGACCACCGCGGGTGAACTGTTAATCAATCCAGACGACGGACAATGGACCTTAATTGACTCCTCCGGTCGGACACTCATTCAGCCTTCGGAAATCGGCAAGCTTTCGCATGGCGCCCAGTCCGGCCAGCCCCATATTACCGTGCCTGTTGTATGGGGCAAGAGCGCTCACCCATCGTTTTACGGCTCCGGCAATGGCATGGGAGTCGACGTAACGTCACCTCTTCACACAGTTACCGGCCCGGAATCTCTCCAACAAACCCATGCACATCCGGAACTAGGCAATGGAGTGGCTATTGTTCCCTATTACTGGTGCACGGTTGGCTATTCGGTTTTGGCGGTTACCGCCGACGATAACAAGCCTGCCAGTTGGAAGGAGGTGACGGATCAGGACTCGGTCATTTGGAACTTTCCGGGCACGACAGCGGATCTTTACCTGATGCCTGCCGCCAATCTCCTGGACGCCGCGAAAGCTTATGCCCAACTCAGCGGCTACCCGCCAGTACCACCGCTCTGGACCTTCGGTTACATGCAAAGCCGCTGGGGGTGGAAGAGCCGCGCCTACATCGAGAACACCCTGCAGCAGTTCATTAGCCGCAAATTGCCAATCGACGCCTTGATTTTTGATGTCGGGTGGTACACCCCGGTAATAGATTATTCGCTCACGGATGCCGGCTCACCGACTTTCAAAGATTTCAGTTGGAATCCCGCCTTGTTTCCCGACCCTGCCAGGCAAATCGCTGCTTACAAGGCACAAGGTGTTCGCATGGTGGCCATTCGCAAGCCGCGCCTGGGCAACAGTGCCCTGCTAAGCATGATGCGGAAAAAGGGTTGGGGGCTCCCTGATTGCAAACATCTTCGGGAATTGGGCTGCCGCATGCTGAACTTTCGCAAGCCTGCGGTTCGTGCCTGGTATGCCCGACAGCTTGGTCCTCTACTTGCCGCCGGCATCGACGGCTGGTGGAATGACGAAGGCGAGGCAACCTACACCAATTATTATTATTGGAATCTGGCAGAAGACGAAGCCCAGGCAGAGTTCAAGCCCGGAATCCGCCTATGGACGCTTAACCGTTCTTTTGAGCCCGGCCTCGATCGGTTGGGTGCTGCCGCGTGGACCGGCGACCTCGATACCGGTTGGCGGGACCTGAGAAGGACTTCCACCGACCTTCTGAATTGGAGCCTCGCGGGTATGCCGTATAGCACCTGTGACATTGGCGGGTTCGAAGGCACTCCAACACCGAGGTTGTTCACCCGGTGGATGGAGGCGGGCGTGTTCTTCCCAGTCATGCGCGCTCACTCAAAAATCACTGTCAAACCTCATTTCCCCTGGCTCTACGGTCCAGAGGCCGAAGCCGCCATTCGGAAAGCGCTGGATCTGCGTTACCGCCTGATTCCGTACTATTACAGCCTGGCTTATCAAGCTCACACCACGGGTGTCCCTCTCATGCGACCGCTGGTCATGGAATTTCCCCGGGACCCGAAAGTCGCTAATCTGTCTGACCAGTGGCTGATGGGCAGCGGACTGATGGCAGCTCCTATTCTTTCGGCCAGCGACCAGCGTTCGGTCTATCTGCCGGCCGGCGATTGGTATGTATTCAACTCCAATACCAGATTTGGCGGTCGCCGTACGATAGTCGCCAAGGCAAGCTTGGACGAGATTCCCGTTTACATCCGCGAAGGGACCATTCTGCCGCTCGGACCCGTTATCCAACACACGGATCAGCTTCCGGGAGGTCCCCTCGAACTCCAAGTCTATCCGGGCAAGGATGCCACGTTCACTTTAGACGAAGACGATGGCGAAACGACTGCCTACCTGAAGGGTGACGTTCGGCGTACCACGTTCACATGGAACAATGCCACCGGTCGCCTCAGTTGGAAGGTGAGCGGGCCCTATGCCGGAAGAGACATTTTTGCCGACATGAAAATTGAGGTCTTCTACCCCTCGGGAATCAAGCAAGCTGAAGGCTCTCTGCTTTCTAACGGTTCGTTGCAATTGCCACTGCCGTAACGTGTTAACACATTATGAAGGGTTGAAAGGGCTGGTGCCGGTGGGGATCGAGTCGCTGATCCGGACCCGCTCGATCACCGGCTGCCAGGTCTGGTTGGAGCCGGTGAAAGGGTCGATGGGCAGACCTCCCGAGAAATAGCCCGCCTTCACCAGTTCCTGCAAGGATTCCGGCGGCTTGTGGTTGTCGAGCGTGTACCGGTTGATCATCTCGCGCAGGGTGAAGAGGTCGTCTTTCAGCACCGCTTCGTGCGAGTGGGTCACAATCCGGCTGTAGATCGGAGCGGCAAACGACGCCATGATCAGACAGACGGCGATCACGATCAGCAGCTCGATCATGGTGAAGCCGGTTTCGACAGATTGTCGACCCTGCGCCAGTGGTGGTTTTCTGATCTTTCCAGGGGTCATAAGGAATGCCGTTCGTGCCGATTCGCAATAACCAGACCGATCGCAGAACCCGCTATGCGCAACCCGTACGGCAAAAACTCACCGTCACGAAAAAGACCCGATCCGTGGTTCGCAGCCGATGTATATGCGACATAGTCCCAGCAACATACATCAAGGGCCCAGACTCAGGAATGCACTGAGTGTGGCTTGTATCTTTCCCTCCTGATAGAAAGTCTAGGGGACAGATCAGAGGAGGAAGGGATTGTGTCATTCTCCAATGTATATGACGATGCTCAGAGAGCTGAAGCATATGCAACGCTAGATTTCCCTGGCACCTACTATTTGGCATACCGCGACATGCCGGCAATCATCGCGGAGAATGTCAAGGGACGAGTCGCTCTCGATTTCGGCTGCGGGGCCGGCCGCTCTACCAGGTTTCTGAAAACACTCGGCTTCGCAACGATCGGTATCGACATTTCGGCTAGCATGATCGAACTGGCCAGGAAGGCCGACCTGGACGGATCATATGAACTGGTCGATGACGCGATTTCAGCGGGTTCGAACCCGGCAGCTTCGACCTTATTCTCTGTGCATTCACGCTTGACAACATTCCCGATACCGATAAACGCGTTACCCTCTTGCGCGACATGTGACAGTTGCTGAATCGGGATGGGCGAATCATTACCTTGGGCTCGACACCCGAGATCTATACGCATGAATGGACTTCGTTCACGACGAAGGAGTTTCCACAAAACCGCATGGCAAACAGCGGCGACATGGTGCGGATTGTGATTAATGACGTCGCCGACCAACGCCCCGTGGTGGACCTCGTTTGGTTCCATGAGGACTACTTGAGTCTGTTTGCTGCATCCGGATTGGATCTGATCGCATGTCATAAACCGCTCGGACGAGAGGATGAGCCCTACCCCTGGCAATCCGAACTCTGGATAGCTCCGTGGATTATCTACGTCCTAGAGAGCGTCGCAACGCACCTATAAGGTTGTCGGCTCCGTCAAGCAAAATCTGGTTGTCGGTCCTGGTTTTTGTTTGGCCATAGAACGGTGGGCCAGGTTCCAGAACCCATGTATTCGATCCCGCCTGGTGACCATGATGGCTTTTTCTGTCTAACTCACCGGGTGCGGAGGTGGGCTGGTTGCTCAATCATGCGTTCGGCCATGGTTAGGCCAGCGAAGTCACCTCAGGCATCACCCGTGGGACGTGGCCCGAGCTGATGGAGACTTTCCTTGCTCAATCCTATGACGCCGCCATCGGACCTTGCCTCAATTGAGTACGAAGCGTAAAGTCGAATGAAAAATCAGTGTCATGATGAGTGTCACGAAGACCTCTCCAAAGCCTACCTTAACCGTTCTTAAAAATTCCCATGCCGACCACGATGAAAGCCGCATAAATACTGGTTAAAACCAATATTTTCAAAGAGCTTCGAAAAGCCCCGCATCGTCCTTTCACGGCGGTAACGCGGGTTCAAATCCCGCCGGGGACGCCATCATTACAAAAGACTTCAGGGAATTCGAGATTTTCTTTCATAGTCCAATTTGGTTTCGTACTGTTCAGAAATTCGACCGGGGAAGCTCCTTCGTCTTTTCAGAACAAGGCTGCGTTGTGAACTTGCCTTGGATCTTGGAGTGCTCGTCATTGGATTCCGTGGCTCACAGCTCAACTCTCGTAACTTTCCGGTAGCCAAAAGCAATCGTTGATTGCGTCTCGACTTTCGGAAGGAATCCGTGGACTCTTTTACGATCACTCCAGTAAGGCTTGTTTCTCCCTCACGCTGCCTGACGGTCATAGTAGTTCAGCATCCCACCCAGTCGCCTTCGGCACTGGACAGATTCGTCGCTTGTGATATGGAGCCCGTTTCCCATAATCAGCCGATTGCCCAGCCCCTGGTGGTTGGGCTCGCTATAATAATGTTCTGCAAATTCGTGGATGGCCCTCCGCAAGGAACCTTCTCCGAAGAGGATCATCCTCTTCATGCACGATTCTTTGATGATCCTTACGAACCGTTCAGCATAAGCGTTCAAATTCGGCGACCGCGGTAGCAGTTTCGCGGATTGCACACCAATTGCTCCGAGGGTCTCCATAAATTTTCGGTGAACAATGGATCCCGGTCGTGGATCAAATGGCGTTTACCTTTCATGAAACCATCCTCAGCATCGTGCAGGTTTTGCGTGATCTGACTCATCCAGAGCCCATTCGCCTGCGCCGCTACCCCCGCAAGCTCCATCTTTCGGGTCGATAAATCCATCAGGAATACCACCACGAATCTCGTCAAGCCCTTCCGAGTCCAGGCTTCGATGGTAAAGCAGCCGGCTGCCACGATCACTTCCCAATGTCGGGCGAGGAACTCCTTCCATGTGGTCTTCCAGCTTCGTTCGGGGGCGGGCTCCATTCCATGTTCCTTCAGGATGTTGGCAACTGTGCTGCTCGCCACCTCATAGCACAGGTTGGAACGCTCCCTGAATCCTTCGGTAACCCCAGCCACGGTTTTTCCTGGCCATGCGGACAATCAAGTGTTGAACCTCATCGCGGGTAGGGGGGCGGCCAGGGCTACGTTGTTTACTCCCGTCATATTTCCGGGCGAATAATCGGCGATGCCAAGCCAGGAGCGCCTCCAGGGTAACGACAGTGGTCAGTTCGTGAAGGACGCGCTGTCCAAGCTTATTGGCTCTGGCCGCTAAGTGACGGCGCTGATCATCATTCATCCGCAGGCGCTTGTTTCTGAGTTGTTCGTGCAGTACACGGTTCTCTTCCTGGAGATACTCAATGACATCTTGGTGCTGTCGGTTTATCCACCCGGCGAGGGAAATAGGAGCAGTTGTAAAGAATCAAGAGTCAGACGTATAGGCGAAGGGTACCACTCTGAAACGCCTCAGGACATATCACTCCTCTTGTCGTGATGTTCCCCTGAATCGCTAACCTTCCAAGAGGATCGAACATTCGGACGCCACGGGATGGACTGAAACGCCGAGGCGCCAGAGGTAGGCTTAGTGAAAGACTGGATGTTCGACCAGCAAAGGGTTGTTCGCTGGGCGTCGTTGAATTCGCCAGCAGGGTGGACTTTGCACTGGCGTTTGCTATAGTGCACGAAATGCCCGGCGCGGCCCGGTTTTTCGCCGAGGTGCCTGCAGCCCTGAAGTTTGGCGCCTGCCTGCTATTTGCTGAACCCTCCGGCCAAGTGAAGGCCGCAAGGTTCTAAGAGGAAGTTCGGGCAGTGGCATTTTCGCCAGGCGCCAGCACGGCGGCCGTCTTTGCACTTCCTGCTATGGCCAACAGTGACGGTGACAGTCCTGCCGCAAAAAAACATCGGGGCTGGATCAAGTCCAACCCCGATTGTCGTCGTTTGGCTTTCCATCTCGGCAATACTCGCGGAGCCTCAATACTGGCCAGCAGGAGCAAAAAACGCCGAGTATGCCGAAAATCCGTCAATTCTTCGCCGTGCTCTCAAACAGTAAGGGCACGCTGCTTACGATCAAATGTCGTAATACAGTGCGAACTCGTACGGATGGGGCCGAGTGTTGACGGCTTGGACTTCGTTCTTCATCTTATAGTCGATCCAGGTTTCGATCAGTTCCTCGCTGAAGACGTCTCCCTTGAGAAGGAAGTCATGATCCTTTTCCAGAGCCTTCAGGGATTCTTCAAGCGATCCCGGTAGTGACGGCACCTTCTTGAGATCCTCGGGACCAAGATCGTAAATGTCCTTATCTAGCGGTTCTCCAGGATCGATCTTGTTCTCGATACCGTCCACTCCAGCCATCATCATCGCGGCAAAGGCAAGGTACGGATTACAGGACGGGTCCGGAGGCCGGAATTCAACGCGCTTCGCCTTTGGGCTGGGTGAGTACATGGGGATGCGGCAGGCCGCGCTGCGGTTTCTGCGGGAATAAGCGAGATTGACCGGAGCTTCAAAGCCCGGCACCAGCCGCTTATAGGAATTCGTGGTGGGAGCAATCAGGGCAGCGAGGGCCGGGGAGTGGCGCAACAATCCGCCGATATACCATAGTCCCATCTGGCTGAACCCCGCATAAAGGTCCCCAGCAAACAGAGGTTTGCCATCCTTCCACAAGCTCTGGTGGGTGTGCATGCCGGAACCGTTGTCCTGGAAGAGCGGTTTGGGCATGAAGGTCACGGTCTTGCCGTACTGGCGGGCGACGTTGCGAATGATGTATTTGTAAACCATCATCCCGTCAGCCGATTTCACCAGAGAATTGAATTTCTGGTCAATTTCACTTTGTCCGCCCGTAGCCACTTCATGGTGATGGCACTCGATGGACAACCCTGCCTTCTCCATGGCGATCATCATTTCGGAGCGCAAATCCTGGTAGTGGTCCGTGGGAGGGACAGGAAAATACCCTTCCTTGTACCGAGGCCGGTAACCGAGGTTGTCTTTTTCACGGCCGGAATTCCAACGGCCCTCTTCGGCATCGATAAAGTAGTAGCCGTGCTGCTGCGCTTGATCAAAACGTACGTTGTCAAAAATAAAGAACTCCGCCTCCGCACCGAAGTACGCGGTGTCGGCAATGCCTGTGAAGGCGAGATACGTCTCAGCCTTTTTCGCAATATGGCGCGGGTCCTTCAAATAGTGTTGCTTTGTTACAGGGTCGGTGATGTCTCCGATCAACACCAAAGTGGGGACATCGGTGAAAGGATCGAGCATCGCAGTGGCGGGATCCGGGACCAGCAACATATCACTCTCGTGAATAGCCGCCCAGCCCCGGATACTAGAACCGTCCATACCGAATCCTTCTTCGAAAGAAGATTCCTCCAGTTGGTGTATCGGAAATGAAACGTGATGCCACAAACCAGGCAAGTCGGTGAATCGAACATCAACCACTTTCACATTATTCGCCTTGGCGAATTCAAGGACAGACTTCGGATTCATTGAGCCTCCATGTACAGAATTGTCTGCGTCTTAACAAACCCCAGCCACAGATGTAAAACTTGTATGAGAGCGAGTCAAGATACCGTGCCTCAAGCCGTTAGTCAAGCGTTTGTCTCAGAATCATTATTTACCGTCATCATAAACAAAATTTCTAGCTCGATAGCGGCCTTCGATGAGATGTCTGTGGCTCAACAATATGTCTGGAATGATAGAGTTACGGGATTGGGGCCGCTGCCCTCCCGGAGGTCGCGTAGAGTGCTCGCCTTACACATGTAGCTGCTGCCAAACTGAAACGGCGGAGAGCATCATCCGGCCCCCAATAGATTCAGGCCACATAGGTGAATCCGGCGGCTTGTCCAGAGGCTTGGTGAGGCAAGCGCTCTTTGAGCCTGAGTTCTCGAAATTGGGCTTTATGAATTAACATAGAGGATTGGAGTTTGGCACGTTGCCGCCCTTGATGGAAAGGCTAACGTCCGTCTGATGGTTGAACGCATGGGGGGCACAGGATCGCTGTTCCTGCAAGCTTTTCAGCTTTCCACTCCAACGCACGCTGCAGCTGTGTTGTGCAGTCGCTGTTGAGGCTCGGCTGCCGCGTGCAAATGTCCGAAATCTCTGAACCCAAAATCTGAGTCTGCAATCTATGAACGATTCCATTCGCAACATTGCCATTATCGCGCACGTCGATCACGGTAAGACCACCCTGGTTGACGGCATGCTTCGACAGAGCGGCGTTTTCAAGGCCAATCAGGAAGTTGTGGAACGGGTGATGGATTCCAACGAACTCGAACGCGAACGAGGCATCACCATCCTGGCCAAGAACACTGCTGTCTTCTATGATGACGTTAAGATCAACATCGTCGATACGCCCGGGCACAGCGACTTCGGCGGTGAGGTTGAACGTGCCCTGAAACTCGTGGATGGCGTACTCCTCCTGGTCGATTCGAGCGAGGGACCGCTGCCGCAGACGCGCTATGTGCTTCGCAAGGCCCTTGAAGCTAAGCTTCCGCCAATTGTTGTGATCAACAAGATTGACCGCTCCGACGCGCGTCCGCAAGAAGTGATCAATGAGGTCTACGATCTCTTCATTGACCTTGATGCCACCGAGGAACAGCTCGAGTTCCCTGTCCTCTACGCGAACGCTCGGGAGGGCATTGCCAAAACTTCGGTTGACGCCCCATCTGAAAATCTGAAGCCGCTATTTGAGGCGATCCTGCAGCACATTCCCCCTCCAGGCGGCGACGCGGCTGACGTGCTGCAATTGCTGGTCGTCAACCTGGACTACAGTGAGTATCACGGGCGGCTGGCAATCGGCCGGATTTTCTCGGGGACTCTCAATCGGGGCGATGAAGTTGCCATCGTCAAGTTGGACGGTAAGACCGAAAAAACGCGCATCACGAAGCTTTACAGTTTCGAGGGCCTCAACCGGATTGATGTCGATCGTGCCACGACGGGCGAGATCGTGGCCATTGCAGGCGTGGAGGGTATTACGATTGGCGAGACGGTGACAAGTTCGGAGTCGCCGCGGGCGCTTGTGCATGTGCCGGTGGACGAGCCTACTATTTCCATGGTTTTCACCGTAAACACCTCACCGTTTTCAGGACGTGAAGGTACTTACGTTACATCACGCCACCTGCGCGAGAGGCTGGAGAAGGAGTTGCTGACCAACGTGGCCTTGCGCGTTGAAGACGGTGGAAACACCGACTCTTTCAAAGTGCTCGGTCGAGGAGAACTGCAACTCGCCATCCTGATTGAGACTATGCGGCGCGAAGGTTATGAGCTGGCGGTCGGCAAACCCGAAATCGTCACTCGCCATGTGAACGGCAACCTGCAGGAGCCGATGGAACTGCTTATCATTGATTGTCCGGCGGAGTTTGTCGGAGTTCTCATGCAGAAGATCGGTGGCCGCAAGGGCGTCAACACCAAAATGGCTGGGCACGGAGCCACTGGCGGGCGCGTGCGGCTGGAATTCGTGATTCCGTCTCGCGGCCTCATCGGGCTGCGCAGCGAGCTGCTGAGGGATACTCGCGGAACGGCCGTGGCTAATACCCTATTTAATGGTTATAGCGAGTGGCAGGGCGAAATTCCAAGTCGCCTGACTGGCTCGCTGGTCGCCGACCGGCCGGGGCGTACCACTTCTTACGCGCTGTACAATTTGCAGGAGCGTGGAGAACTCTTTGTGGGGCCAGGTGTCAGCGTTTACGAAGGCATGGTGATCGGCGAGAATGCGCGATGGGATGATATGGACGTGAACGCTGTCAAAGAGAAGAAGCAGACTAATATGCGTGCCTCAACAGCCGACGAAGCCATCCGTCTGGTCCCCGCCAAGCCGATCAGCCTGGAACAGGCGATGGAATTTATTGCGGAAGATGAGTATGTCGAGGTCACACCGCAGGCCATCCGTGTGCGTAAGAAAATACTCGAGGCCAACAAGCGGCCCCGGCGTTCCCGTCCTCCTGAATAGTCGATCAGCCCGCGCACCGATAAAAAACGCTGGCCAAACCCTACTGGCCGGACATGTAGTGAGAATGGTAAGATTCTACCGTGAACACGCGCCATGTGGGATCATGATACAGGAGCCACCTCAAGAGGGCCCATAGCTCAGTTGGTTAGAGCAGCGGACTCATAATCCGTTACGTGCATCTCAACTCAAGGGACTTTGCCTATTTTTAAAGAACTTATGTTCGATATAGTTAGGCCAGATTATGGTCTATTCGTTGTGCTTGGGGAGAGTTTGGGGAGAGTCTAAACCAGCATGCTAGCCTATAGATATGCACGGCGTCCGCAAAATGAACTTGCGCTGAGGTGCCATTGTCTCCGCAACGACCTTGGCGAAAGGCTGCCGTTGGGACGGCGAGAAGGCGGTCAGCTCGACTGCTCAAAGACCCACCGTGCAGCACAAACTGAAGCTTAGCCGCTGTCTGTTTCCCGGACGGTTCCCACTCTCCGCAAGCCTGTTTAGCCATCACGTAAATACGATTGGCGGTTTCTCGGTACTCTTTCTGAAGTAACTGCAGATGGTATCCATCGTCTTCTACCGTGATGGTCGGAAAGTCTCTGTGGATTGACTCGCACCTGCGTCCCACGATGGACGCAAGAGCTCCAAGAGACTCCTTTAAGAGAGGGAAGGGTACGGCGGCGAGCCAATCTGTCTCATCTGGCACCACAACCGGGCGCTTGGATTAAGGAACTAGGCCAGCAAATCCGAGAAGAGGTGGCGCGGCGCCCCGAGGTGCAGCGGCTGATGACGCATCCAAGTGTGGGTCCGCAGACGGCGCTGGCCAGCGTGCTGGTGCTCGGCCCCGTCGAGCGCTTTCCCGACCGCCAGCACCTGACCAGTTACCTGGGGCTGATTCCGGAAGAAGGTTCCAGCGCCGGACGGCATCGATTCGGACACGTGACGAAGCAAGGCAATCGCCTGATGCGTTTTCTATTGGTCGAGGTGGCGCAGACCGCCAGCCGCCATGACGAGCGCCTGCGCCGCGCTTATCGCCGCCTGACTTTCCGTAAGGGCGCTGCAGTGGCCAAGGT
>JBJKQK010000184.1:0-5636 GCA_046705285.1 Terriglobia bacterium
GTGAAAAACCCGCCATTTCCGGCTCCGACGTTGAATTGATAACCATGGCGCCCGCTTCAAGTGTCTTCATCAAAATCCTCTCAATTCCTTAGATGCTGGAGCATGTAATGTTTTGCTCGGAAAAGTCGTACGAAGGGGAGGAATGAGACGGCCCCTCAAGATTTCCCGCCCACGGACTGATGCAATTGCAGGAACGCCTTAGGGCTCGGTTTGAGACTTATCTACATGGGAATGTTCACCTTGGCCGCACGTATGGCTGCGCTTCTGCGCCAAGGTCCCCCGGTCCAGGCTTCCGGAAGAACTACGCAAGACGTTGGTGGTCTGGGCTCTTTCTGTGAGAGATCACGCTATCAGACGTGCCCAGACGGGGGCATCCTGGCGTGCTCGGCCAACTTGGGAAAATGCCGGGCGGCGCTGTGGCAGTGCCGGGCGTCCCGGCCAACATTGCCGTGACCAGGCTCTTGCCGGGCTATATTGTCGCAGTAATGGCGGGCATGCACCCTATAACGGCTGGTTTACGCCCGCCTGTGCTGGGCTTGGTTGCGGCAATGCCGGGCGAGCCACTCGTGATCATGAGCGTTGAGTGCATTCCCGGAGAGTTTCTACAGTTGATGGTGGCTGAGCCGCTGCCGGGGCTTGCGGCTCTTCATTGCACCGGTAGCCATCGTTGGAACGGCCATCGCAACCAAGCCCAAGATCGCCAGCTGCTTGACCAATCGTCTCGCAGCCTGTTCGCGTCCCTGACAGCCGTCGCGTAAGCATCCTCCCGGCGCCTGCAACTTGCTGTAACGCAGATCACACTTGTCTGTGACTGGCCGGCAGGAGGCGAGTGGTGCATCGCACCCGTATTTGTCAGGTGTGTACTTGCGATTGGCGTGGCAGGGGAATCCTCCATGCACCCCCGCTGTCGATGTTCATATGGAGAGATAAGACGCCCCCGGCCAGACATGATCCGGCGGTGCGGCCAAGCCCGCGATGCAGCGGATTCGGCGCAAACATTCACGCGGCGCCCCAGTGTGGAAGCGTGGTCGGTGCCGCCCAGCCAGGCATACCCTGCACGGCAACATTCCTCCGGTAGACGTGCGTCCCGGTGGTCACGTACAGCGTCCGGAAATCGCTCCCGCCAAAACAGATGCCCGCCAGTTGGCGGCTTTCCGCCGAGGGCAGAACGGGTAGAATGGATGTTACGCGCCCATTGCGGTCAAAGACCTGAACGCCCATGCGCGTAGCTGCATAGGCTCTGCCCTCGCGATCCATGCACACCTGGCCTGCCCCGCTGTCCTGGGCGGAGTCCGGAACATGAAACCAGTAAAAAGGTATGCCGTTCCGCAGCGAGCCGTCCGGCAGGACCTGGTAGTTCCACGCGTGATGCCCGTTGTATTCCGCCACAAACAGCCATAAACCATCCGGGGTGAGCGAGATGCCTGATGGGCCCTTCAGGCCCTCCGCGACCACGCGCCTTTCGCCGCCGGCCGGAATCAGCCACACTTTGCCCGAATCCGCCCGGTGCGTTTCCCATTCGGTCAGGTAGATGCTGGATTGGTGCGTTACTGTCAGTCCTCGTCCTGCAACCCCTTCCGCAACCACCTTCACCTGGCCGGACGGGTCAATCGCCAGCACGCGCCGCCTGGAGGCCTCAGCCACGTATAAGCGGCCGTTCGGACCAAACGCCAGGGCGTTATCGCCCGGGCTCACTGCCGCAAACGTTTCTGATTTGCCGCTGTCGGCGATGCGGCAGATCCTGCCTTCAGCCGGATTTATGAAGAACACTCTCCCCCGCCCGTCGCTGGCAAGGGCTGCTGCAGTGGAATTGGCCTCGAGCACGGGCGGGCTGGCGTAGCCGCGGAAAGAATACGCCTGGGTTTCCGGCGCTCGTTCGCGGCCAACCGCAAGCTCCCATTCTTCGTCCGGCTTTAGGATCGCCGTGATATTGAAGTTGCCGGTCTTGCCAGAGCCAACCTGGCTAGGCCAGCCCTTCCACAGCCAGCGCATCATCTCTGGAAACACTGCAGGGCCCTGCTGGCCGTGGCCGCCAATGCCCCAGATGTGGTTGACCTCGTAGCCTGCAAAGGCAAGGGCCTTTTCGACCGACCGGTTGCTCAACCACCAGTCGCCGAACTCCGGCCCGCCCCACCATTCATCCTGGGTTCCATCGTTGATAAAAACGCGCAATGGTTTGGGCTCGGTTTTTCGGATCAGCACCGGGTAGCGGTCGCCACCCCGCATGCCGACAAAGGTTCCGCTGATGACGCAAACCCGGCGGAAAGCGTCAGGCCTCCGCCAGGCCGCATTGAACGCGCCAATGCCGCCGCTGCTGACGCCGCCAATCAGGCGGTCGTTGGGATCATCGGATAGAAGGATCGGTTGGTTGTCCGGGGTCCGGCGCCTCTGAACCTGCGGCAGCACTTGATGGATGATGAAATCCGCCATCACTTCCGTCATGCTGTCAAATTCGAAGCTGCGATCAAAGCGTGGATTGACAGGCGACTGGGAAGAGCGGTTCAGCCCCGGACGTAAGCCAATCCCGATGCAGACTGGCACTTCCTTCTTATGGATCAGATTGTCGAACACTGCTGCGGCTTTGAAGTAGTCCAGCCCGTCGAACAGCAGACAGACGCAGGCGGGCTTCTCCGCCACATACTGTGCCGGAACGTAGACTTCAATGGTGCAGTCCATTCCCGGGTAAGCCGGCGGATTCTTAACTGGAAACTGGAACACTTTGCCGCGCGGCACGCCTGGCTGGAATTCCGAGTCCGGCCCGACTGGATAGGGATGGCCGGGGTGGGCAGCCTGCTGGCCAGCGGGCCGCTCGCTTGCCCCCAAAGCTGCCGCCCCTCCAACGATGGAAACCGACTTGAAAAACTCTCTTCGTTTCATACGGAATACTCCCTGCCCTTGAGGCCCGCTGTTTGTGCTTGAGGCTCTCGTGAAGGACCCCGCAAGTCTAACGAACGACGATGGCCCAAAGCAACTGGACGGGTATGTCCCACAGATTTTGATGGCTCAAGACATAGTGGCACGTCGACGTGCACGATTTGCCATCTGCGCGCCGGGTGCAATCGATTTATAACGCCGCGGATAGAAATAACGAGTACAATTGTGGCCATCAGATAATCGACCGAAGGAAGGGGCCTTGCACTACCAAAGGCGGTGAGTAGAGATGCTTGCGGCATGGTGCGCCAAGGACGCACCTCTGCGCGCTGTCTGCTTGAACCCATAGGAGGAGGCGAGATGCTGAAGCAGGCTGAACTTGGGGTACCCTCTGGGATTGAGGTCGTGGATGAATCGGAAAAAGTGCGGGGATTTGCTCCGCTTGGTCCGGCGTTGAAGGTTCTACTGGTCTGGCCGCGCTTTCCGTCCTCGTTCTGGAGCTTTGAAGGAATCCTGGACCTTGTTCACATCGAGGCGAATCACCCGCCGCTTGGTCTGCTGACCGTGGCTGCGCTCTGCCCGAAAACCTGGACGCTGAGGCTGATTGACAGGAGCTTCGAGGACCTGCTTGATGCTGACATCCAGTGGGCGGATCTCGTAATGGTCAGCGGCATGCGTGTCCAGAAGGACGACATTCGAGAAATCCTCCTCCGCGCGCGTGCCCTGGGAAGTCGAACGATGATCGGCGGCCCCTTTGCCAGCAGCGAGCCAGAACTCCTGCTGCGATGGGCGGACCACGTTGTGGTTGGCGAGCCTGACGAGGTTTTTCCTGAAATTGCCACTGGCCTTGAAACCGGTTCGGCGCGGCGCCTTTACGCCGTGAAGGATAAGCCTGACGTCGGCAAGACGCCGCTTCCGCGGTTCGACCTTCTAAAAATTGGGAAATATGCTTCGATGGCCGTCCAGTTCTCCCGCGGCTGCCCCTTCCAGTGCGAGTTCTGTGACATTATCACGATCTATGGGAGAAAGCCCCGAGCCAAACGCCCCGCCCAGTTGATGGCCGAGTTGGACGCCTTATATGACCTTGGATGGCGCGACGAGGTCTTCATTGTGGACGATAATTTTATCGGCAACCACAAGCTGGCACTCGAACTGGTACGCGAGCTTGAGGGCTGGCAGAAACGCCGCGGATATCCAATGTTTTTTTACACCGAAGCGTCAATGAATCTCGCGCAGGAACCGCAATTGATCGATGCTATGGTGAAGGCCAACTTCTTTTTCGTTTTTATAGGAATCGAAAGCCCCTCACCCAAGTCTCTGGCCGAAGCGAAGAAATTTCAAAACTTGCGGCGCGACCCGCTGGAGTGCGTCCACTTTATCCAGAGCCGGGGCCTCTGGGTAACAGCGGGTTTCATCGTCGGTTTTGATTCTGATACCGAAGAAATCTTCGAAGAGCAGAAAGCCTTCATTGAGCGGGCAGCCATTCCATGGGCCATGGCAGGCTTTTTGATCGCGCCTCCCACAACGCCGCTCTATGACCGAATGTTGAGGGAGGGCCGGTTATTGCTGGACACTACGGCCACCAGCAACTTTGATCCCCCGAACTTCAAAACTCTTTTGCCGCTGGCCGTCCTGCTGAAGGGGTTCAAGGAGACGCTCGCCTCACTGTACGAGCCCTCGGCATTTTACGACCGGTGCTACCGGTCGCTTCAGCAGTGGAACGCACGAGAGCCGCAAAAGGCGCCCGACATCCCGTTTAAGTTCATGTTCGGCATCCTGGCTCGCTCAATAGTGCGCCAAGGCATGCTTTCCAATTACAGAAGAGCCTATTGGAAGTTCCTGTTTCGACTGCTAAGGCATTGGCACGGAGAGCCTCGCAAGTTTAGCCTGGGATTCGCCATGCTATTGTCCGGAAATCATTTTATTCCTTACGCGCGGCGTGTCGAAGGACAATTGGAGCTCGAACTCGAGAAATGCAGAATCGAGCAGGGGACCCAAGAATTACAGGAAGAAACGGCTGCCTGCTAGGCATCCGCTGAGCCCTGGCTGTAGCCCTTTGGTATATTCTCCGCCAAGTTGAAAACCCGCTTTCCAGATTCTTCCGCCGCGCACTGGGCAGAATTGCGAACCCGGGAATCGTCGTCATAACAAACCGCCATTGAGTTTTGCTCCCAATCGGACCATTGGACTTCAGAAACCAGGGACACTGCCGTTACAGAAAAGCATCGTAACAGCAGCGCATCATTCCCGAGAGAGCCGTGCGATACCACTGCAGCGCCAGCGTGTGTATGATGCTTCCAGAAGGTCCCTGCCGCGTGTCCCTACCCTGCGATCAAACCGGGCGCGGCCCATGCCGATTTCCTCGAAACCCAGCTGAGCCTGGTTAATCGAATCGGCCTGGCCCGCTACCTGTCCCAAACTCTGGGTGAATGAAGCCCCGGACCGGCCTTGTTCGCGGACCGGTCCGTATCAAACCACCGCATCGACTAAGCCGCAGGAGACACGGCGCAATTGGCGTGTGCGTCTGTATTTCTGAGCAGGAGAGGACTTGAAAAAACAACTGTGGGGGCCGGGGACCGTCCCAGACCCACTCACGGGAGTGTGAAAGAGCTGTCCACCGGCCCCACCCCGGCCCCGGCGCCACTTTGTCATATCTCGCTGTTGCCTGTCAAATAATAATGGTATCCTCTCCTTGCTTCCGCGCGCCGGATCGGCTGCCAACAGCAACTACACCGCCAAGCTGATTGACGTTCATCCGGAAGAAT
>JBJKQK010000185.1:0-4891 GCA_046705285.1 Terriglobia bacterium
TAACGCCAGAGTGAAGCCGCGGTGGAAGCGACGAATCTCCGACTGTACCCAGGAATTCACACGGCGTTCAACTTCGCGGCCTTCGTCGGAATCCGTACAGTCTTTCTTTTTGTGACAGGCGTTGCACACGTGTGCTGGCGCCCGGTAGCGGACGATATTGCGTTGATGGTCAACCGAATGACGATGGAGCAATTGACCGGTTGGGCATTCCCAGCGGTCAGACTCCTTGTTGTATTTGAAGCCAGTTACGCGCATCTGCTCTGAGCGGTTGTGTGAATGCCACGCCAGCCACTCCAGCGCTGCCGCAACAGCCACCAGAAACAGCGAATATCCTTCCGCCATCAGCACTTCGGCGGGAAAGCCATCGATCATCATTTCACCCCGGGAGATTCCACAATCTCGGTAAAAAGGTTTTCCTCAGGCTGTTCAGTCGCCCTCGGGGCCACATGCCGAACTCCGAGCCACGCGAGGTAAACCACCGGGAGCACGCCGCCCACAATAAAGAGTGTGTCACCTGGCAATCGCAACCACTCGATCAGGGCGTTCAGATGCCCCGTGACGAATGAGAGTGTTCGAGCATCGTAATAGCCGTACCGGACGGAATGGTACAACTGGATAACGCCCAGCGGAAAAAGCGAAGCAAAGCACATCCAGGCAAGGCCAAGATTCAGCGACCAGAAACTGATCTTGGCCGCGCGGTTGGACCACCGATCCTGAGGAATCATGTAACGCAGGCAGAAGAGCGCGAGGCCAACTGCCAGCATCCCGTAAACTCCCATCATGGCTGCGTGTGCATGGTTAGCTGTCAGCATGGTTCCGATTTCAAAGTAGGAGACCACGGGCAGATTGATCAGAAAACCGAAAATGCCCGCGCCGAGAAAGTTCCAGAAGCCCACGGCAGCCAGAAACATCACGGCCCAGTAGTGCGGGAAAGGCGACTTGGACCTCGCGCTTTGCTCCGCACCCAGCTGGAGAAAGCTCCACGCCTCGATTGTCAGGAAGGTGAGCGGGATGACCTCCGCTGCCGAGAAGAAAGCTCCGAGAGCCATATTGAGCGCCGGTTCGCCGGAGAAGTAGAGGTGGTGCATGGTGCCGATCACTCCGCCCGCGGAATAGAGCAGGATGTCAAGGTAAACCATTGTCAGCGCCACGCGTTCATGAACCACTCCCAGCAGGACAAAAATGTAAGCCACGATGATGGTGGTAAAGAGTTCCAGGAAATCCTCTACCCACAGGTGGACCACCCAGAACCGCCAGAAGTCCGTGGTGGTAAAGGCTTCATTCGGCCGGGCCAGCAAGCCCACTGCGTAAAAGGCCGGGATTGACAATGCGGAAAAAAAGAATAGCCACGGCAAGTTACCCAGGTGCTCTTCGCTCAGGCGCCCGCGTAGGCCTCGGAAGAGAATAATCACCCAGAAAAGCAGGCCGATGGTCAGCAGGATCTGCCAGAAGCGTCCCAGATCAAGATATTCGAAGCCCTGGTCGCCGAACCACATCCAGAAATGGTGAATCCAGCCTTCAACGCCTGCATATTCGCCAATCAAACTTCCAAAAACGACGATGGCCAGCGCGCCCAGCAGTCCGTAAGCCAGATAGTGCTGCCCTTTGGGTTCGCGGTGGGTGATCATGGGTACGAGAAAGATGCCGGCAGCAAGATAAGAGGTGGCCACCCAGAAAATGGCAAGTTGAACGTGCCACGTCCGGGCGATGTTGAAAGGCAGGATGCGTGCGAGGTCCAAGCCGAAGAAGTTGGAGATGTCGGCACGATAGTGTTGCGAGGCACCGCCCAGCAGTACCTGAACAAGGAAAAGCACCGCCATCACCAGGAAGAAGTAGGCCGTGGCGCGCTGTGCGGGCGTCAGGTTGATCGAGTCTGGCGGACGGAACGACACCGTGGTTCGCTCGCGCCCATGCCAGCCAAGAAAATCCCATCGCCCGAAAGCGGCAAACAGGACACCAATTCCTCCCAATAGAGCAATCAGCGAAAGCACGCTCCAGAGAACCGCATCGGCCGTAAGGTGGTTATGAACCAGAGACTCAGGGGGCCAGTTGTTGGTGTAGGAGTATTCGAAACCTGGCCGCAAAGCAGCGGATGCCCAGGCTGACCAACTGAAGAAAGCTGTCAGGTCGTAAATCTGTTGCGGGTTCGTAATGGCTGTGGGACGCAGGCCGAATCGTGTGGTGGGCTGCGAAAAGAAGTCCCGGTAATGAGTCACCAATTGCCTGAAGGCGGTGGCCTCGGCGGTCGTGTATTCCAGCGTGCCGGTCTTGGCGTCGTAGCGATTAGTCTTGAAGTCCCGAACCGTTTCCGCCCGGGCGCGGTCCGACGCCGCGCCACCGTAATGCTCGCGAACGATGAGCGCCGCACGGTGAAGGTAGTCGGCGGTAAAATCCGGCCCAAGGTAGGCTCCGTGGCCGAAAATCGACCCGTATTCCATCAGTCCGTTCTTGAGGAAGGTCTCCTGTCCGCGGATGATTTCGGCACGCGTAAAGAGAACCTGGCCGGAAGGATCGACGACCTTCGCCGGAATGGGAGGCTCGCTGGTGTACGTTCGGTAAGCCAGAAGCCCCATGACAAAGAAGCCGAATAAGAAAACGATGACAACGGCTTGCCCCCACTTGCTCGAAACGATCAGCCCCCGTTTGGTCTTGGCATCCATTGGTCTGCTCCTTGCGTTGGTGATGACTCTGTGCTCGGACTAACAGCTAAACAACCTAAAATATGATTTCCGGAATGCCCGAGAAATGACTTTTGTCACGGAGCCCGCTTGGATTACCAGAGACTGACTCGCCAGATTAAGAAGTCAAGGAGTCGGTGCTTCCTTGACCTCTGTTGTCAGGAAAGGATTTCGGTTTCGAGGGCTCAATCATTCTTTTCTGGCCCGAAAGCGATTTTGTTGTTCTGTACTTCGGGCTTGTGCGCCAGCGTGACAAAAGTCCTCGATTATGAGTGCCGGCTGTCGCTACGCTTTGATTGGAAACAAAGCGGAGGATATGCAATGAGTGAATTGATCGACAACCGGGCGCGACGCGTTGAGACGCTGAAGGAGGTAATCACCAACCTTCACAACGGCATGCCTGCCGAGGAAGTCAAGGCAAAACTCAAAACTCTGGTTCGGGAGACCGATCACTCTGAAATCATGGCTATGGAGCAGGAACTGATGGCGCACGGCATGCCCGCCGGCGAGATCCAACGCATGTGCGACCTGCATTCCCAGGTGACCCGTGAGGTGCTGGTTACACTGCCGGGAAAGACTCTGGCTCCCGGGCATCCTATCGACACTTTCCGCCGGGAAAACGAAGCGGTAAGAGGCGTGCTTGCGCGCATGCGGCTAGCAATGAGCGAAGCTGGAAAATCTGCAGATCCGACGGAGACAGGCGCATCTCTTTTGGATTGGCAGCAGTCAATGAATGATCTCATGGACCTTGAGAAGCACTACCAGCGGAAGGAGCACCTGCTCTTCTCCTGCCTCGAAAGGCACGGAGTTGCGGGCCCATCCCGGGTGATGTGGGGCAAAGACGACGAGATTCGAGCACTGCTGAAGAATCTTGCCCGCGCTCTACGTGCAGAAGGAGAAGGTTCCGATTGGGCACGAACGGCAACTGCGGCTGGTGAAGCGGTGGCAAACGCCGTTGAGGAGATGATTTATAAGGAGGAAAAGATCCTCTTCCCTCTATGCCTCGACAAGTTCACGGATGCAGAGTGGGGAGAAATCTGGGAGTCTTCACCGCGTTACGGGTGGTGCCTCGTCGAGCCTCGCGAAGGCTTTCGCCATCCCGTCCCTTCAACGGCCGGAGAAATGCAGGCCGCAAACGCTACTGGTATTCAGTTCCCCACCGGTCATCTGAGTATCGATCAACTGCGCGGCATTTTCTCGACCATGCCGGTCGATATCACTTTCGTGGACGCCAACGACCGCGTCGCGTTCTTTTCCGAAGGTCCCGACCGGCTTTTCGCCCGCAGCAAGGCGGTGATCGGCCGGAAAGTGCAGAACTGCCACCCGCCGCGCAGCGTGGATATAGTCAATCACATCCTCAATGATTTCCGGGAAGGCAAGCAAGACGTTGCGGAGTTCTGGATCAATCTTCGCGGGCGGTTTGTGCACATCCGATATTTTGCAGTTCGCGGTGAAGAGAACCGCTATCTCGGTACGCTGGAAGTTACCCAGGATGTCACGAACATCCGTGCCCTGGAAGGAGAACGACGATTGCTGCAGTACGACACGGCGGAAGCCCAGAAAGTGAAGGTTCAGTAAGTTTGCTTGATAACCCGTAATAGGCGATGATTGGAGAATCTGCCATCGAGTATGTCTATTTTGCCTGCCTATTGGCGTAATGTTCATCCCACACGGCGCTGGACACTGGTTTGGCCTCGCGAGCACGGTGCATGGGGAATACTGCTCGTTTCCCTGATCACCGGCGCCTCGATCGGCTTTTCGCCTGCTACGGACTTGTCCGCTTTGCTCTGGTTGACAGTAGCAGTGGTGGCTGCCTTTTGTCTTCGCACGCCGATTGAAAACAGTCTGCCTGCCTCGCCGTTTCACGCACGAGGCCCGGTCGAATGGCGTTGGGTGATCACAGCCGGGTCGCTCTACGCGCTTACGGGCGCCTTTGCGGCAGCAATGCTGATACGCGCTGGCTTCTTCGGCCTCTTATGGAAGGTGGGCCTGGTTGCGGCAGGATTCTTTGCGTTGCAAGCCGTTATTAGGAGGTCGGGTCGCGCCGGCCGCCTGCCCGGTGAAATGATCGGAGCTTTCGGCTTGACCCTCGCGGCTGCTGCGGGCTGGGCCGTTTCGGCGGGCGGGTTCAGACAGCAGGCCTTGGCGATTTGGATTCTCAACGGACTCTTTGCCGCCGACCAGATTCTCTACGTTCAGCTTAGGATCCGTGA
>JBJKQK010000186.1:0-6519 GCA_046705285.1 Terriglobia bacterium
GGGACCAAATTTGAAGAACCCCGCGCGCTCCGACAAACCGCCCTGCACAGCCACACGCACATACTCTTCCGGGCACCGGAAGTGATCAATGATCACCTCGTTCGACGGATTCACGCCGGGCAGATCCTTGCCCTCAACCGGACCCTCGCCTGTCCTTTGTAACAAAAGATTTGAGCGCTGCATCATCGTCGGATTGTCTCCTCATCCGCTAAGGTGCTTCAGTTCCTCTTTTCTGACAATCTTGACTCCGAAGCGAAGCAAAGTGCTATGAGGTCGCCGTTTTCCCTATGGGCCAGATGACTCATATCCTCCGAGCGACAGGTCACTGATCGTATGCCTAAGTCTCGAAAACTCTCGCGTCCTCAAACTCGCGCAGAAATTTCTATCAGATCTGTTCATCCGCCGCGTCGACCTCCGTCGTGTAACACGGGCCCAATTCACGTGTTTTCTGCGCACACACAGATTCAGCTGAACTCAATCTGTTTCCGACCCAAAGGGCCACTTGCCGGATTTCAAAAGCTTCCCACACTGCAAAGTGTGTTGAACGTCAGGCCTGAATTCCGCTCCCATTTCCTGGGCTTACACCACGCAAAGGGAGGATTACGCGGCTACCTTTTGGCTTGGTTTTCCCGTCTCAACGACTGCGACCAGATTGTCAATAATCGTATTCAATGCATTGGAATGACCCTTGTCCGGAAGGCCTCTCTGGGTCTTCTTTGAGACAAGAATCTTCTCGTGTACGTCAGCGATGGTTTCCAGGAGAGTCAATCGCCCCCTTTGTGCAAGGTATCGGTCAACCGCCCCGATCCTCCCGCGAAACACGCTGTAAACTGGGACGCCTAAAGCCGCGGCCTCCCGATTCATCGTCCCCCCACCGCTTATGGCAAGATCCGAACTCCAAAGCAAGCTGAGGCCGTCAACAGCATGCTCCGGGATAATCATCTTTCGTTCAGCAAAAAGGCGCGGCCAAAGCCCCCTTGCCGAGGTTCCTTGTTTTTTGCTTCGCGGCAAGAGGACAATCCTCGCGTCATGTCGAACAGCAAGGAATTCAAGCGAAGCGCGAAAAAGCTCGTCACTTTCGGGATTATGGTAATGGGCCTCATCGGCGGGCGGCCGGGCAGTAACGACAAAGTCATCTTCCGTCAGTCCCAGGCGAGTTCGGATGCCCGGGTCTGGCCTGAAGCTGGGGACATAAACATCTTCTTTGATCCCCTGATATTTGAGAACCGGGCGGAGGTCATATGGAATCGCAGAATCAGGAATGACCGCTGGGACCATCAGCCAGTCAGGGCGGATCAGCGCCATACGCTTCGCAAACTCATAATCGACAAGAGAAAACGAGCGAATGCCCAGGAGAGAGGCTGCTATTACTTGAGATCGGGATCCGTGAGCGACTGCAAGGGATACCTTTTCATTTCTAATCAGGGAGGTCAGCTGCAGGGCACGAAAGCAGGTTCCGGCAACTTTGGCAAGTTTGTGCTTGCCGTAGTGACGGCCGATAACCACACACCGCAACTTGAAAAGGTCGACCAATTCACGAACCTGGAAGCAGTCGCGCGCTGTCAGGACAACTGGATAGCCAAGCTCTTCAAGTTCGTTAACAATTGGCCTAAAAAAAGGGACATGTGGCGAGTTGTCCAAATCGATCCAAATCTTTCCCTTTTTCATGCCCCATCTCGTCGACCTCAGCGCCACCAGCCTTTCATCATTAACCATAATCGGTCTTCCCCAGGACCAAAGATTTTCATTTCTGCCTCCGTGGTCAACCGCTCTCTGCCTAAGGCAGCCCGCCGGGACGGTCCGTCACTTTTGACTTGCAGGAATCTGCGAATCTAAGCGGAAGATCCGCTTAGGTTGCAGCCTCCTACGCTCCGTCACCGGACAGTTTCAAATCTGCCCGACCGTACGCCCAACTTCAGAATCCTCCCGCTTTGTCCTCAGCGGATGTCGGAAAGCAGCCACACCATAAAAGACTTGGCCTGAGAAGATATTCAAAGCGTAAACACTCAAACTAAACTTCTCTGAGCCCCCGTTGACAGGCGATCGCTTTTCGTATGGCACATAGAATGCCAAAACCTGGGTTTGGTTGGTCGGATTGGAGCAAATCCCTTTCGGCCATTAATGCGCTTGTTTTTCAGACGCTTACCATTCGTGCGATGTCACTGAAGGCTCTTGCGGTCTGGCTTTCATGACAATCGGATGGAACTAAGCCGCGCAAATACATTCATCTGTGAGAAGTATCTTGCACCCCAAAATGGCTCGCAAACCGGGTTATGATCCAAGTCAACCTGTTTGCACCTGCGCACTTCGCAAAGACATCGGCCGGTGAAGGAGTGCGCAACCGCGTGAAAAAGCGCGCACAAATACAGGCCAGACCGGATCGGCATCCATCTCCGAAATGATTCGTCGAGGATTGGGTCGGATGAAGCTCAGGGATGTCTGGAATCGAAAAAATGCACAAACGTCAGCAGGCAAATCCAGCACAAAGTGGATGGTGTTAGCCCAAACCCATACGCAAATCCAATTTCTTGTGGGATGAGAGGATTAGTGTCGCATGCTGAGAAGAATTACTTCGCCAGCGCTACAGGTAATCACCCGGTCCTGAGTACAGAGTCTTCCCTACCCCAGGACGGGCATCCCTTTTTTATAAACCAAGTCTTTTCCTAATTGCCTGACTGTCACCCCGGGTCTACCGTATTTTGTGTTGAATGATTTTTTTGGTGGGGCGGGCATCGGGGCTTAAACGCGAGTCGCGGGAACATTTCTTTTGGGTCCGGGGATTTTCCTCTCAATCGTGGTCCACCTACGACAAACTGACACGCCTCCAAGAAGCCTGATTCTTGAATTTTCGGAATCCTTGCTCATTATATCCCGTCGGGCCACGGAGCAACGAAATGCATGTATTGGTTACCGACGACGGTTTCAAAGCCAGTTTAGCCATTGTGCGGACACTGGGTCGCAAAGGCATTCGGGTTTCCGTTCTTGCAGATTCGTCCATGGCCCTCGCCTCGTGCTCACGATACTGCTCCGCCCGGTATCTGGTACCTCCGCCCTCTAGTCCTGCTTTTCCCCTTGCGCTACGGGAACTCCTTGGCACCAGGCGATTCGACCTTATCATGCCGGGAGAGTACGGGTTCACCGCCGCATTGGCTCTGTACAAGGGGACCATTCTTCCATTGGCGAGGCTTGAGATATGCCGTTACCGACAAATCCGTGCTGCGGCAGATAAGCGGTTTATGCTTGGGCTGGCCGCCCGCTGTGGCGTGCCAGTTCCGCTGACGGTGGTGCCCAAAAGCTTCGAAGACGCGGTCGCCCGCTCTCGCGATCTGCGTTTTCCTGTCGTTGTGAAAGCTTGTAGCGAGACCTTCCACGACCACATCCGACGTGCACGGAACCATAGTGATCTGGTGCGTATTTACAGCGCGCTGTGCGCACAGAAAGACAGCCGCAATGACCCCTTGCCGCTTATCCAGGAGTTTGTTCCAGGTCACAACGCGGGTTTCTTTGCGCTGTATCAGAAAGGCACCTGCAAACGTATCTTCATGCACAGACGGATTCGACAAGGTCCTCCTGGCGGCCGTGTCAGTTGCTGTGCCGAGAGTTTCTATGACCCCAAGCTCAAAGAGTACGGAAAGCGCCTTCTTGATCGGCTGGGCTGGCATGGAGTGGCGATGGTGGAGTTCCGGCGGGATCAACGCGATGGCGAGTACAAATTGATGGAGATTAATCCCAGGTTTTGGGGATCGCTGGATTTGGCAATCGCGGCGGGGGTCGACTTTCCATACTATGTATGCCAGATGGCGCAAGGCCATGTCCTTGCTTATTCGGAGGACTACCGCCGGAACGTGCGCTATCACTGGCCGTTGCTGGAGGTCCGCCACGTCCTCTTGCGACCGGCTTCGTTCTTTCCTGTCGTGGCTGATCTGCTGCGTCCTTCAGTTAAATCAAATTTCTGGTGGAAAGATCTGAAGCCAACTGTTCTGGAGCCTTTCTTGCGCGTCCGAGCGCGGGCGAGAAATCGGCTACGCCCGTCGCGTCTGCCCTCCAGTTCCTGGACGGCAAGGCAGCATCTGGATCAGCTTGGCTACCCCGGGTCCCAAGCAGGGAGGGGGCTATGAGGCAGGGCGTTGCGGTAGCAAGTCGAAAGACGAACTCGGTGGGCGCGATGGTAGAAAGGGGAGTGATCAAGCATTTGGATTCCCCTGATCTCTCGGTCCCCACCAAAAACCCTTACGCGGCTGTTTGGAATGGGATCAAGCAGGTGTCCCCTGCCGCGATCCTTCTGCGTGGGCCGACTTGCCTGAATCCTGTCTGGTTGGGTAGTGAGAGTGGCGGCGACATTGACGTCCTCGCGGAAAATGGGAGGATAGCGGCGGTTCGCGCATTCCTGAGGGGCCAAGGCTTCCAGCGCGTCTTCAAGCCCCACCCCTACTTGGAACGATACCGCCGTTGGGTTCCCGGAACCATGCAGGCACATACAGTCGATCTCTTCAAAACCGTGGAATGGGGTCTTGGGTACCGTCAGGCTAAAGGCAACGGGGAACTTCCCGACGCGCGTGTGGCCTCCCTGCTGCACGCCGTGGTCGATGGCAAGGGAACGGCTCGCTTTGAGCGGGAGCATCATGGACCCCCCTGGCAGGGGGAGATGCCGGGTATTGGACGTTTCGGCTTGGTGGGAAGAGCTTTATGGCGCATAGGCTCGCCTAGCCTCCTGACGAGCTACTTGATCCTAACGGGCGCGATTCGCCCTCACCTCGCGGCAATTTCTACCAGTTTATTGCGCCGGATGGCGTACTTGATCTGGAAGCTGAGAGGCAAAGTCGGTATGGAAATAGCTTTCCTGGGAGTAGATGGAGCCGGCAAGACCAGCGTCGCCAGCGCGCTCCTGCGCCTGCCGGCGCCAGTTAAAGTAATTTACATTTACCTCGGCATGGGCACGCACGACTACCGGACCGCGCCTATGCGCTTCATCATGAGGCACAATTTCCCTGCCTTGCTCCAAAAAACCCTGCTCCGTCTTGACGTGTTGGTCAGGCGTCTCGAGGGCTGGTCCTATGCTCGTCGAGGCTGGCTCGTCGTCTACGACCGCCATCCCTTAGAGCGTCTGGACCCGCTCAATAGGTCTCTCTACGGTATCGCTCGGAATCTGTTGGACGGTATTTATGCTTGGCGAGTAGACTGGACATTTTGGCTGACGGGCGATTACCAGGCTATCTACCTTCGGAAGGGGGACTATCCCGTTTCGAATCTGGAAATGGTGGATCAGCGCTATCGGAATGTCCTCAAACACTACAATCTTCCGAACGACAAAATCGACGTCACGCGGAACGACCTTCAGGAAGTCATAACCACCGCGACCACGCGCGTGTTGGAAATGTATAAGGAGCGGGTTTCGATCGACCGCTTAGCCAACAGAGTCCTCCGCTCCGTTCTCCAATAGGAAATAGAAACTGGCGCCGTCAACCAGCGCGCACAAGCGTCGCACAGCCGACGGCGGTCACCGGCAGGCTCCCTCTCGTGCCTCAATCTTCCTGTGATCCATCTCCGGCGCCCGGGGTTCCCGGCCCGGGGCTGGATCGTCTGCTGGCCGACGCCCGGCAGGGGAAGTTCAGCGTGCTGCTGGTCTGGGCCTGTGATCGGCTGGCGAGATCCGTAGCCCATTTTCTGCAGGTCCTCGAGGAACCCGGGCATCTGAACATCGAGTTCATCAGCTTCTGGGAACAGACTGACACTGGCGGCGCTCTGGGGAAGGCGGTGATGGTGATCGTGGGAGCGACCGCGGAGCTGGAGAGATCAATAATAAAGGAAAGAGTGAAGGCGGGACTGAGACGGACAACGCGGGAAGGCCGGCATATCGGCAGGCCGAAACTCCAGATCGATCGGGAATCCGTTCTCGATGATCGCGCCCGGGGAATGAGCCTGAACGCAATCGCCAGAAAGTACCAGGTGAGCAAAGGGAGCATCTATAAACTGCTTAACAAGGCCTCAAATGAGGCCGGTCATAAAACCCTCCTGCCCACGCCCGCGTAAGTTCCTGAATCCGGAAGCCCGGATTCTGGCGATTTCGGCGGTCATAAAACTGTGGGTTTGCAGCCAAGCATCCCACCGTAGAAACGATCTGCTGGGATGTAAACCTGCTTTCTGGTGGAGCTTGCCAGAGTGTCCGCCTAGAAACCGGGTTGTTGCAAGTGTATTACTTACTCACACAATTATCTTAATGGTGCACATGCCGGAAAAGATAATAACACCGATGGTTCGCAAACAACCATTTTGTAATTGACTTCCTAGTGCGTCTTGATAAAAATAAGCGAAAACATTAATAAGTGACCTAGCTTAGGTAAAGAAGGGAGATCGCGGGCGTGGTATCCGTTGGTGTCATCAGTCCTCGCAAACTGATTCGCAGGGCCTTGTGTTCCCTTCTATTAGCTTTGCCCATCCCAGGCGGGCTCTGCATTGAGTTTGATGCAGACACTATTGCTGATGCTTCCGACCCAATAGTCGCTTCCAAACCGCAGGTGC
>JBJKQK010000187.1:0-11006 GCA_046705285.1 Terriglobia bacterium
ACGTCGTTTATCGCGCCAAACAGCAGTTCCAGATGCCGCTGGCGGTTTACAACGTAAGTGGTGAATGCGCCATGATCGATGCCGCCGCGCAGCTCGGCCGCCTGGACAGGAACCGGATCATGTTTGAGGCTCTGGCCTGCATGAAAAGGGCGGGCGCCGATATCATTATCACCTATGCGGCGATGCAGGTTGCGCAGTGCCTTAGGGGAAAACAGGTTTGTGTGGAGTTGTAGGATCTCTCCGGACCTTGCGATAATTACCAGGCCGGCAAAGTGCGGGTCATCGCGACCTCAGATGGACTTGCCGGTCGCTCCAGTCTCAAAACCGAAGAAACTCCCTGAGTCGGGAACTCCATGCCCGAATCAGCGCTCAAGTTCGAAGAAAGTGTGAGGTTGCCTCTACCATGGAAATTGTCGTCATCGGGCTGAACCACCGTACCGCCAGCGTGGAGCTTCGAGACCGCATGGCCTTCAGTCATGAGCAGGCCTGCGAAGCGTCCGAGCAGATACGCTCTCACGGTGTAGCGAAAGAAATCGTCATCCTCTCGACGTGTAATCGAACTGAACTGTATGGGGTTCCGAATGGACACGGGGGGAATAGCGCAGAAATGATGGAGAAGTGTTTCGTGTCGTATCAGAAGCTCCAGCTTGAAGATGTTAGAGGAGCATTCTACCGGCGTCTTGACCGGGACGCCGTGCGGCACATCTATCGCGTCGCGTCAGGTCTGGATTCCATGTTGCTCGGGGAAGCCGAAATCCTGGGACAGGTGCGTACTGCTTACCAGAACGCTTTTGACCGGGGTGTGACCGGGCGCGTCCTGAATCGGTTGTTCCAGTCTGCTCTTGAAGTCGGGAAACGCGTCCGGACCGAAACCGGAATCGGGACTCATCCCATGTCGGTTGCATTTGCCGGCGTGAAGCTCGCAGAAGGAACTTTGTCCTCTCTCAGAGGCAGACGGGCGCTGATCTTGGGGGCTGGCGCCACGAGCGAAAAGGTTATACGGCATTTGAGCGACCGGGGAGTAGGGCAAATCCGCCTCCTGAACCGGACGATTGAACGGGCCTGGTCCCTGGCAGCGCGTTACGCTGTTGAGGTCGTATCATGGGACGAATTGCAGACAGCGCTCGAATGGCCCGACCTGGTTGTAACGTCCGTCGCATGTGCTGAGCCCGTGCTGACTCGTGATCTGTTGCAACAAGCTTTGGCGTCGCGGGGAACCAGAACCCTGGTGTTGATTGACCTTGGTATCCCTCGCAACGTTGCGCCGAGCGTGGCGGATCTGGGCAATGTTTGCCTTTACAATATCGACCATCTGAACGAAATCGTCGAGCAGAACAGAAAGGCTCGGGAAAAGGAAATTCCACGTGCGGAGACGATTGTCGAAGCACAAGTCGAGGATTTCGCACGCTGGCAGGCCGGGATCACGGCGTGTTCTGTGCTCAAGGACCTCCGCACCGGGTCCCCGCTTGATCGAGAGGCGTTCCTGCGCAAACACGCCGAGGCAATGTCGCATTTTTCGGAGGTTGAGCGGATTTATGCCATGGAACTGCTGAAGAAGTTTCTCAGCGGCTCGATGACAGACTTATCCACGTGCTCCCACGAGGAGAGTGAAATGTGGAGCCGGCTCGAGGAGCTGGGATCACGATGCAAAGCACTGGACGACAGCGATCAGAAGCGCTGATCAGGTTGCCGGCCGATGGGGTTGCGCCGGGCTCTGAAGTTGGGACAGAGCGTCTTCCTGAATTCCCTCTTCAGGAATCTACGGGCCGCGGCGCTGAACTTGGACTGATGAACTTCCGCGGATTCATTGAGCAACTCTCGCACGAAGGCTGTTTGAAGCGCATCACGCGTCTGGTTGACTGGAAGATTGAACTTGGAGAGATTACCCGAAGCCATGCACTGCCTCTGCTTTTTGAGAACATCAAAGATTATCCCGGTCTGCGTGTTTTCACCAACGGCCTGAGCAGCACTTCGTCAATGGCGCTTGCCCTGGGGCTTGGTCTGCAAAGCAACTGGAAGTCCGTCGTGGCCGAATCCAGGCGGAGGATCGCGACGCCGAGGAAACCCGTCATGGTGGACTGGGGGCCAGTGATGGAAACCGTTCAGGAAGGGGAGGAAATCGACCTTCTCAAATTCCCGATTCCGCAATGGAGCAAGTACGATTCCGGCCGCTACATTGGAACATGGCATGTTAACGTGACGCGGGACCCCGAAACGGGTTCCCGGAATCTGGGCGTATACCGGATGCAGGTTCTTGGCCGGAATCAAACCACCGTAAGTACATACCCAAACAGCCACTTGTTTCACCATCTTGCCAAGGCCGAAAAGATCGGCCGACCATTGGAAATGGCCGTGGTCATAGGGGCGGCTGAGCCAGTGGTGATGGCTGCCGGCGCCGCTTATCCGCCGGGATATGATGAGTATGACCTGGCCGGAAGCCTGGCTGGGGAAGGCATTCGGCTTATCAGGTGCAAGAGGGTGAATCTTGAGGTGCCCGCTGAAGCGGAAATCGTGATTGAAGGTACGGTCAAACCGGGTGTGCGCGCTCAAGACGGGCCCTATTTCGATTATGCCGGAAAGCCAACGACAAATCCGGGAGCCCTGGTGTTTGAAGCGAGCAGGTTGATGTTTCGAAAAGAACCGATCTTCCGCGGAGCGGCCGTGGGCCACGTCGGCGCTGAGGATCAGCAGCTTTTTTCGCTGCTGGCAGAGCTGGACCTTTTTGATTTCCATGACTCGCGGCCGAGACATCAGGTTCAGACTCGCCTGATCAGGGGCAGACTATTTCGATTGTTTCAGTTAATTGGGAGGATGAATGCACCAGCATTCTTTCGCAAAAGAAGAGGGCACCCGACCGCTATTCCTTGATTCGCCTTGCAGTCCTGCGTTCCAAGCGAGATCTTTGAAACTCCAAATGGCACGCCATCAGCAGGTTGGTGAAAGAGGTTGTAGCCGCCCTTTTATGCCGCCAGCCCTTGCTGAAGAAATTGGGCTTTTGGCCGGATGAATCCGCTTCCCCATCTTTGAGGCATTTTTCGGCGACCTGTTAGGGGATTGGATCGAACACATGGCGTTTTAGACGAGGGCCTGGCTCGGTGCAGATACAAGGGAAAAAGACCCGTGGTGATCACAAACCAACCGGATAGACCCGGACTCCGGTACTGTGATGGGAGGAACCCCTCATGGATCTTCTGCTGCTCCACGTTCCCAAGTTCAACAACTATTACAAGCCGTTCGGCCGATTCTCGTTTATCAATCTTCCTCCGATAGGTCTCCTGGGACTGGCTGATTTCTTGAGAAACAGCCGTTATTCCACGAGGATCGTCCACCTTGGTGTTGAGAAGCATAAGTGCGGTGAAATCAATCTGGATAAGATGATCGCAGAACATCAGCCTGCCATCGTTGGCCTTGATCTGCACTGGCATTTCCAGGCCTTTGACGTAATTGAAATCGCGCAGAAACTCAAGCAAATGCATCCCGAGGTGGCAATCGTTCTGGGAGGGTATACCGCTTCTGCTTTTGCTGAAGAGATCCTTCGTGCGTTCGACTGCATTGATTTTGTAGTCCGGGGCGACGCGGAGATTCCCTTGCGGGACTTGATTACTGAGTTCCATTCAGGCAGGGCATATCATAATGTGCCGAATCTTGCCTTTCGGGAAGGCGGCGCCATTCGGGTTAATCCTATTAGCTACTTGGGTGACCGGAAGATCCTCGACAGCCTGTGTTATACGGATTTTACTTTGATGAAAGACTATCCGACTTTTGTGGAGTCGTTTTCCAGATATGTGCACCTTGATACCCTTTCAGAAAACTTCCAGAGGCTTCTGATGGAGCAAGGGAAGATGTTCCCAGTCTTTCTTGGACGAGGCTGCGTCTACAACTGCTCATTTTGTGGCGGAGCGCGAAGTGCGCAGAAGGACATTAATAACCGGGTGGGAGTCTACCTGAGGCCTGTCGAGTCTGTGCTGGAGTCGCTGAAGGACCTTCAACGCTTTGGATTTGACGCAGCGGTCCTTCCGCTCGACCCGCCTCCGGCTCCGGAGCGTGAGAAGTTCTATCTCGCACTGTTTGAAGGTATTAAGAAGGAGAAAATCCGGCTGACTCTGGAAGTCGAGCGCTATCACCTGCCTTCGCGCGAATTTATCAGGGGATTTCGTGATTTGCCCGGGCCGGATTCGTGGATCACTCTCAGTCCTGGCAGTCACAATGAAGAGATTCGAAGGAAGAACGGCCTTTACCGTTACAGCAATGCGGAACTGGAAGAGTGTCTCAAAATGATGGACGAGGAAGGCGCCAACTCCCTGGTATATTTCTGGGCCGGACAGCCCTTCGAACGCGAGAACGATCTGAAGGAGATGGGCAGGTACATGAGGTATTTGCGGCACAAGTTCAAGCACGTAAGATGCCGGGCCAGCATGATCGAAATCGAACCCGCAAGCCCGATGACCAGCAATGCAGGGCACTATGGCGTCATACCTCAACGCCGAAGTTTCATGGATTACTACCATTACCATCGTCAGGCCGGACACAATCCCTTCCTCGAAATGGGATACGACCGGACTGATTGTCCCTCACAGACTAAGACCAGGACCTTGTTTTGTCGGCATCTCTGCACCCGCTTTGATCGCCCATGGGCCTCTCCATTTGTCCGGAGGACTCTGTGCAACTTTGCTGCCGGTATGTGGAAATCGGGAGCGTTCGCTCTTCTTGACAAGATCATTGGAGCGGCATTCATTTTGCCTCTTCTTTTTGCCACATAACCCAGGGGCGAGGCAATTCCATCTCGAGTCGGAAAGTGGCCACGGTCTGGTTGGGTCCAGGACCAAAATGAAGAGGATCTGTCTCTGAGCCCGAGCCCCAGCAAACAATCCCGTCGAACGGCAATCAAATTGCAGGCATCCGAACGGGAAGCGAATTCCAGCTGATTCAACGTACTTTGAAAGGTTCAGTCCAGGATTAACAAAGGAAATCATTCCCTGATCGTACAGAACGATCAGGGAGCGGAATGGAGGAGCAGACTATGGCAACACCTAATGTAAGACCCATAAGAGTAACACCCATGCCTGTAGCACACACCACCAGTGGTTACTTGCGCTTGATAGGCGTTTCGGAGCTGCCAGCCCTGACAACGCCGTTCGATCCGGGTTATGATCCTGACACGCTCGAAAGTCATCTTGACCAGAGCGCTCATCTTATGGCCGGCCTGAAGATTTCGATGGCCTGCTGGATGATCGCTGACGAAAGAGCCACGCGCCGCAAGGTCGCGGCGGCCCGGGCTCATCACGTGCATGCCTGTACAGGAGGCGGACCTTTCGAGGTTGCAGTGGCCCAAGGCCAGCTCGAAGCCTATCTGGATCTGTGTGCGGATATCGGCGTTTCGCGCATCGAATGTGGCGAGGGCTTTACTGAGCTAAAAGGCAACCCTCGAGAAATCGTACGGCTAGCGGAAGAACGAGGGCTGGAAGTTCAATATGAAATGGGAAAGAAACACGAGGGGCCGTTTAACCAGGAATCACTTGAAGATACGATAGCCCGAGGGCACGCCTGGCTCGACGCCGGGGCCGTCGAGCTGATTGTCGAAGCGCGCGAAAGTGCGTCTGGAGTGGGGCTCTTCGGAATCGATGGGTCTCTCAACGCCGCGTTCGCAGACCGTTTCGCCAAGGGATTTGGTCTTGACGTTGCGACATTCGAGGCTCCCAACAAGCCAAGCCAATTTGCGTTGCTGGGGCATTTCGGGAATCGAGTGCGTCTCAGCAATGTTCGTCTGGAAGAGCTGTTACGTGTCGAGATCTATCGTCGCGGGCTTCACTCTGACGCCTTCGAGAAGCCGAATCTTCGTCCAGCGTATCCGCAAACCCAGGAAAAATAGAGATATGGAAAATGCAGCGGACAGAGTGGTGGTCATCGACTGTTTCCCTGAGAGTGTCGAGTCTCATCGGGAAGAGGATGCGATCATCGCTGTTGATGTGATCAGGGCAACAACGGTGGTTGTGACAGCTGTTGCACAGGGCCGAAAGTGTTTTCCTGTGCCCACATTGGAAGCTGCGGTAGAGTTGGCCGGCGGGCTTCCGAACCCGTTGCTCGTCGGCGAACTCGGAGGGAATATGCCTTTCGGCTTTCATTTGAACAACAGTCCGGCTGATATCGAGGTGCGGACCGATGTCGAGCGACCCATGATCCTTCTTTCGACCTCGGGTTCAAGGCTCATATGCTCAGGAAGCAAATCGCAGTCCGTGTATGTAGCCTGCCTTCGTAACTGGAGGCCAGCGGCTCGCCGGCTGAGCGACCGGCATCGAAATGTTGCCGTAATCGGTGCGGGCGCCAGAGGTGAGTTCCGCGAAGAGGACGAGCTCTGCTGTGCATGGATTGCGGAAGAGCTTGTTGGCCTCGGGTATAAGCCACAGGATGCCAAGACAGCCGACATCATCAGAAAATGGAGTGGGGCTCCCCTGGTTGAGATAACCCGTGGTCACAGCGCTGATTATCTGCGTCGCACCAGCCAAACCAGGGACCTCGATTTCATCCTGGCTCACGTGAATGATCTCGACCATATCTACAGATTTGAAGATGGACAGGTGGTGGAGGAATGACACGGCAAGCAGCTTTGGCAAGACCGAAGATACAACTAGAGTCCGTCGGAAAAGTCGTTCGATCAACTCAGGAAATGGGTCCATTGGATACTTCAGTCCCAGTTGTCGTGATTGCTCCCGGCTATCATAGCCACACGATCGCCCGGAGTTTAGGCCGCCTCGGCGTCAGGGTGTACGGGGTACACGCTGACCCTCGTTCGCCCGCCGCACGGTCACGATACTGGGAAAAGAATACGTTCTGGGACTTTGCCGCGTATCCTGCAGAGGTATCCGTCGAGAGAATGCTGAGGCTCAGCCGCGAGATCGGCCGCAATCCAATTCTCTTGCCTACCGATGACTGGAGCTGTCTGTTTGTGGCAGATCACGCGGAGGAGCTGAAACAGGGATTCCTGTTCCCTAATCAGCCTGCGGGACTGGCTCGCCTGCTTTCCAGCAAAGAAACGATGTATGACTTGTGCAGGCATTATTCAATCCCAACCCCTCATACGATCTTTCCACGTTCACGCCTTGACGTTCTTGCGTATCTCAAAACGGCGACCTTTCCTATCATGCTGAAGGGGATCGATACGGTAGCTCTCCTTCGCCATGCGGGCACGAGGATGGCGCTTGTTCATGATCAGGCAACACTCTTGAAGCTTTACGATGAATGGGAGACGCCAGAGGCGCGCAATCTGATGCTTCAGGAATATATTCCCGGTTCATCAGAAATGATCTGGATGTTCAACGGGTATTTCAACGATGATTCGGAGTGCCTCTTCGGCATCACGGGAAGGAAGCTCCGCCAATATCCCGCCTATAAGGGAGTCACGAGCCTGGGGATCTGCATTACAAACGACGATGTTGTCAGGATAACCAGCGATTTCATGAAGGCCCTCGGCTACAGAGGTAACCTGGACATTGGATACAAGTACGATGCCCGCGACGGCCAATACAAGCTGCTTGACGCAAACCCGCGTACGGGAGTGACTTTTCGCCTGTTTTTGGACGAGAACGGAACAGACGTTGTGCGTGCTCTCTATCGCGACTTAACCGGCCAGCCGGTACCGAAAGGAATGCCTAAAGAAGGCCGGAAGTGGATGGCAGAAAATTTCGACTTCATTTCTTCGGCCAGTAGTTTGCGGGATGGAACGTTGGGGTTTGTGGGATGGCTTCGCTCATTCCGAAATCTGGAAGAAGCCTCGTGGTTTGCCGCAGATGACTTGCGGCCTTTCCTGGCAATGGTTGCACGTTCTTTCCACTGGGTGACCGGCCGGATTTCAAATGAAGTGAAAACTCGACGCCAGTAAGATGGGCTCACTTGTTTGGACGTACGCTAATCCGATGCCTGATGATCCGTCAGGGGGCATTAGATGTTCGATTCCGTAATGAACCAGATTCTTGACCGATTGGCCTGGAAACATATGCCATTAGAAGCAGCCATTCACAAGCCCACAGCGAAGAGAGTTGTCGCTGAGTATTTCGACGCTGAATCGTCTTATTGGGATGGACTTTACAAGGGCAATGATGTTTTTGCGGTCATCCATCAACAGCGTCGTTTGATGGCACTGCAATACTTCGACCAGTTGGCGCTGCCCCAAACGGCCCGCATTTTGGAAGTCGGATGTGGTGCTGGCCTGCTGACTGCTGATCTTGCGCGAAGAGGGTATGCGATCGAAGCTCTTGATCGAGTTCGATCGATGGTTGATCTGACTCGTCGCAACGCAGTGAAGTGTGGCGTTGGGGACCGCATCAACGCTCATATCGCTGATGTCTGCCAGTTGCCATTTCGAGACGGAACATTCAGGTGTGTGATTGCCCTCGGTGTTGTCCCCTGGGTCGCTGCCATCAACGACGCGCTGCAGGAAATATCCAGGGTACTGGCTCCCGGTGGTTATGCAATCATCAATGCGGATAATCGTTATCGTCTTAACCACCTCCTTGATCCTGCCTATATGCCGGCATTGGCAGGGCTGAAAGGGAGATTGAAGAAGGCGCTCGAGAAACGTGAATGGCGCAAGCCATCAAACGAGCCCGAAGTATACCGGCATACCCTTAAGGAGTTCAGACAGCTTCTCGCATCGGTTGGATTGGTCGGTGTCGAACACCGTATGATCGGATTCGGACCGTTTTCGTTTTTCAAATATGTACCTTTTTCTGGTCCTCTCGGAGTCAGGCTGCACAATCGGCTGCAGCGTCACTCAGATCGGGGCCTGTTGCTCTTGCGGTCGACTGGATCCCAAATCCTGGTCACTGCTATGAAATCTTAGCTGGCCTTGGAGTTATTTCCTGTGCTAACTGAAACGAAATCGTTCGTGAGCCTGCGGACAGGTGCATGGTACGGAGACACGGATATCCGGTTGGACGTGCCGGCCAACTGGGAAGTCAATGTTGTGTCACCCAAGACTCCTCCGCCATTGGACGAACGGGAAATTGTTGACAGGTTCGAACACCCCGTGGGGCAGCCGTCTTTTCGCAGGATGTGCGAAGGCAAATCTCGGCCGGTCATTATTGTTGATGACCTGAACCGACCTACCCCGGTCGCGCGTATTATGCCCGTATTGCTGCAACACTTTCGAAACGCTGGCATACCAGCTCAAAACGTCACTGTTGTAATGGCGACTGGTACTCACGGCAGACCCTTTCCGGATGCGATGTCTAAGAAGATAGGTGACGAGGCCGCGTCAAGTTGCCGGCTCCTCATCCATGACTGCTTCCGCAATGTGAAGCGGATTGGCAGAACAACATTTGGGTCGCCGGTATTCGTAAACCAAAACATCTTGGAATCTGACCTGGTTATCGGGGTGAGCGGAATTTATCCGAATCACACTGCAGGGTTCGGCGGGGGATCGAAACTTGCTTTAGGTGTTCTTGGTATTCGTACCATCTATCATCTGCATTTTCGCCATTTGCCGGCCGGATGGGGAGGTGACACTGTTGCCAATCCTTTTCGTCGGGAATTGGACGAAATTGCCAGCATGATTGGAATGAACACCGTGATCTCCCTGCTAGTGGATTCCAATCGGCAAGTCATTCAGATGTACTGCGGCGATCAGAGAAAATACTTCCAGAATGCGGTGGAATTTTATCGCAAGGTTTACTGCATACAGTCGCCGCCCGAGGCGGATGTCATCATCTCCAATACTTACCCAAACGATTTGTCCCTGACCATGGCGCGCATGAAGGGATTTGTCCCTCTGAAGGGTTCCGGCGACGGCGTATCAAGAATTACAATCGCTTCCTGCAGCGAGGGGCCTGGTCTCCACAACATTTTTCCTTTTGTCAATAAGCCACCACATTACCGCGCACGGCATATGCTGAGACGCCTCTCGGTTCTTTCTCTTGATGAGTTGTCAGCTAAGAGCGGAGGCTATTTAAAGCGAAAGTTGTGGAATCGAATAAGGCGGGTGCCAGTCCCCGGAACGGCTGCAGGGAACAATTCGCAGCACCCGAAGAATCCCATATGGTTGTACCGGCCGGGAAACCAAATGGAAAAGCTGCCATCAAGTGCCCCGGGGATACATTGGAGCTCCGACTGGTCCGGGATCGTAGAGGCCGTTCAAAAGGAACAAGCCGGCAAAGATCGTCTGCGCGTTGTCGTCTATCCGTGCGCACCTCTTCAGTTGGCAGAAGCCAGCGTTACGGGTGATGGCGCACTGAAGAGGCATACGTGGGAATCGGCTGAGACCCACGGGGTGTCGAACGCATGTGCGCGAACCTCCGCTCAAGCTGCTTCGGCCCGCTGGACATCAGGGTCTGGCTAACGTCGAATTCAAGCATGACGAACCCGACGGCCAAAAGAAGCTTCTTGAAACAAATCCGTGTAGAAGGAGAACCTTGCGGTTTTTGTCGACTAGGATGGCTCAGATGCCATGCGCGCTCCTTATCGCGGCATGACAGGCCACCCGGCAAGGAGAGCAATGCCTGCAGAAGGCAGAAAGGGGGTGCCGGAAAAAATCGATTTCGTTTCTTCTGCCAGTATTTTCCGAAGCAGGAAGTCAGGTGTCATCAATGGCTTTGCTCCTTCGGGATGCCAATTGGTTTGCCGCTGACGACCTCCGCCTATTCGTAACAATGGACGGCATGCATTCTTTCCACTGGATTTTCTGGGGAAACAAATCTTAAGACAGGGTCCCGGCCTTGACGAAGCAATCTTCCTTACTATTTCGTTATTACGCTTTGCTTCGCTTCGGAGTCAAGATTGTCAGAAAAGAGGAACTGAAGCACCTTAGCGGATCAGGAGACAATCCGACGATGATGCAGCGCTCAAATCTTTTGTTACAAAGGACAGGCGAGGATCCGGTTGAGGGCAGGGATCTGCCCGGCGTGAATCCGTCGAACGAGGTGATCATTGATCACTTCCGGTGCCCGGAAGAGTATGTGCGTGTGGCTGTGCAGGGCGGTTTGTCGGAGCGCGCGGGGTTCTTCAAATTTGGTCCC
>JBJKQK010000188.1:0-6664 GCA_046705285.1 Terriglobia bacterium
GGCACTGTAAGCAGAATGCTTCGATTTGCTTTTTCGCCGATTACGCACCGATTCGTTCTGCTGCAAATCGCCCAGGAGGCGGGTAAAGATACAGGCCCCCAATTGGTAGTTTCCAGGCGCGTCAAGCGTCAGCGCAAGGTTCGGATTCTTCATCGCCCGAACGCTGACGACTTAACGCGGCTTTTGTGATTCAAGACGGCTGATCGTCTGGCGAAGCCAGGTTTTCACCGCTTCGTGCATTCCAGTCTCATCCTCGGCGTCTTCCATCACTTCGACCGTTCGTCCGGATGAATCAAGCGGAATGTGATGGCAGGGCATCGCCGACAATCGGTTCTCCTCTGGAACGAATCCCATCAGAGGACATTCCCCGCATGGGTGGGTCCGGTATGGGTACCCATAGTTCAGACAGGTAACAGAATCCTCAAACATCGTCGAAGCTCCCGCCGGACGCGGCTTACCCGGAGTTCCATATCCGCCCTTCTCGATAAACTCCAACTCAGATTTGAGAATTGTCAAAATATCCTGTGGCTCATTTGGCATGGTGTTTTCCCCTTCAAAGCACTCTTGGGGTGGGATCTCCCCACATTTCCCGCCATCCAGAGTCCTTCTAATTGCGCAGCCTAGGACGCTTTCCAGCCTCGGGCTGTGACAGCCGTCACATCAAAATGTGATCTATCCTTTCATTTCACTAAAAGGACCGGTGTTGGCCCATCCTTCGCGCGCCTCGGAGGAAGTGATAAGGATGTGGTGCGAGGCAGACCGTCCCGCACTGACGGGACGGCCCGTCGCGTTTCAATGAAAACAAGCTATTGCACATTAAGCGTTACAGCAGTCGGCTGAGGAGCTGCCGTGCCACTGGAAGCTGTGCCGGTAATCGTAAGCGTGTACGTCTTGGTAGGCGTATGCGCGCCCGTGAACACGGTTAGTACCGAAGATTGTGGAGTTGTACCGCTCAACGTGACCGAGGTTGGGCTGAAGCTTGCGCTCGATTGCGGCGGCAATCCGCTCACGCTCAGATTCACGATTCCGCTGAATCCGGAGGGATTCATCGTCAGGTCGTAAGTGGCAGCCGCATTCCGGCCTACTGTCTGAGTCGAAGGCGAAGCCGTGATTGTGAAGCTGCCGCCACCCGTTGATGCCGGGTTGACAGTCAGAGTAGCCTGGGCATTGGAGTTGTTATAGCTTGCAGTGATAATGACAGAGGTCGGACTGCTCACGTTAATGGTACCCACTGTGAAGGTCGTGTTGGTGCTGCCTTGAGGGACTGTAACGCTTGGGGGGTTGGGAACCACCGTGGGGTCACTGCTGGTAAACGTGATCAGAGCTCCGCCCGATGGCGCCGCCGCGCTGAGTGTCACCTTATTGCCCGTTAAAGTAGTACCTCCCGTGACGCTCGATGAACTGAGGCTTACCGAGGATACCGTCGCGGAACTGGTACCCGACGAACAGTTAGGGAAGGCGAATGAGGTAATCTGAGTACTCCAATTGAAATTGCCGTTGGTCTTCAGAAACTCGTTGGTGTACCAGAATGTACAGTCGTTGGTTGGGTCGACAGTCATGGCACTGTAATCACCCCAGCGGTTATAGCTGGTCTGCGATCCACTGCCACTCACAACATCTGTTTCGCCTTCGAGGGTATTCGACGGATCGCCGGGAGTGCGCCCGGTGATCGCAATAGCTGGGTTCATACTGCCACTCGACACACTGTAACCAACCGCGATGTCGCCAGCTTTATCCATAGCGATACTCGGCATCCAGCGGTAATTGGAATCGGGGGCGTATGTACCCTGCTGGTAAACCGCAAAACCGCTTGGTGTGCCCGGTGTATCGTTCCGCAAGTCGTACCAGCGTATGCCAGTATTCCCATTTCCAGTGTCTACGGACTGGCTAACGACCAAATCCTCGTGCGCTGGCGAAACACCATCAAAATATCTGTAAGCCAGGCGGTACATCAGACGGTCGCCGAGCGAATCAAGCTGCTCGTTCGTTCCTTTCTGCGGAATGCAGGCTCCGCCGCCGCAGGCCTGAGAAAAAGATGCCACAGGTATGCTGGTAACCGCTTGAAAGGATGACTTAGCGGAGTTTGACCAGTCCACTTGAAATGCCCACAGGTTGAGGGAATTCGTTCCAAAATTCAGGTAGTAATCCGGCGAGTCCGGAGGTGGCGGCCCGGTGGTCCCTGACACGCTGGGCAGATCGCCATCCAGATCGGATGGGAGCAGAGAGCTATAGCTGGGACCAAGCGGATTTGCACACTGCATGGTGGCCGGCGAGCCGCTCAGCATCGAACTGCGATCCACCACACATGCTGTCGGGCCAAGGTAGCGGTTTCCCTGGAAGCTGTTGAAAGAGATGTAGTATCCATCAGTCCACACCGCCAGCTTCGGATAGTCCGGGAAGTACTTGGTATTGTTTGGGACGGCGAACTGATAGAGGTTGTATGGCCCCGTGGCGTCAGAGGTGGTGGAAACAGCCAGACAAAGGTAGTAAGGCTTTGTAAAGACCGGCTGCATCAATACCCAGCGCTGGGCCTGCTTATCAAATTGGGCGATAGGATCACCACTATTGTAAGCAGCGCAAGCTCCGCCAAGGCTGCTCCAGATGGTGTTGCCAGCCGCCGGACCATATTCTACGCTGCCGTTGGATTTGTCGAACACTGCGAAAGAGGAGTTGACCCATTGCACGTACTGGGTGAGCCCGGCGGCACCATTCGTGTCCGGCGGAATATATTGATCGCTGAAATTTCCCAGCCCGACGCCGATGCCCGGAAATCCCGTGCCGGCTGTCGGCTGGAAGCTGGTTGTGGTGGACTGCTGCAAAACAGGGTCGCGCTTGATCAGATGCTGTGCCGGAACCGGATGGGTAAGCAACAAGGGCATCACGCGCTGGAGGCCCTTGGCAGCCTGTACCGGGCGGATGTGGGAGAGGGGCGGTGAAATGGCATGCCGAACTGCTCGAATGGTTGTTACTTGCGACGATCGGCCTTGCGCCCCAGCCGGACCGGCTTCCGAAGCCATCACAACCGCCACGGCCGCGACAACAATTCCAAACCTGACAATTTGCTTCCTCATCGTCTGCTCCTCCTTGGCTGCCAAACAAGCAGCAGAGCCTTGCGAACCTTTGCCATTGCAGCAGGCTATTGTCTTGAGCCTTTAGCCTTGTACCCGCTCAGATGCCTCCAGCCACTAAAAATCACATGGATCTTTGTTCTTTGAAGCAATGATGTGACAACCGCAGGAGATTCTATGTTGTGCATTCCATAAAAACAAGTCACGTCACAGTTAATAGCGTTGAGGTGGGCCTACCCCACCCAACTCTCCCGCCCGTTGCTCCATCAACCTGTTCCCGGAAGCCTCCAGAATTACCCACTTGCCAATAATCCTTTGCCATTCAGGTGATTCCCCGCGACATTTGCCCGCGAATCACTTACTCAATTGCTGGATTCACCGAATTGAGCGTTCCCCACGTTCGCCTTATCCTTAGGGCGTGTTCATGACCCGCGCACTGTTGAAGGAGAGGCACGATGACGCACTTGCTGAAAAGAATGTGGCTGGAAGAGGAAGCGCAAAACTTGCCGGAATATGCCTTGCTCTTGTTCCTGGTTTCATTGACCGCAGTTACTGCAATGGGTGGCCTGGCAACGAGAATCGGTCATGTCTATACCAGCGCATCCACACGTGTGGAAACCGCCAGCCGGAACGGATCACTCTCAGGGGGTTCCCTGGGTTACGGAAGTCAACTCCGTACCCGGACACTGTCTCCTTTCAAGGATGACAGCGGCCCGGATCCCCAATAGGCCGCGATGTCGAATCGGACGAATTCCATTAAATTCTCAAGAAATTGATCAACCAGATTCCCGCCGGACCGGCAAGCGGTCCAGGGCCTCGGTGACCACGTCATAAACAAAGCTGAGTTCGGCAGGAGAGATCACGTACGGCGGAAGGATATAAAGGATGTTGCCGAGCGGCCGCAGCAGCACGCCCTTTTCCAGGAAGAAATCATAAAGGAACGGTCGCAGTTTCGAAAGGTATCCCGTATCCTCCGCCTCGATCTCGATGGCCGCGACGGTGCCGATCGAGCGGACGTCTCCGACGGCGGGATGATCCTTCAGCGCCGGCAGGCGCTCCGAGTGAATCCGCCCGATGGCTGCAATGCGCTCGAAGACAGGCTCGGATTCAAAGATCTTCAGGCTGGCAATTCCAGCCGCGCAAGCCAGCGGACTTCCCGTATAGGAATGGCCGTGGAAAAATGTCTTCATGCGGTCACCGGAGCGGAAGACTTCCCGGACTGCATTGGTGCAAACCGTTGCCCCGAGCGGCAAGAAGCCGCCCGTGATGCCTTTTGAAAGGCACATGATGTCCGGAACAATTCCGGCGCGCTCACAGGCAAACATGCGGCCCGTGCGCCCGAAACCGGTCAGCACCTCATCGGCGATCAGCAGCACCTTGTGCTGGGCGCAGAGCTTGCGCACGCGCTGAAGGAACTCGACCGGATGGACAATCATTCCCCCGGCTGCCTGCAGCAGTGGTTCGACGATTACAGCCGCGATCTCCTCCTCCTTTTCCTCCAGCACCCGCGCCAGCGGCTTAACGCAATCGATGTCACAGGCGGCGCGCGTCTTGCCCACCGGGCAGCGATAGCAATAGGCCGAAGGCACGCGATAGACGGGAAAGCGCAGGCTGTCAAACGCCGCGACAAAGGAAGAATCCTCTCCCACGGACATCGCGCCCACCGTGTCGCCGTGGTAAGCGTGCTCCAGCGCCACGAATTTCCGCTTTTCGCGCCTGCCCTGGTTCCACCAGAACTGCATCGCCATTTTCAACGCGACTTCCACGGCGGTTGATCCGTCATCGGAAAAGAAGATGTGTTCGAGCGAAAGCGGCAGCACCTTCCGCAGCCGCGCGGCAAGCTCCTCGGCGGGCCCGTGTGTAAACCCGGCAAAGATCACCTGCTCCAGCTTGCGCGCCTGCTCCGCGATGGCCTCGGCAATCAGCGGATGCGCGTGGCCGTGCAGGTTCACCCACCAGGAAGAGATTGCGTCCAGAATCCGGCGGCCCTGCGGCGTGTAAAGGTAAACACCTTCGGCGCGCTCGATAAAGATGGGCGTTGGTTCAAGCGCGTCCTGCGTGAAAGGATGCCAGATGGAAAGCGGAGCCTGGGGCATCTAATCGAATTTGCTCCTGTCGAATTCGCGATGGAAGACTTCCAGCAGCGCCTCGCGGTTGATCACCTCGAGCAGAGGCACGCGGCCGAGGATCATCGTCGGTCCATACTTCTCGATGGCGCGCTCGTTGTCCCCGTTGGGTACTCCAACCACCACAACGCCCCTCACCGCGAGACCCGCTTCCTGAAGCGCCCGCAACGTCAGCACCGTATGGTTGATGGTCCCAAGCGCGCTGCGCGCCACCACCACAACGGGCAGAGCGAGCCGGCGCATCAGGTCCAGCATGAACTCCGATCCGTTCACGGGAACCATCACGCCGCCAGCACCCTCGGCAATCAGCGGCCCCGGGAGCTTGCCCTCCGGCCGGCGAATCGTGGCAAGGTCAATATGAGCCCCGGCCAACTCGGCGGCCAGATGGGGTGAAACCGGCGGATCGAAAACATAGCATTCGGGCAGCGTCCGCCCGGCGGGCAACTCGGCCAGTTGCATCACCGTGCGCCGGTCGCTGTCATCCGTGGCGCCGGTCTGAATCGGCTTCCAGTAGACGCCATCCAGCGCCGCGCACAGCAGCGCCGACACCAGCGTCTTGCCGACGCCCGTGTCCGTTCCAGTTACAAAGAGGTCGGTGCCCATGGTGTCTGCCTAGTATAGCGGCGCTCCGGCAACATGACATCAGAATTTGTAATGACGCGACACGGGCTCTTGCGTTGCGGGTTTGTCTTGCGTCAGGGGAAGCACCCAACGCGCCGCTGCCGCGCCATGGAACTTGATGCCGGGGCTACATGGGCAGCTGCGTCCCGGATAGCCGGCAAGCCGTGGGCGGTTCGCTGATCCATGTTCGCCGAGCATAGGCTACATCAAGGAATGGGCCGGCCGTGACGGCGGTTTTTCGGCAGGGGGAAATTCACCGCACTTTCGTGCAATCTCTCAAGCGCGGCTTTTTTGGCTGTCTTGTATTTTCAACAACTTGGCTAGGTTCGTTTTTCGGTTCGTTCCGGTTCGTTTTTTATGCACTCTAATGTTTTCAACAACTTCTCCGCTTCGTTTTCAGGTTCGTTTCGGTTCGTTTTTGCACCCCGATCCTTTGTTTTCAAGCACTTCTCCGGTTCGTTTTGCCAAAATAGATATTTTTTGTCCCATTTGTCCCACTTTCGGGATGCGCTCCGGCTGGAAATTACCGTTTACCTGGCAGCGTTTCGAGTGTTTCCATATTCCAATTTGCGGCTAATTTCATCACCTTCCACCCGATGACGGCCAGAGGCTTCCTGCCGCGTTCAAGACAGCAAAAGACTACCACACTAGCCTACCAAAGTCAAGCAAATTCGCAGGTCGGGAGGCCGCCAGAGAGGTTCTCTCTTTCAGCGACTGCCCTTCGCGTGGCTTGCGGCGTCCACCATTTTAACGGTGGCCCAGCCGATGCTTCCTGCATTCACAATTCCGCCGGGCGCTGACTTTCGCTGAAGCTTTTGGAAGCCGGTATAAAAAAGCGTAAAGAGGTGG
>JBJKQK010000189.1:0-4497 GCA_046705285.1 Terriglobia bacterium
AGGTATTTCATCGCTACCGGAATTCGCCGGACGGTCCGGAATATCTGCGCGTTGCTCAGCACGGGGGCGCCAAAGACCGGATACCAGTGAAAGTCGACAAAGTTGATTTGGCTGGAGTCCTGACTGAGAACCGTCTTGTTCCACAGGTTCGTGTCGGGCACCCATGTCCCGGTCCCGGCGGAAATCTGCCGCGAGATCGTTACCGGAACGCCGACCCTGGCCTTCGGATCTACGGCATGAATGGACTTCATATATGGGAAGGCATGCGCTGCAAATGCCCGCGGGACGTGCGGGTTCTGGTGCTGGTCAGGTTCCCATGCCCCGTATTCTTCGTTGCTGATGATCCACAAGGCAGAGGAGTCAGAATAGTTGGGCAACTTGAGGGCGTTCGCTATCCAGTTTGCCGCAGCCTGCGGGCCCGCGACGCCGCCAACCTTTAGCATTCCGTAATCGACCGTAATCACTGGCGCGGCTTTTGCCCGCTTCAGCGTGCTCACAAACCGGGGCCAGGTCAACGGGACTCGCTTGGATGTCCAATCATAAAGGTCGGCTCCCGAACCGCCTAGGCGAACGCGGCCGATCCCGGCTTGCCTGAGAAGGTCGGGGACTGCAGCGTCGGCGAATCTCCCGTCGTAGCTGGTTGTATTCACCCCAAGAGATTGAGCCGTCATCATGTAAGACTTGCTTCTCACGCGCGGCCGACCTGGATCGAAGGCTGTGCGATGGCCTTCGGATGGGCTGACAGAAGAAGCGGCATTGCCTCTGCCGGAGGCCATGAGCCACTCGATTCCCCGCTTGAGCGGAGCCGGCTGAATTACTCTCTTTTGAACGAGAGCAACCGGCAAGCCACTGTGCTTGATTGCCGGGCTCGTCTGGGAGGGGACAGGAGCGGGAGATTGGGGAACAGTCGTTGCTCCCAAAAGCAGGACAAAGAGAATAAAACCCGATATGATGCGCATCTCGCTCCTTTCGCTTCCGTCCCGTGGCGCACGGGAAAGCCGCGGCCATTTCGGCTATGGGGCAGGCGTGTAAGCTAAGATTCCACTTTAAGTATCACAGCCCCAAGCATCATACACCCACCGGCTGGCTCGCAATCGCGATTACTCTGGAATCCAGAGCGGCGTCCGGCAGCCTTGTCTGGGCCTGTGACCTGCTCAAGTTTTTGTGACCCTTCGCAGTAGTCCTTACGGCCCCTGAAAAAGCCTGCGGTGACTAAGCATGGATTTTTTCACCATTTGTAACAGCCCACTGAACCCCTGCCCCAAGACTGCGCATGCGGCAAATTCCGTATTCCGAATAAAGCCGCGTTTGCCTGGCTTGATGCAACGGTTGGAGGTGTCCATTAGACACTACATGCGGACCGGCAAAGAGGACTGGAATTACAGATAATGTTTGGACCTCAGCAGAACCCCTGACGGCTGGATCTTGTGCTTCTCTTTGAAGAAACAGAGAGTCCCTTCAAGCTTTCAGAATACATTCCCGACGATTACCCAAGGTCGATCGCCGAGTTTCTTAAGTAACGTCGGTCTTTGCATTGTAGATTCTAATTGTCAATAGATGGATTCTGTTCAAACGCATCCTATTTCCCGGTCGGGCTGACGCTCACCTCAATATCTGTTGTCAGCCCGCTCTGTTCAATTCGGCGGCTTGGCAAACGAATTACCAGCCGATTGCCGGCCAAGTCTGCTTGCCAGCCGGCCGACGTGGAGTTGAACCCTGTTGCCGTCAGCCTTGGCCAGACTTTCGCATTCACTCTGACGACAGAGGCGGTGGCCAGGCCGTAAACCAGCAAATAGCTCATTTCGGGAAGGTTTTCAAGCACCCAGCTAAAGCCATCGGTCTTGGACTGCGTCGTCACTTTTGCCGCTTCGCCCCGGGAATTGAGCAAAGCGACGGTCTTGCCCCCGTATCGCGGCGTAACTACCAAGGCATCGACACGATGGCTGCTCATGCTATCGCCAAATTTTAATGCCGGGCTCAGTTGCACCGGCATAACGGCTCCCGGCTTCAAATAGACCGGAATCGTTTCCAAAGATGCGCTAACCCTGTGTCTGGTCGGACCGGAGACGGTTTTGCCATCCCACAAGCTCGTCCATACTCCGGATGGAAACCGGATAGTCCTGAAGTTGTCTTCGTTAATTATCGGAGCAACGAGCAAATCCGGCCCAAACATGTATTGATCCCACACGGCTGCCAGCCGCCCCTCTTCGGGAAACTCCAACGCCATGCATCGCATGATGGGAATACCCGTCTTATGCGCAATCACCGCCGCATTGTAGGTATAATTCAATATGTTTTCACGAGTCCAGGCCAGGAACTTGTAGTTCCTCACCGCCGTTTCTCCGTAATACCACGGTTCGCGCGGCGCCACGCCGTGCGGGCGCATTAACGGGCTGAAACAGCCGAACTGGAACCAGCGCATATACACCGCGGGCTGCGGAAATCCCATATACCCCCCCAGATCGCTCCCCCACGTCGAATATCCGCAGGCGCACAAGTTTAATGCCCCTGTTAACACGTGCTGGATTCCTGGAAAATTGGACGGGTGGTCGCCGGCGAACTGGCCAACCCAAGCTTGCGTGCCAGGCGCCGCCCCCCTGGCAAATAAGATGAAATCATTGCCCCGTTTTTCCCGGAACACCTCGCTGACCGTGCGCTGATAGTCATAGTAGTAAAAATTGTGCATTTCGGCTCCGTGTTGTCCGTCATAAAATACAGCGCTGTCCGGTGTCAAATCTCCGTAATCCACCATGCTTCCAGCCTCGCCAAGGTCCAAGGCAGGCCTCAATGCCCGCCGGCAAACTTCCAAGGCCTTCGGGTTGGTGAAGTCAATGTAATCGAGAGCCTGGGTCAAGTTTTTGGTGCCGCATTGGAGAATGACAAGCTCGTCAGGCTTCAAATCACGCATCACGGTTCCCTGGCTCCCGGGGGGAATTATTGGAAAAGAATAGCCTAACAGTCTGGGAACTGCCGGATAGAAATAGCCCAATACCCTGATTCCGCGCGCCGCCATGAACTGATACAAATCCGGTGAAAGAGCGGAAAGACCTTCCGCATAGATCGCGGAATGAGGGATGTCCAATTCTGCGAAACGCAGGGTGACACTCTCTTCTTCCGCCACCGGATCGTGCAGAGGGCCGGTGGCCCATGCCCGGTTGCCTCGGCCCATCCATGGTTCAAAGGCCCATTTGGGTGGCAGCGGAACCCGGCCGGTCAAGGCCGTGTAGGAGGACAACGTCTTTTGAGGTGAGCCGATCCAAAAGTAATAGTCAAATATCGGACCCTGCTGGGTGAGACGATATTGGCCTGGATGCGCTTTGCCAACGTCCGCCCTTAAGCGATAGGACGAATTGTCGAATAGCATATAGCCTTTCGTACTGTGAAAGACCGGCAAAGGCTTGTAGGTCGTATTCGCCAGGCCATCCGCATTCCCAGCCCAGCTATCCGTACCCCAGAGCGTCAATACATGTCCGTTTTCATTGAAATCATCGTACTTCTCCCCGAAGCCATAGATGACATCGTTTGGATCGAGATGATTCCTGAAATCCGTCGCGAGAATCTTGCCATCCGCACCAAACCGAAAAGCCAGGCTCTCAGCACCGATTTGCGTCACTTCATTTCCGGCAGGGTTATAGAAAGAAATCGAAAACGGCCTTTGGCGGACAATAATCCTTCCTTCGGCGGTTTCAAGGGAGCAGGAGCTGGCGGACTGGGTGACTTTTAAGGGCAACAGATCAGCAGGTCTCCAATAACCTTCGTGACTGCCGTAGATCCTTACGCCACCCGTCTGAGGCAGTGAAAGATGCAAATCAACTACATGGCCACCAGCCCTACACCGCATCAGCAGCGTCTTGCCTTGCACTTCCAGACTGTCCGCATTGGTGACCGGCTTCCATTCGGTTTTCAAAATATCGCCGGGCGAGCCGTCGGCGTACCACCACTTGGACATCTTATCCAGCTTGCTTAGGTAAGAGTCCAGTAGTTGAAAAGCCTCTCCTGGGCTGTTTCTCTGAAAGGCACCATTCATCCTTTGCCGGAAATAGGCCAGCCGCAGGTTGTTTTTCAAAATCCCCCAGGTGCGAGGCCATGGAGAGAATCCTTCCAGCAGCATCAAGTCCATCCAGCGTTGCGTGAGGAAGATCCGCTGGCCCATATTATTGTTGTCCGCCGGGGTGGAAAGTGAAGACTCCATGTCCCAGATTTGATGGATTATTTCCGATTCGGGATAGGTGAGTACTGCCGGCCTTTGCCAGCGAAGTCTGCCCGAGGGCAACCGGCACAGGCTGCTTTGCGGATTCTCGACCTGCGCTGCACCCGAAAAATGGGTTTCGATTAGGAGATCCACCGGAAGTCCTTCAAGGAAATCGATTGCCACGGGGCTGGTGAATTCGCCGTCGCGCCAGCGGGTCCGCATGGGCAGAAACCCAAAATAGGATTTTGGCTTTCCTCCCAATGTCTCCCACGGTATCCGAAAGAAAACCGCCCATTCATGGGTTC
>JBJKQK010000190.1:0-5120 GCA_046705285.1 Terriglobia bacterium
GCCCGCCCCGCCCAGCATGCTCTCCCGCCTCATCAGGCTCAGCACCGGCACCGGCGCTTCCGGCGAAATCCGCTCGATATGGCCCCACAAATACTCGTCCAGCATCAGGTCGCCAACTACCAGAACCTGGCGTGAAGAAAAGGCGTCGAGCACGTCAGAAAACCGGTTCAAGTGCAGAGCTCCACTCTGAGATTCCTTTCGGAAGGCAACTCAGGAAAGACAACGTTTACTCTCTGCGACCAAAGAACGCGCTGCACTACCACACACCACCGCCGGTTCGGAGGAATGCAATCCGAGTAAACTGACCGGAAATAGTTTCCGGATGACGTCTTATGCATACCAGTCGTTCGTGGTGGATACATGGTGCACTCACGTCTTGCCCTTATTGCAGAATTTTCTCTGTCTTTGACGGCCAATCGTCTAGCAACTGCTTGTAAATTGCTTCCACCGCGGAAACCATAGATTCCTGAGAAAATCGTTTGCGTGCACAGGTGCAGGCAGCCTGTCCAATCCGTTGGCGCTCGCCGCTGTCACTTAGGAGTTTCGCAAGCTGTGCAGCAAGAGCATTCGAATCCGCCGGAGGTACAAGGAAACCCGTTTTACCGTGTTCAATGATCTCTGGAATGCCGCCAACGTTTGTTGCCACCACTGGAAGCCCCGCGGCCATCGCCTCCACAAGCGCGATGCCGAAACCCTCTTCAATCGACGGCAGAGCGAATACGTCCCAGTGGAAGAAAGAAGTTAGATCACTCTGCCATCCCAGAAAAGTAATGCAGTTCGCCAGACCCAGTTTCCGGCTCTCCTCCCTGAGCACCGATTCGTCCGGTCCTGATCCCGCGATCTCAAGGCGAATCTCTGGAAATTCCGACCGAAGCAAGGAAATCGCCCGAATGAGATGAATCACGCCTTTCAGTGGAACCAGACGGCCGGCCGTTCCCACGATCCGGCTATCCCGAATCGGCCGGCATGACTCTTGTTTACGGAGGGGAGCAAACGGCACCCCCGGATAGACAACTAGCACCGGTTTTCGCCTAACCTGTTTGGCGACTGCATGGGAAGTCGCGACTATACAATCGGCGCCTTGAACGTCGTATTCAACGAGGCCGGTCCCCCGCCTTTCCACTACCCGACCGTGCAAATGGACAACAATCCGAACTCCCCGTCTGCGGCGGACAATCCATCGCAGGGCCCGGCCCCCGTAATGTTGGTGCACCACGGAGAACGGCTGCTTACGCAGTTGCTCTGAAAAACGCCATATTCCTACGGGATCCCGCAGCCCATTCGTCCAGGGCACCACGCTCACCGCTATTCCCTGGTTTGCGAGCTCAGCCGCCAATGGACCATCAGTTCCCAAAAACCAGGCATGTACCTGGAAGCGTGCCGGGTCAAGACCCCTCGCAATCGCGGCCACCATCCGGGCTATACCGGCACCTTCCGGCTGGGCCGTTCCGAGAACATGAAGGATGCGGTGAGGCTTCATTCCTGGGAGAGTTCCGCCGTCCGCAAGGGACGACGCGAACTGTCCACTGGCTTGAGACGGTGCCACAAATCACGCAGTCGATTGATAGGACTCGATCCCCGCCTTAGGTAGAAGGCCAAATCGAGAAGCGTATCATTCGGACGCAGCATCGTGCGGCGCAAGAGGGCTGGATCCGTGCCAAGTCCATTCAGTCCTTCGTCACACGTACAGGCCAAATCGAAGACTTTCTCGACACGATTTCTGGTCGCTTCCGAATAGCCACCGTATGGATACGCAAATGATCGTACGCGCACCCCAAGCACATTCGACAGATCCTGACAGCTACCGTCGATCTCGTGGGCCAACTCGTCTTCGGTAAGTGTCGCCAGGTTCGCGTGCGTCCGGGTATGTGCGCCGAACTCTATCCCTTCGGCCGCCCATTGCCGAATTTGCTCAGCGTTCATGCAATGAAGCGTCGCGCTACCTTCTCTTTCGTCCCAGGCATTCGTTCCCCCAATCTGGTCGGTGACTACGAATACCGTCGCGGAAAAGCCATATTTCTTCAGAATCGGCAAAGCATTCTCCGCGATATCCGCATAGGCGTCATCGAAAGTGAGCACCACAGACTTTTTCGGCAGTATTTTTTCGCCCCTGAGCCATGCCAGCCAGTCACAGCACCGAATCCCGACGTAGCCCCGCCGTTTGAGCCAGCGCATTTGCCTTTCAAATTGCTTGCGAGAGATCGTCAGTGTGGGTGAGGTTCCGGCGCGAACAGGCCCAACATTATGAAAGAGAAACACAGGGATCCGAACGGCAAACTCCTGCTTGAACTGACTCCATCCACCCGCCTCCCGAACCGCACTTGACAGCAAAGCAGTGTTTCGGCGGAGCGCAAGACAACGCAACCCAAGACGCTCCAGGCGACCGTTCTCAGGGCCATGTTCCGCAAGCCAACACGGTACGGAGGCCACAAAGTCAAACGGCACGAAAAGCCTGGACGCTAATTCCCGGATCAGCCGCTTTGCTACACCATCGGTAGCGAAATGGGCGAATTCGGAATACCTCCGAGCACAACCATGCTTTCGGTAGAGCACAACCTCCTTTTGGCCATAGGCAATGCCGTCTCCCATGACAATATCCCTGCTATTCTTCACATAGATCTGGTAGGTAACAGCAGCTCCATGGAAGCGAAACGCCACACCGGCAAGCCAACAACGAAGGCCGAGTTCGACGTCCTCACGCGCTCGAAAAAACTTGTCATCAAAGCCGCCAAGATCGAGGAACGTGGTGCGCCGCATGGAACTATTTGCTCCGACAACAGCGTCAAATGGCAAGGTCGGACCTTCGCGGCCGAGCCTCTCAACCCAAGCCGCTGCTTCCAGGTTGATCCGCCGCGTCGCAAGAGTCCTAGGGCTCTCGGGCGCGACGTTAACCGGACCGAACACAATTTGATTCGCATTCGATCGATGCGCGCCTATGTGTTCAGCCACCAAGGTCGGCTCACATAGCAAATCGTCGTCGAGGAGCAAAACTACTCCACCTGTGGCGGATTTCACGCCTACATTCCTTGCGGACGCTTGGCCCCAGTTTGGCTGCTCCAGGAATTGAAACTTACATGAAGGATGAAACTGCCTGAGCATTTCGACAGTACCGTCTGTAGATCCATCCACAACAACGATGACCTCGTATGCGTCCGGCGAACATGACTGTTGAAACACTGTCGGAAGCACGCGGCAAAGCAGGGTACATCGGTCATGTGTCGGAATGACAACCGACAGTTGCGGAGGCACTTCGTTGCCATGCATTCGCGTGGAATGCACTATCTGGCCTTCCTGTAAACAGCGATTATGTGCTGGAAATAGCCGCGGATCTGCGTTCCATCATCCGGGTGACACTCCTGGTGCACCAAACAAAGACCGCTGCGATTAGTAATAAACCTTATAAGAGCATCAGCGCCCTCTGGAAGGAAATACTGCCACCACCTCCTTCGAAGTTGGTCGGGCAACCGACAGTCCGAGACAATCAAGAGTCCACCCGCTTTGAGCGCACCTACCAGCTTATCAACTACGCTTGCAAGGCGATCCCGACCATGGATGTATTCGAGAATGTCCATGGCAAACACCCAATCGTACATGCCCTCGATGGCATCGCGTTGGAGGTCGACCTGACGAATGGATACATTCGTCAGGCCGGCGCACCGTTGGGCAGCGCGCGCGCAGGCAACCGGAGAGATATCGTAAGCGGTGACCGAAGCGCAGCTTGCTGCCAGCTTCCGAGTAAACACTCCCTCCGAACAGCCAACCTCAAGCACCCCGGCCGCCCTCCCCGCAGGATGAGCCTTGGAAACAGCCGACAGGACCCGTTCATGACGATCCTGCTCCACAGACCACTCAAAGTCCCATTCTTTGTCTGTGTGGGCTGTGTCCATCAATATCTGCCGGTCGTACCACCAGCGTTGGCGAAGAACCCGGAAAAGGTGAACGTGTCCGTATACCCAGGACGGACACCACGATCGCATCCATCTCTTCAGGGCGAGTACAATTTCACTCATGCGCTCAACGAATTCTGGACACGGAACATGACAAGCTTCCGGACGGATACGTCACAGGTACGAAGCCACACGCCGAAATGCACTTTGCAAAAACTGTCTTTCCTCGTTCTCTCCTGGTGCCACATACAACAAGAGTGCGTATACTGCAACTCCCGCCAGACAGATGCTGAGTAAAGACCAGATACCACGACCCATCCATATTGAAGCAAGATAGGCGACAGCAGAGCACCCGCCTACGGGTAGGAGCAAACCACGGAATAGCGAGGCACCCATATGGGCCACATTTGCGTGGCACTCGCGGCACGCCAGATAAAACAACGCACACGCCCCAACTACCGTTGGTACCAGCGCTCCCCACGCCGCGCCCGTCACCCCCATTCGCGGCAACAGCAATAGAGTCAAGCAGACTGTGCCTGCACCAACGCTCGTCAGAGTGATAATCACCTTTCGCATTGCCGCACGACCCCACAGGACGTTCAGGGACGCCGCCATGAACGCGTCGGCTAAAGCGGCCACGCTCATCAGCCGGAGAATCTGCAGTGCGTCCGGATCAAGTTTGCCAATCCACACGGTCAAAAGCCTGGGACCAACGAGACAGAGGAGGATTGTCACAGGTAGCATCAGGACGATAACCCAGCGGGCTCCAGTCTTCAAAACCCCACGCGTACGCGAAAGACTTTCCTGGTTTTCTCCTGCGGCAGGGAACAATGCCTCCGCTGCTTGCCAGCCAACGTTAGCTGCTGTGTAAGGAAACTTTTCTCCAACATAGAAGGGGACAACCAAGGCGGATCCTTGCAGAAAACCAATCAGGACCGAACCCGACTGCCACGCCAGTCCGCCAAAGACGGTAGCTATCAGGCTCGAAAAGGCAAAAGCGAACCTCTGGCGTAGTTGCTGAAAATGCAGTCGTGCCACCCGGAAGCGAAAATGTGGCACAAAACGCCGAACAACAGCAAAAGTCACCAGTACACCAATCGCCGCGACAATTGCTTGCCACACAGCGATGGAAACAAGCGAACCGCCCATGGCTAGCAGCAACACAATCCCAACAGCTCGGAGAATAGCTGATCCGCTTCGGACTAAATTTGCATAGTCGAATCGGCGTAGGCC
>JBJKQK010000191.1:0-50656 GCA_046705285.1 Terriglobia bacterium
TCGGTGACACCGTCTTCTTGCACCGCGGCGATTTCGTCTTCGATAGCCTTCTCCAGATCATCGGGCTTAACGCCGGGGCGCGGGACCGCTACCACGTAGAAAAGGCTTGAGCCCATTCGCGCATCAGCCTGGACGTCAACAGAAGTTGCCATCTGCTTTTCCTTCACCAGGCGCTGATAGAGGCGCGAACTCTCACCCGTGCTCAGGATGTTGGCCAGCACCTGGAGGGCGTAACAGTCTGATGTGTTGCCCGGCGGAATGTGAAACGACATCAGGATCATGGGAAGGCGCGCCAGCGGGTCCTCGATGGTCTCGCGCCGCTCGCCGTAATGTTCGGGTTCAGTGAGGTCGGGCTTGGGCGGCGCCAGCTGCGATGGGATGTCTCCGAAATATTTCTTCACCTGCTCAAGGGTCTCGGCGGGGTCGAGGTCGCCCACGAGGGTGAGCACAGCATTGTTCGGGGCATAGTAAATGCGGAAGAAATCCTGCACATCGGCCACCGTCGCAGCATTCAGGTCAGCCATGGAGCCGATGACCGAGTGCTTGTAGGCAAAGTTGTCGTAGGAAAGGTTGTCGATTTCGAGATAGGCCTTGCCGTAAGGCTGGTTGTCGATGCCCAGCCGCCGCTCCTCCTGGACGGCATTGCGCTGGTTGTCCAGGTTGGCCTGATTCACGGCGAGTGAGCGCATGCGGTCGCTTTCCAGGAAAAGCGCGAGGGCGAGCTGGTTCCTAGGCAGCATTTCGAAATAATTGGTCCGGTCCTCGGTGGTGGTACCGTTCATGTCGCCGCCGTTGTTCTCAATGAGGATCATATGCTCGCCTTTGCCTACGTTTTTCGAACCCTGGAACATCATGTGCTCGAAAAGGTGGGCAAAGCCGGTCCTGCCCGGCCGCTCGCTGTGCGAACCCACGTTATAAGTCACGGAGATGGCGAAGACGGGGGCGGTGTGGTCGGGAGCAATAATCACTCGCAAGCCATTCGCGAGCCGCTGGTCGGTAAAGTTCAGGTGTGGGACACGGAGTTCGGCGGCAGCCAGCGCCTGGGCCAACATCAATACAGCCGCCAGCAACAAAGCACTTGCTCGGTATCTTTGCATGGGCAAGACTCCCTGGAAGCTCAGTTCGGTGTTGTTAACTAATTCGGAGGCCAGAATTCTTAGACCTGGATTCGGCTTTTCAGCCTCTTGCTTGCCACCCTTTAATCTGCACGGTTCGAACTTTCAACAGCATGGCAAACCTAAGACTACCTGGTGATATGAATGCAACTGCCACGATTATACCTCAGCTTCAGGCGGGGAGTCTCTAGCAGAAATGACCTTTCAAAAGCCCATGGCGACACAAAGTGCCGCAACGTCGCCGATCCGCTCGTCGAGCAGTGCAGGCACAACCTGGCACACGGAGGAGGAATAAGGGAGCGCCTCGCGTTGCATCACCACGCGCGCGGGCCCGAGCAATGTATCACCCAGCCGCATGGCGAGGCCGCCTATTACGATTCTCTCGGGGTTGAGGATATCTACCAGAATCGCCAGCACTTCTCCCAGCCGCTTGCCCGTTGAACGAAGGATGCGAATGGCTACGGCGTCTCCTTTGCGCGCCGCCACTGCAACGTCGCGGGCGGTGATCGGCTTGCCCCGCTGCAGAAGTTCCGCGAGGAGCGTCGGATCATTCCTCTTGCGTGCGGCTTCGACAACTTTGAGCGCAACCTGCGTCATGCCGCCGCCGCTGGCCCATCCCTCGACAGAGCCCGCCTTGTGATATCCGACAGGGCCGGAGCGTGTGAGCCGTACGTGGCCAATCTCGCCTGCAAAGTCATTGGTTCCGTGGTAGAGCCGCCCGTCGGTGATGATCCCGGCTCCCAACCCCGTTCCCATGGTCAGGAAAACCATGTTCTGGCACCCGCGGCCGGCCCCGAAGCGGTGCTCAGCCACGGCACCCGCATTGGCATCATTTTCCAGATGGCAGGTGACCCCGAATTCCTTCTCTAGGATTGCCTTGATGGGCACGTCCACCCACGTGGACAGGTTGGGCGGGGCTTGAATCACACCGCTGACATGGTCGAGCGGTCCGCCACAGCTCACGCCAATCCGCGCGATCTTCAGTCTGTGCTTTTCAAGCAGGTCGTGGATTCCCTCGCGGATCAGTCGCAGCGCAGGCTCCGGACCCTTCGCAGGCCTCGTTGGGAATTCAATTCGTTCCAAAACCTCGGGAGGTTGCTCTGAGATCACAATAGCTGTCTTTGTTCCACCGATATCAACACCGACCAGCACGTTCTTTGGCATAATTGACATTCTCCTCACGAAACCTTTTAAATCCTGACCCGTCTAAATGGGCTGTAGAGACTGAGATTTCTTGGCCATGCAGTTGGCACCAAGCATTCTTTAGCCGCGCCGCTTTTCCACAGAGCTTGTTCGGAAAGGCGCGCGGTTGCTAGAATTATATATTCGTTCTACTGAGGAGTCGTTGCCCCGCAATCTTTATCTTCATTATGAAATCCATCATCCAGGCTCAGGATCTGACCAAGGAGTTTCGCTCCTTTCGCCGGCGTGAAGGCGTGTGGGGAGCGATGCAGAACCTCTTTGTGCGGGAACAGATTACGGTTTCCGCCGTTGATCATGTCACCTTCTCGATCGAGCCCGGCGAGGTGGTGGGTTACATCGGGGCCAACGGCGCGGGCAAATCTACCACGGTCAAGATGCTGACCGGCATCCTCGTCCCCACCGGCGGCAGCATTTTGGCTAACGGATACGTGCCGTATCGCGATCGTCGCAGTTACACTAAGCACATCGGGGTGGTGTTCGGCCAGCGAACGCAATTGTGGTGGGACATTGCGGTGGTGGAATCGTTCAAGCTGCTGAAAGAAATCTACGAGGTTTCCGACGCCGACTACCAGCGGCGGCTGGGCATCTTCTCTGAAATCCTCAACCTGAAAGACTATCTCAACACTGCCGTCCGAAAGCTGAGCCTGGGACAGCGTATGAGATGCGACATCGCCGCCTCACTTCTGCATAATCCTCCGCTGCTCTTTCTGGATGAGCCGACCATCGGGCTGGACGTGGTGGCCAAAGACCGCATCCGCGAATTTCTGAAAGAAGTCAACCGCATGGAACGGACCACCGTACTGCTGACCACGCATGACCTTTCAGATATTGAGGAACTCTGCAGCCGGATCATCGTGATCGACAAGGGCAAGACTCTCTTTGACGGCGCGCTGCGGGAAATGAAAGGACGGCTGGCGCAATACAACCAGGTGAAGTTCTTCCTGAAAGACCGCTCGCAGGTGCCAGGCGTAGCGAGGATTGAGACCGACGGCATACGCTGCGACCGCATCGATGACCTGACCTACCTGATGCGCTATGACCGCGAGCGATATTCGAACGCGGAGATCATCCGCAACATTGTCAATACCCTCGAGGTAAGCGACATTCTGGTTGAAGAAGAACCGATCGAGGATATCGTGAAGCGGATTTACCTGAGCGGCGAGGTCGGATAATGGGAACCGCGGATCTTGCTTTGCCTGCCCGGCCGCAAAAAGAGTTTTCGCTGGCGGCTCTGGCGCGCATTTACGGAGGATTCCTTCGCGTGGGCTTTGTGAATACCATGGCCTACCGCCTGCGCTACTACACGGGGATCGTCACCTACTTCATTTACGTCTCCATTTACTACTTTATCTGGAAAGCCATCTACACACACAGCGCCAGCATCGAGGGTTTTGACTTCAGCCAATTGCTCACCTACGTCGCCATCGGCTGGATCATTCGCTCCTTTTACTACAACAATATCGACCAGGAGATAGCCACGCAGGTACTGGAAGGCAAGCTGGCCATGGACTTGATCAAGCCGGTCAATATTCAATGGATGTATATTGCCCAGGCGCTGGGCGAGTCGGCATTCCGCCTGACCATGCTGACCGTGCCGACCGCTGTTGTTCTTCTTCTTGTCTATCCTGTGGAAAGGCCAACCGGTGTCGAGAACTTTGCTGCTTTCCTCTTCAGCGTGTTCTTAAGTTTCTTCCTGGTGGCGGGCATTAACTTTGCCGTAGGAACTTTTGCCGTCAGGCTAAAGTCCATCCTGGGCTTGCTGCGGGCAAAGTATTTTCTGCTGGAACTCTTTTCCGGATTGCTGATTCCAATCTCCTTCTTCCCGCATGTTTTCCAGGAGATATTTGCGTTCATGCCCTTCCAATACATCAGCTACATTCCCGTATTGCTGTATCTGGGCAAGATCAGGGGGGTTGGCATCCTGAAGGCGCTCGGCATCCAGGTTTTCTGGGTGGCGGCGCTGATTGTCATTGGCCATCTGTTTTGGATGTTATCGAGCAAGAAAATTACGATTCAGGGAGGGTGAGGAAGAGCAATTACAAGTTATGAAAGACGGCCCTGAGAACTTGGCGTCTGCACGGGATGTAATTCGTAACTCGTAATTTGTCTGTTTTGAGCTGCGCTTTATGAATCGGCACCTGAGATTGTTCACACTCTATTTCGCCCAATACGCGAAGGTTCGGCTTGAGTACAAAGCCGACTTCTTCGTCGCCTTTTTTTCGTCGATGGCGGCGACGGTGCTGGGCTTCGGGTTTGTGCTGGTGCTGTTTACTAAGATTCCCAAGCTGCAGGACTGGTCCTTTTATGAAATCCTTTTCCTGTATGGCTTTTCGCTCATTCCCCTTGGTCTCTTCAATGTTGTGAGCTGGAACCTTTATCAGTTTGGAGATATTTACATCATCCAGGGGAAATTTGACCGCATTATGTTGCGGCCGGTGCATACCCTTTTCCAGGTACTGTTTGAAAAATTCCGGTTGGAATCGCTCCAGGAAGTCATCACGGGCATCTTTGTCGTGACGATCGCGGTGAAGCACCTGGGCCTTCCCTGGCCGGCCAGTGATTACCTCTGGTTCATTTTGATGGTGGCCTCGGGCGCGCTGATCTATCTGGCGGTCTTCCTGATCCTCACTGCCGTTTCGTTCTGGTTTGAAGACCGCGTGGGGATTGTTCCCCCGGTTTTTAACATGCTGACTTTCGGCCGCTACCCGCTGACTATCTATAACGTCTTCATCCAGTTCATGCTGAGCTGGATTATTCCATTCGGCTTCGCCTCGTTTTATCCCACAACCCATTTTCTGGGCCGAACGACATTCAATACTTACTTCTATCTGGTTCCGGTGGTAGCAGCATCATTCTTTTTGCTGGCGCTTTTTGTCTGGAACCGTGGCGTGGAGAATTACAGCAGCACGGGATCTTGAGCAGCGAACCGCCAAGCCTACCTTATTTTTGACCATCTTTTGAGCTTCGGATAAAATTGCTGGTTCCTGAATTCGGCCGGAGGAAGTTCCCTAGCCATCCATATGCTTCGATTTCACACTGCGGGGGAGTCGCACGGTCAGGCGCTGGTCGCAACCCTGATGGGCTTGCCGGCGCACGTCCCGGTGGACTTCACCTACGTGAATCGTGAGCTAAGGCGGCGCATGGGAGGTTACGGGCGCGGCGGGCGGATGAAAATCGAATCGGACACCGCGCAGTTTCTTTCCGGAGTCCGCCACGGTGAAACAATTGGTTCGCCCATTGCCATCCTGATAGAGAATCGCGACTGGAAAAACTGGCAGGAGTCGATGTCAGTTGAAGATCTGCCGGAGACGCGCGAAAAGTACAAAGCCGTCACATCGCCAAGGCCAGGCCACGCGGACCTGGCAGGCTGCCTGAAGTACAATTTCCCGGACGCTCGGTATGTGCTGGAGCGCGCAAGTGCGCGGGAAACCGCCGCACGCGTTGCCGTTGGAGCAATGGCCAAGTTGTTCCTGATGAAGTTCGGCATCAAGATTGCCAGCCACACGGTGGCACTGGGCAGCGTTGTTTTGCCGGATGAGGCTGTCCCCTTCGAGCGCGTTCTGGCCCTCCGTGACGTTGAGGAAATCATGCTGAGTTGCGTGGATCCGGAAATCGAAGCGCGGATGAAGGCCGAGGTGGATAAAGCCACCGAGCAGCGCGATACGGTCGGCGGCACGTTTGAAGTGATTGCCGTGGGAGTGCCCGCCGGGCTTGGCTCGTGCGCCCAGTGGGACGAAAAACTCGATGGGCAACTGGCCCAGGCTGTAATTTCCATCCAGGCGGTGAAGGCGGTTGAAATCGGCAACGGCGTCAGGAGCGCCGCGACACCCGGGTCCATGGTGCATGACGAGATTGGTTACGACCCGAAGGGAGAACGGTTCACTCGAAAATCAAACCATGCCGGCGGGCTGGAAGGCGGCATGACAAACGGCGAGCCGGTGATTGTGCGGGGATATCTGAAGCCGATCTCGACCCTTCGCAGGCCCCTGGAATCGGTTGATTTCGCTACGCGACAAACCGTGAAAGCGGCCTACGAAAGGTCAGATGTTTGCGTGGTTCCGGCTGCCGGCGTTGTTGGCGAGGCGATGGTTGCGCTTGTGCTCGCGCGGTCTTTTCTTGAAAAGTTCGGAGGAGATTCACTCGAAGAAACGAGACGCAATTTTGACGCATACCAGGATCAGGTCCGCCGGTATTAGGTTAGAGGGAATCGCCAAATTAAGTCCTTATGGAATTGACGCAAGATGCTTAGAAGACCAATGGGTCGATCCTTTTTCACATTGGAGGACTTGCGAGACTTATGTCTCGAAGTTATGTAAGCCTCTTGATGTGCACGGTGGTCGCGCTGGTGATTCCGGCCTCTGCCATTACAGCCCAGCCACTGCAAGACCCCGGGTCAGTCGATCATCGCGTCGGCCGATGGCCCTGTGCAAGTCACCAGCGGGGTTGGCGATTGACGCGGAGCATAACGTTCTTTTTGCCGGGTGCCACAACGGGCTGATGACCATCATCAACGGCAATACAGGCAAAGTGATCACAGCACCTCCAAGTGGCCTCGGCGTAGATGCGACGCGGTTTGGTTCTGAAACAGGTCTTCCTTTCAGCTCAAATGGCGCGGGAACGCTGACGGCTGTCAAGGAAGAGTCGCCAGTTAAATTCAAAGTGATCCAGAACGTGAAGACTGAGCGCGGAGCGCGCACCATGGAATTCGGCCCGAAGACTCATGAAGTGTTTCTGGTAACTGCCAGGTTTGAGCCCGGTCCGCCTGAACGGCCTGACCCTCACCGGTTCCACCGGCCTCGAGTTGTTCCTGGCAGTTTCACGTTGCTTGTACTCGCGCCGTGATTGTGCGATTTTGAACGAGGGGACGGAAACAGATGCCGGCGATGCCAGGTTTGAGAAAGGTTGTCAGCAAAAGACTTGACTCACTGGACATTCCAATATCAATCTATCTTTTTGAATCAGACAAATGATCTATCCCATAGTGAAGTACGGACAGAAAGTCCTGGAAGATGGCACTGAGCCGGTAAAAGAATTCAATTCCGAGCTGGAGAAGCTGATTGCCGACATGTTTGAAACCATGTACGCCGCCAATGGCGTGGGCTTGGCTGCTCCCCAGATTGGCTTGACACACCGGCTTTGCGTGATTGACGTCAGCTGCGGTCAGGACCCGGAGGCGAAGCTGGTCCTCGCAAATCCGGAAATCATCTCTGTCGAGGGGAAGCAGACGGAGGAAGAAGGCTGTCTGAGTCTCCCGGATTTCCGGGCAAAGACACCGCGGCCGATGCGGGCCACGATCCGCGCACAGAACCTGAAGGGCGAAGAATTCACAATGACGGGCGAAGGGCTCCTTGCCCGTGCGTTCTGCCATGAGACCGACCATCTGAATGGGAAGCTTTTCATTCACCACCTGACGCGGTTGAAGCGCGAATCCATCAAACGTAAGGTGCGAAAATTGGCCAAGGCGGGAGAATGGTAGGATGGAATCTGGCGCAACTTGCGAAGCCTACGAAAGGCCGCTCCTATCGGAATTGACGGATGAAGGTGATTTTTTGTGGCACTCCCCAATTCGCTGTTCCTACCCTTGAAAAGCTGGTTGCAGAAGAGTTTCCAATTCAGCTTGTCATTACGAATCCCGATGAGCCTCGTGGGCGTGGCCAAAAGGTGCGACCCTCCCCTGTGAAAGAAGCGGCGCTTAAACATGGCCTTGCCATCTACCAGCCCGCCAAACTGAAAACAGACGAGACCCGAAGTTTCATCTCCCAGCATCATCCTGACGCCATCGTGGTTGTGGCATACGGCCACATTGTCCCGCAATGGATGATTGACCTCCCGCGGTATGGCTGCATCAATCTGCACGCTTCCATTTTGCCGAAATACCGGGGAGCGGCGCCCATTGCCTGGGCGATCATCCGGGGAGAGAAGGAGACGGGCGTCACCACGATGAGAATTGACGCGGGAATGGATACCGGAGACATGCTGCTTGAGCGGCGCGAGCCGATCCGCGACAACGACACGACCGAAACCTTGAGTGAGCGCCTGAGCGTGATTGGCGCGGACCTGATGATCGTAACCTTGCGCAAACTTGAGTGCGGGGAAATTTCACCTCGCCCGCAGAATTCCAATCTTGCTACGCCGGCCCCGCGGCTCAAGAAAGAAGACGGCCTGATTGATTGGGCTCGGCCTGCAGACGAACTCGCCCGGCGTGTTCGCGGGCTTGCTTCGTGGCCGGGAGCCTACACGTCATTTCACGGCAAGCACCTGCACATTTGGCGCGCCGAAGCCGCGACGGCGGAGAGGGATTCCGGCATTGCTCCCGGCACAATATCAACCGAAGGCGGGCGTCTGGCAGTAGCTTGCGCAGAGGGAACGTTGCTGATCCTCCACGAAGTTCAACTCGAAGGCCGCAAGCGCCTTTCAGCCCGGGATTTTGTGAATGGCGCTCGTGTCGAACCCGGAGAAACACTCGGTTCCTGAGGTCAGAAGTCTTGGCGCATATCTCCCCCGCCCGCAAAATCGCTTTCCAAACCCTTCTTCAGGTTGATGCCGGGCGCGCATTCGCAACGGACATGTTGCAGAGCGAGGAAGTCTCGGCACTGAGCGACCGCGACCGCGGGCTCGCGACTGAAATTGTGATGGGCGTCCTCAGATGGCGGGGCGAAATCGACCATCGGGTACGACAGCTTTCCGGAAAGAGCGCAACATCGCTCGATCGCGAAGTAGCAACGGCTTTGCGGATGGGCATTTACCAGATTGTCTTCCTCGAAAAGATTCCCAAGTCTGCCGCAGTCAATGAATCGGTCGAGCTCACCAAACTGTCGCGCAAGCGGTCCGCCGCCGGGCTGGTGAACGCGATCCTGCGCAAGTGCCAGCCAGAAAACCTCCTGCAGGGCTTGAAAAAAACTCAGTTGAGCGACCCTGAGATTTTGGCAAGTGTGAGGCGGTCGGTTCCTTCCTGGCTGCTCGCTCGATGGGAAGCCAACTTTGGTATCGAAGCGGCAAACCGGCTGGCCCTGGCAAGTGTTCAGGTTCCTGCCACAACGCTGCGGATCTGTTCCTTGACGCCGGAGCCCGACCTTGTCATCGGAAGGTTTGGAGAGAAGGGATGGAAAGTCCGCCGGGGAACGTTCGCTCCGTGCGCATTAATTGTCGAGACTGGCGAAGGGGCTATTTCACGGTTTGCAGAGGAAATCGGTCTGGCCATCCAGGATGAGGCTTCACAACTGGTTGCGGAACTTGTGCACGTCCGTCCAGGCGAGCGCGTTCTTGATCTCTGCGCTGCTCCAGGCATGAAGACCAGCATGCTGGCGGATGCTGCCGGCAACGGTCTGGTCATTGCCTGCGACGCAAGCACCCGGCGGTTACGAACGTTGAGGAAACTCCTGCCAAGGTTCACATCCTACGCCTTAAGGATTCAGGCTGTGCGCCTGGACGCGACGCAGAACCTTCCGTTTCACCGGCCGTTTGATCGGGTCCTGGTAGACTCTCCCTGCTCGGGGACCGGTACGCTGGCGCGAAATCCGGAAATCAAATGGCGGCTCACTTTGGAGGATCTCAAGCGGTTGCCGGCGATTCAGTCGAGAATCCTTTCAAACGCGCTCTCGCTGTTGGCGCCCCAAGGTCGGCTGGTCTACGCAACCTGCTCGCTGGAACCGGAGGAGAATGAGATGCTCGTGGAAGGCGTTTTGTCCTCAGCACCTGGCTTTCGGATACTCAGGCGCGAAGAACTTATAGAAAGCCTGCCTAAACTCGCTCCGCTGGTCAATCCGCGCGGGTATTTCCACACGCGGCCTGATCTCGATGGCATGGACGGATTCTTTGCCGCAGTCATCACCCGATGAGTTAACTGTAACTGAGCCCGGGCCTTTGATAACATACTCGCGAAGTGTAGCGGCAAGTTTTTCTGGCCATATGGCCGCATGAAGCCGCCGCTACGTCAGGCTATAAGACGAAAGGAGGTCGGAATGGACCTGAAAGGCAAAAAGATTGCGGTGCTGGTGGCGGACCAGTATCAGGAACTGGAAGTCTGGTACCCGCTGTTGCGGTTCCGCGAGGAGGACGCCGTGACTGTTGCCGTAGGTGCTGAAGCAGGTCAGACCTATGTCAGCAAAAAGGGCTACCCAGTGGTTGCTGACAAGTCAGTTGCCGACGTGAGCGCGGCGGACTTTGATGCCGTGGTGATTCCGGGCGGCTGGGCGCCCGATTTCCTGCGTCAGGATGAGCGGATGGTAGCGCTAGTGCGGGAGATGCACAAGGCAGGGAAAGTGGTGGCTTCGATTTGTCATGGCGGCTGGCTACTCTGCTCGGCGGGCATTGTCGAAGGACGAAAAGCCACTTGCTTCACGGCCATCAAGGATGACATGATTCACGCGGGCGCGCAGTACGTGGATGAGGAAGTGGCCGTTGATAGCAACCTGATCACGTCACGAAAGCCCACCGACCTCCCAGCCTTTTGCCAGCAGATTATTATGACTCTCAAGAGGCAGGGCGTAGCGCAATTTGCTGGCAAGGCATGAGGGACAGCCATTAGTGATATTGTCGCACGTAATAAGAGCGGGTGTGGATTTGCGGTTCGAATTGGAGAGAGGAGTTGAGATGCGCAGATCTGTCGTTCTGGTTTTGGCTTTGATCGTCGCGGGCGGAGTGGAATTCTTCGGGCAGAGCCAGCAGGCCCTGGCCAAGCCGCGCAAGGGCCGTCTTCTCTACATGACCCTTTCCGCTGGATACAAGCACGCCAGTGTGCTTCCTTCTGAGGCCATCGTCAAAGAGATCGGGGAACGTTCCGGGCTATTCGACACAACGGTCACACAGGACGTGGGGGCCTTTACGCCCGAGAACCTGAAGAAATACGACGTGGTGATGTTTTACACCACGGGTGAACTGCCCATGACCGAGGCGGAGAAGAGCGCCTTCATCAACTTTGTCCGCTCCGGACACGGGTTCGTGGGCGTCCACAGCGCCACGGACACTTTCTACGAGTGGCAGGATTACCTGCAACTGATCGGTGGCTATTTCAATGATCATCCCTGGCACCAACTCGTGACGGTGGATGTGGTTGACCCGTCGAGCCCGATCGTTGGTTTCCTGGGCAAATCGTTCCAGGTGAATGATGAAATTTACCAGATCGCCGACTTCCAGTACAAGACCTCACACGTGCTGCTGCGCCTCGATCCAAAATCGGTGGACCTGCACAAGCCGAACGTGCATTTTCGCTTCTACGGCTGGCCACTGGCCTGGACCCGCCGCGACGGCAAAGGCCGGGTGTTCTATACCGCGCTCGGCCACGAAGACGCCGTCTGGCACAGCCAGTGGTACCAGCAACTGCTGCTGAACGGCATCAAGTATGCCATGGGGAGGCTGAGGTGAGGTCATTTGAGAGAAAGGTGAATGCCGCGCAGAACGAAGACGATGCCGTGCCGCGCGTCCCCTTTTTTCTTGACAAACTCTGGGCCTGTTTGTATGAAGGTTAATGGACACTTTTTGTAGTGCCAGGAGGCATTAGAGCCATACAAGAGTGAGTGCAAGCCTCGTTAGGCGAGGTTACCACGCAAACACAAGCCACTGCCCGGAAACGCGGAGACGCGCCAACGGGTAGAGCAGGCATGGCCGGATTAAGGCTTTGCCTAAGGTGGCTATCCTCAAGTGGACGGGGAGCGTACGTTGTGTGGAGCTGAAGCTCAGACCAGGAGGTCATCCGGCCGAGGGTTCGGCCTGGGTGGAGTTTTCAACCCCGTGGGAGCAACGGCTCACACGGGGTTTTCGATTTTCCGGACGATTTTCAGGCCCGGCACTTGCCCCGATGACAAGAGAGCCAGCACCGCGGCGCTCTCTGGCGGGAGGAAGCAATGATTTATTTTACAGAAATTGAGAATCTGCCGGCTTATGACGTGATGGGCGCGTACTTAGGCCGCGTGATCGACTTGGGGATTGACCCCAACCAGAATGCCCTGCGCGTAGCGGCCTACTTTGTGAAGACAATCGACAAAAAGCTGATTCATATCGCCCGCGAACAGATGCAATCGATCACCGTGCGTTCCGCGCAGACGTCGGTGACACGCAGCGAGATCCACAGCAACAAGCCTTTGGGAGAGCTGCTTAGAGTCAAGAAAGACGTTCTGGACCAGCAGGTGATTGACGTGAACCATCGCAAAGTAGTGCGCGTAAACGATATTGACCTGGAGATTCAGCCCACCGACGGCCACACTGAACTACGCGTGCTGGCCGTGAATGTGGGGCTGGCTGCCGCCGTGCGCCGCCTGCTGCAGGGTCTGACCGCCAAGCACACCGTCCGGAAGGTTTCCAGCTTTATTCCGTCCAAAACGATCCGCTGGGAGTTTGTCAACCTGATTGAACCGGACGTTTCCCGCCGGCTGAAGCTGCGGATTTCCTACGAGCGGCTGGCGCGCCTGCATCCGGCGGACATTGCCGACATCCTGGAAGAGCTGAGCCGCGACGAGCAGAGGTCGGTGATTGAGGCGCTCGACCATGAGACGGCCGCCCAGGCCATCTCTGAGATTCCGACCTCGATGCAGGCCCAGTTGCTGCAAAGCATCCCCGTCGAGAAAGCAGCGGACATCGTGGATGAAATGGCACCGGACGAGGCCGCCGACCTCCTGCAGGAGCTGCCTCCTGAGACCTCCGCCAAGCTGCTGGCCGACATGGAGAAAGAAGGTGCACAGGAGGTCAAGGAGTTGCTGGGTTTTGAGGAAGATACTGCCGGAGCTCTGATGACCACTCATTATGTTGCGCTCGATGCGGGTGCGACCGTCGAAAACGTCATCGAGGCTATGAAGGAGTTCGAGGGGGCGCTCGAATCCATACACTCGGTCTTCTTGATCGACGCGCAGGAACATCTGGTGGGTGCTGTGCCCCTGGCACGGATTCTGCTGGCGCCGGCTAAGACCCCGCTGAGGCAACTCTCTAGCGGAGAGGTCCATAGTGTACCGACAGAAACGGACGCGAGGGCGGTGATTGACCTATTCAGGAAGTATAACCTTTTGGCCCTTCCGGTATTGGATGACAAGGAGCACCTGGCGGGCGTGGTGACGGCGGACGATGTTCTCGACCTGGTCGTCGGCCGCAGGTAAAGGAAGTCCATTCCCTCCCTGAAGTCCCAGACCGCACCCAAGAAAGCCGGGCCGCCACAGCGCGACCGTTGGCACGTTGACCCATGAACCGCAGACAGTTAAAAAGCTATCGGACCAGGTTGCTGATCTTTCTGGCCGTAGTGGGGCCGGGCATCATTACGGCGAATGTCGATAACGATCCCGGGGGTATTTATACCTACTCGGTTGCAGGTGCGAAATTCGGTTACTCTTTGCTCTGGACGCTGATTCCCGTCACCATTGCGCTGATCGTGGTGCAGGAAATGGTGGCGCGAATGGGAGTAGTGACGGGCAAGGGCCTTGCGGATCTGATCCGCGAAGAGTACGGCTTTCGCACCACCTTCATCCTGATGGTTTGCCTGCTGGCGGCTGACCTGGGTAATACCATCTCCGAGTTTGCCGGGCTCGCTTCGGGAATGTCTGTTTTCGGCGCCAGCCGGTACATTATTGTGCCACTTGGAGCGATCGTTGTCTGGGCGCTGGTCGTAAAAGGGACCTACAGGTTTGTCGAAAAGGTCTTCCTGGTCGCCTGTGTCTTTTACATCGCTTATCCCATCTCCTGCTTTCTTGCCCACCCGGCCTGGAAGGAATCGGTGGTCAGCATCTTCCGTCCCACGGTCGAGGTCGGCCGCAGCTATCTCTACATGGTCATCGGCTTGGTTGGCACGACGATCGCTCCCTGGATGCAGTTCTACCTCCAGTCGGCGGTCGTCGAGAAGGGCATTAAGCTCAAGGAGTATGTTTACTCTCGATGGGACGTCATTGTCGGATGCGTCATCACGGACCTGGTTGCCTTCTTTATCATCGTGGCATGCGCCGCTACGATTTACGCCAGTGGCCACCGGGAGATCCATGACGCCGCGGACGCTGCGCTGGCGTTGCGGCCGCTCGCGGGGAGTGCGGCGACCGCGCTGTTCGCCTTCGGCTTGGTCAACGCCGCGCTGCTTTCGGCCTGCATTCTGCCGCTGGCAACCGCCTATTACGTGTGCGAGGGCCTGGGCCTGGAATCGGGCATCGACAAGCGCGTGGAAGAAGCTCCCACTTTTTACTGGCTTTACACCGGCCTGATCGCAGTGGGCGCGCTGGCCGTAGTGCTTCTCAGCGAGGACATGCAGGTGCCCATCATCCTGCTTTCTCAGGTGATCAACGGCATCATGCTGCCCTTTGTTCTGATCTTCATGCTGCGCCTCTCGAATCGCGAAGACCTGATGGGCGCTCACAAGAACACTCGGGCATTTAACGCCATTGCCTGGGTCACCTGTGTTGTGATGATTATCCTCACGATGCTGCTGCTTACCTCCTTTTTCTTCCACCAGGTTCCGGCCTGAGCGGTGTGAACGGGCGGCCATCTGAAGCGCCAATCGCGGCGGGATTCAGGATGACTGGTGATAAACCCCGGCACCGACAAGGATTGCTATCAACGAATGGCGGCACGCGCAGTTCTCTGACGCAGTCCCGCCCGCGCTCGATTGAAATCAATCTCTTGCCATCTCCCTGCCCGTGGGCCCGAGACGGAATTGCAGCCGTCTCAACCCCCAACCACAACTATGCTTTCCCTATTCGCAACAATGTGATAAGAATCTGCTGCGGATTCGTAAACTCAGACCTCAGGGAATGGAGGATTGATCATGGGCCAGGAAATTGATCGTCGTGAGTTCATCAAGAGAGCCGCCGTCGGTGCCGCTGGGGCGGGTGTCGGTTTTCCAGCCTTGGCTAAGGCGGCGCAGGTGGCGCCCGGTGATAAGGTAATCGTTGGAGTCATCGGCACCGGACGGCAGGGTCGCAGCGACCTCATGGAGTTTCGTAGGCAGCCAGACGTTGAAATCGCAGCCGTGTGCGATATTTACAAGCCAAACCTCGACAAAGGCCTTGAGGCCGCTGGCGGCAACGCGCAAACCTACAGCGACTTCCGCCAGGTCCTCAACCGCAAGGATATCGATGTCATCGTTGTCGGGACACCCGACCACTGGCACCCGCTGGTGATGGTTGACGCCTGCAAAGCGGGCAAAGATGTGTACGTCGAAAAGCCCATCTGCCACACCATCGACGAAGGCATCCTGATGGTGGAAGCCGCACGCAAGTACAATCGCGTGGTTCAGGTTGGAACACAGCAGCGGTCGGGCATCCATTTCCAGAAAGCCGTCAAGCTGGTGCAGGATGGGTTCATCGGCAAGGTCAGCTTTGTCCGCACCTGGAATTATGCCAACGAGTATCCGCAAGGCATTGGCGACCCTCCGAATTCCAACCCACCCGACGATCTCGACTGGAACACCTGGCTTGGCCCGGCCCCCAAAGTTGCCTTCAACTGGAACCGTTTTGGGCCCGATCCCCACCTTCCACCACGGTGGTCAACATTTCGTTATTTCTGGGACTACGCCGGCGGATATATGACCGACTGGGGCGTCCATCTCATCGATATCGTCCACTGGGCCATGAAGGTAGATGGCCCCACAGTCATCACCAGCCAGGGCGGGAAATATTACATCAGAGACAATGCCGAAACCCCGGACACGCTTCAGGTTACGTACGAGTATCAGAATCCGGATTTTGTTTGCGTCTACGAGAACCGCTGGGACAACGCCAATTCAATGTACAACAAGAGCTATGGCATTGAGTTCCACGGCACCGATGGCACTCTCTTCGTTGATCGCAGTGGCTTTGAAGTGATTCCCGAAGACCGCCTTTGGGATGGCCGGCAGGTCCCACGAATACCTTCCATGCAGATGAAATCAGTCAACGATTCGCACTTTGATCATGTGCGGAATTTCCTCGACTGCGTGAAGACGCGCAAGCGGCCGATTTCCGATATCGAAATCGGCCACCGTTCAACCAGCGCCTGCCTGCTCGGAAACGTGGCCTACCGCAGCAAAGAACGGATCGTGTGGGATGTGAAAAACCAGAAACTGGTTTCCGGCGGGAGCAAAGCCGAACAATATGTCACCCGTAATTACCGCGGGCCGTGGAAGTTGGTGGTGTAGCAAGGTCCCGGGCCTTGACCGGAATGAAGCATACAGAGCGGATTCTGCCGTTGGTCCGAGCCCTTGCTCAAATCCCATGGGCTGCCTTGCCATCGGCGCACACGGTCAGCGTTTCACGGTGTTTGCACTGCGTGCGGACAAATCCTTCAAGGAATGTTGCACACGAAGATGGCATTGCCGCCTGGCTGCGTTCCCACCGGAGCGATCAACGCTACGGTCCCATGGCCGTCGCCGGCTAACGAATCGATCGGCCTGCCGTTCAGTTCGTTGAGAAGGAGGCCGAAATCGGCAGGAGTTGTCAAACGGGTTACCTGCCCTCCGCAAAAACAGAACAGGCCAAAGGCGTCCGTCTGTCCGTCGGGAATTCCGGCAAAGATGACGCTGCCGATGCGGCGCCCCGCCGCCTGCCCCTGGATTTCCGCAAATGAAGAATCGCTCTGCGCGCCCACTCCCGGGCCGATTTCAGCAACGACAGGCTGCGAAGGATCACCAGCAAGGAGCGCTGTTTCCGCATGATCGCCCTCAAGTAGAACCAGCAGCATCTGGACCGGTTTTTGTTGCGGTCGTGGGGCCAGGACCTGGACAGTCTGAGAAGACCTTGGCGGGGGATTCAGTTGCTGGAAATTCCGGATCGCCACTGCCCTGAAAAATTGCTCTCGCGCCGCCGCCATATCGACGCCCTGCCGCACGAAAACGGCTTCATCATGGCTGGCAAATATCGGCTCGAGAAGATCGCGCGGCCCCAACCGAAAGCCTTTGGGCAACGGGATGGGATGAATGCCCTGCGACGACCACAAATACAAACCTGATTGAGGGCCTGGCCCGGCCGAGCGCGACCCGAACACGACTTCTCCGCCCGAACCGATGACCGGGTCCGAAAAAACCTTGAAGACTTCGCCGAAACGTTCCGAGCCTCCGCCTCCGTTGGCGGCGACCAGGTCGGAACTGTTGCCCTGCACCCTGACGATGGCTTCTGTCGGCGTGCCGTTCCCCGCCGCTTTTAACGCCGCAGTAAACGCCACGGCTCCCGCGTGATTGATGCTGGGCGCACCGAAAGATTCATACTGTTCGCCCGAAACGGGAGAAACAAGCCCCTGGAAGGCAACAACCGAAAACGATACACCTTGGGACTTGACGACCGCCTTCAGGTTGGTGCGCGGACTTTCGAGCATGGTTCGAAAGACAATCTGCTTATTGCCGTTCATGGCCAGATCGTGAAACGCCCCAAACGTGAAGCCGGGATGACCGGGCACTCCTGATCCGCTCACCAGCAATACGCGCGTGTTGACCTGCGCGGCGGCTGTGCGGCAGGAAAGACACGCAGCGGTCAGCACGCAGAACGCCATCGCCCAAAAAGGTTTTGCTCGATCACTTGACACTTGCCATCGCCTCAAGCGCCGCATTCCCGTCATCATGCTTGACGGCAATCCCCCAAGCAAGATCGCGGGTGCATGAGCATTATAGGGCATACTTCATGATAAATGGCCCCTGAAAGAATGCCGCGGCATGCCATGCAGCCGCAGAGCCAGCCTCCGGCAAAGCGAGGGACGGGGAGGTGTCTGAGATTGTCTTGCTCCATCTCTTCAGTGGCTTGGAAGGCCTCAATAGAGAAGACACTGAGACGCGCTGTGGGCTCAGTGCAACGTCCGGGACGCCCCAGTTGTCCCGAACCCTCAGCCGCATCACCAGCTTGAAATGGAGTGCTTTTCTGCGCCCGCTGGAAGCATAAGCCGCTCGCGAGCTCTCGTGAATCATTCCCGACGTCACCGGATGCTCGCCCGGCTACCAACGCGTCGTTTCAACACAACGGTCGCAGTGGCATGAAATCAGCCCGGTCACCAGCACAGGATCTATTCGTCGTTTCTGATCTTCAGACATGGTCCAGTTCAGACAGACTTGCCCCATCTTCGTCGGGTCACGCCAGTTCCCGCTCACATTTACATAGCTTTGTATGAATCGGCCAGCCCCGCCCCAAGAAACGAGTCAGGTTATTCCTGCCAAGGGCTAGTATCCTTCTTTGAGGGCTGAAAAGGAATGCAAGGTGATAAGAATTCGACCTCGGTCAGGGCGCAGCCAACTGCTTAAGCTTAGCAAGGCCGGCGGCTTCGTCTGCAACAATCACGAAAAAATCGGCCAACTTTACTTCAGCGAGCACGTGCCGGATGCGCTCGTTGAGGGACGAAAGGACCAGGCTCGCTCCAGCCTGTTGAGCCGCCCTCCGGCTGCCCGCCAGAAAGCCCAGGCCCGTTGAATCGATGTAAGGAACGTCGGAAAAATCGAGAAGGACCTTCCTGCTTCCCGAGTCGACCAATTCCTGAATCTTCTGGCGGAATAATGGACCATCCCGGCCCGCCAGGAACTTTCCGTGCAGCCTCAGAATTGTCACATCGTCGCTGTAACTGACCGAGATTTCCATCAGTTCTTATTCCAGAGAGCTGCCGCTCCATCTTTCACTGCTGGACAGGCATTTTACTTACTCTGTCAAAAGTCTATACGCTTTCACGGACTGCTTCAAAGAAAGCTTCTGTTGATCCCCTGCTCCATAAAGTTCCAGAAATCCAATTGTACTCGTAGCAGACGGTTTTGGATAACCACCTCAATTTATAGCACCTTTTCGGATTCACTCACAGGGGAGAAGTCCTGCAGAACGACAATTGACGAACAAGCTGGGTTTCATCTTGGAAATCCGCAAAGAGGCGGGAGAAAGCCCTCTCGAAGAAATTGCAGGCTGGTATGGCGACAATCGCCATGCAGCATAGTGTTTACTGTTGCTGCTGTTCTGGCTGTTGTGAAAGCTTTGACCTCAGCGGATCGGCTGGAGTGGACGCAGTTTCCTGCAATTGCTCATGCCCATCGTCGTCCACACCTGGGCGAACTCGAACGTCAACAGACAACCGCTGGCCGGCGCGACCTCTGTAAACCCCGCGGACTGGCGCAACGTCACCGTAATCCCGCCCGTAGGCAACTCGGACGTGCCTCAAACCAACCGGCGCTCCAAGTGTGGGATCGAGCCCGAACCAGCCCACACCGGGCAACCATGCTTCCACCCAGGCATGTGATGCCTGCCCGCCGATCACCTCTTCCAGGTTTGAACTTCCCTCGACACTGCTCCTGGGAACGATATATCCGGAAACATACCTTGCCGGAAGACCGCGCCCGCGTATCACGCCCAGCAGCAGGTGAGCAAAATCCTGGCAGACGCCTGCACCCATTCTGAGAACGTCTTGAATCGAGGAATGGACATGTGTCGCGCCCTTCACGTACCTGAATCGTTGATGGATCAAGTCGGAAGCCGACTGTGCAAAAGTCATCACGGTGGCGTCGCCTGACGGCTCGGCAAGCCGCATCAGATCACCCACCTCCGGAAGGTGGTGAGGAACATAGACCGTAGAGGCCATAAAGTCAAAGTACTCTTCCAGCAATTCATCCTGATGATCACCCAATTCCGCAAGGCTTATTGAAGTGTCCGTCGAAGCTGAACCTTCATGGGCCAGAACGACGGATTCCGCTTCCACCGTCAAATGGCGGTGCTCAGAAAGGACGTTGAACTGGTACACCCAGTTTCCAAAAGCGTCACGGTACGCGGTGCTGCGGGAAGCGGGCAGAGTGGTAAGTCGGAACGAGAGGCAACTCTGCTTCTCATCATGGATGGGTCGCACGCGAACTTCGTTGTAGCTTTCTGAAACTGGCGCGTCGTAATGGAACTCAGTCACGTGCATCAGGTGATATCGGTTCATGCCACCACCGCATAATAGAAATAGGTTCGAGCAATAACTTCGCCGATAGCGCGGCACATTTTTTGCAGGCCATTTAAGTGGGAATGCAGTCCACGATCAAAGATATCTTCGATCTTGTCGTACCGCAGACCCTCCAGGGCCTTTCCGGCAAGGCGCTCAGCTTCGTTCGCGTAGGAGCCTCTAAACGAACCGCTGATCTCCCGCAGGGCTGATTCCACTTCGGTCATGCTGAAGCGAATCGAGCGGGGGAATTGGGGGTGAAGGATCAGCATCTCGGCCACCTTCTCAGGCTCAATCGGTGAGTGGTACTGGCGGCGATAGATTTCATAGGCGCCCACAGACTTCAGCACGGCCATCCACAGGTGACTGTCACCCTCTCCCCTGTCCGGCAGCGGCTGAAGAAGACTCTGGTACTGCACGTCAACCAGCCGTGCCGTCATCTCCGCTCTTTCCAGAAACCAGCCGATTTTGAGAAATTGCCAGCCTTCGTCGTGGGGCAGCGTGGCGTCCGCAACCCCGTGAAAACGGTGGCTTCCGAACCGAACCGTCTCGCAAAAGCGGTGGGGGCCCGCCGCGATCTCTTCCTCCGGGTTGAAGCGGAACACAGCATGGAAAAGTCCGTTGATGTCTTCCCACATCTCACGTGAGATACGGTCCCGAATCGTGCGCGCATTCTCGCGGGCCTTGCTGATGCACTGAAGGATGGAACTTGGGTTATCAGAGCGAAATGCCAGGAACTCAAAAACCGTCCTCGAGGTCGCCTCGCTGTAAAACTGCATAAACCGCTGGTCTTCACCGGCCATAACCACCAGAGGCTCCCATCGCAGGCGACTGGATTGATAGGACTGTTCGAGCATCATGTGGTAGTTAACATCCAGGATGCGCGCCGTTTCCTCTGCGCGCTCTGTGTAACGGGCCAGCCAGTATAAGGAATCAGCTATGCGGGAAAGCATCTCAATCCTCTCCTCGCAGGACCCAGGTGTCTTTGCTCCCGCCCCCTTGTGACGAATTGACCACCAGGGAACCAGGCTGTAGTGCAACACGAGTCAGACCACCGGGGACGATGATGACCTTGTCGCCGTTGTAAAGGCAATACGGACGCAAATCGACGTGGCGCCCGACCATTCGTCCCATGGAAGCCTGGTAAGAAGGGACGCGCGAAAGGCCGATCACAGGCTGGGCAATGTAATTGCGCGGGTTGGCCTTGATCCGCTGGCGCATCTCCGCGATCCGTTCCTTTTCCGCCACAGGACCAATCAACATTCCATAGCCGCCAGACTCACCAACGCTTTTGACAACCAGTTCTGTCAGCCGGTCAAGCACTTCCGCAAGATCCTCGGGCCTCGAACAGACATAGGTGTCGACGTTCTGCAGGATAGGATCTTCTCCCAGATAGTAGCGGATAAACGTGGGGACGTAAGCGTAGATCGCCTTGTCGTCCGCCACGCCGTTACCGATGGCGTTGGCGAGGGCGACATTTCCCGCCCGATAGGCGCCCATCAGCCCCGGCACCCCCAGGAGCGAATTCGGATCAAACGCCAGCGGATCCAGGTACTCGTCATCAACGCGCCGGTAGATCACGTCCACACGCTGCAGACCGCGGATGGTTTTCATGTAGACAACTCCACCATCCACAATCAGGTCCCGCCCTTCCACCAGTTCTACCCCCATCTGCTGGGCCAGAAAGCAGTGCTCGAAATAAGCACTGTTGTAAGTGCCGGGCGTCAGAAGAACAACTTGGGCTTCGTCCCCCCCGCGAGGGGAGAGACTGCGCAGGATTTCTGCAAGTTCGGCAGGATAGTGGTTGACAGGAAGCACCTCGTAAGCCTGAAAAGCGTCAGGGAACGTACGTGTCATCACCAGGCGGTTTTCAAGCACGTAAGAGATACCGCTCGGCGTTCGCACATTGTCTTCAAGAACGAGAAACTCTCCCGTCCGCGAATCGCGCACCAGATCGATGCCTGAAATGTGCGTGTGAATCCCGCCCGGGACCTCGATTCCGATCATCTCACGCCGGAAGTGCTTGCAGGAGTATACGAGTGAGCGCGGAATTTGGCGATCCTTCAATATTCGTTGCGGCCCGTAAACGTCTTTCAGGAAAAGGTTAAGGGCCACCACCCGCTGGGTCAGACCGCGCTCAATGCGGTCCCACTCCGAGTGGGGGATGATGCGGGGAATGAGGTCGAACGGGAACAGCCGTTCCGTACCACGCCCGTCGTTGTATACCGTGAACGTAATGCCCTGGAGAAGGAAAGAGACATCGGCCAGCTGGCGCCGCTCTTCGAATTGCGCCGTCGCGGTCGCCGCAAGCTTCTGAAAAATCTTTGCATAGTGCGGTCGCGGAACACCCGGGGAGGAAAACATCTCGTCGTAGAAAATCCCCGGATCGTAACACTCGAAAAGCCCCGGCTCTCTAATCTCCGCAGTCATCGCCGCCATCCGAGTACTATATCAACTTATCCATCTTCCATAACTTCAGTAATATTTATGATCATCATCACTAAGATTGCAGGTAAGGCGCGGCCTGGCGCCAGCGCCTGACACTCCTCGCATTCGGCAATCTCGAGGTTGGAGATAAAGAAAGCAGGTTGCGGAATTGATCAGCTGCAAAAACAAAAGCTGCCGGCAGGGGGACTCGCAAGCGCCCTGGCCGACAGCCATTGGAGGTTCTTCAATTAGGAGAGCTTAGCTTCTCTCGTGAGAGTGCTCCACACTCCCATGCTGCTGGCCTTCCTTTCCGGCCTTCTGCCGCTGCTCGCGCAGGACAGCTTTGCGGGAAAGGCGGATCTTGTTGCCGTCAATCGAAATCACTTTCACCAGAAGCTGGTCGCCTTCCTTCAGCTCATCACGAATATCCCGAATGCGATGCTCGGCGACCTCGCTGATATGCAGCAGGCCGTCCGTCCCGGGAAAGATTTCGACAAAAGCTCCAAAGTCCGCCAGCCGGACTACTTTGCCGAGATAGGTCTTCCCCAGTTCAGCCTCCGCCATCATGTCCTTGATGATCTTCAGCGCCTTGCTGGCCGACGATTCATCCACGGCGGCAACATTCACTTTGCCGTCATTTTCGACGTCGATCTTGGCACCAGTCTGCTCTACGATCCCACGGATCACCTTCCCGCCGGGCCCGATCAGTTCCCCGATCTTGGCGGGGTTAATGTGGATCGTGTGGATATGGGGAGCATAAGTTGAAATGCTGGTTCGAGGCTCCGGCAGCGTAGCCAGCATTTTCTCCAGAATATGCAGTCGGGCGGCCTTTGCCTGGGAAAGCGCTTCCGCCATGATTTGCGGCGTGATGCCGCCGACCTTGATGTCCATCTGGAGTGCAGTAATTCCGTCCTTCGTGCCGGCCACTTTGAAGTCCATATCGCCGTAATGGTCTTCGGCGCCGGCGATATCGGTCAGGATAGCGTACTTCTCTCCCTCCTTGACCAGACCCATGGCGATTCCGGCCACCGGCGCCTTAATAGGTACACCGGCGTCCATTAGTGCCAGGCAGCCTCCGCAGACGGTTGCCATTGACGATGACCCGTTCGACTCCAGGATGTCAGAGACAACCCGGACTGTGTAAGGAAAGTTTGCTTCCTCTGGAAACACGGCCAAAAGAGCTCGTTCCGCAAGAGCGCCATGCCCGATTTCCCGCCGCCCAGGTCCGCGCAGGAATCCCACTTCCCCAACGCTGAAAGGCGGAAAGTTATAGTGCAGCATGAAGCGTTTGAAGGATTCGCCCTCCAAAACGTCCAGGCGCTGCATGTCTTCGGCCGTGCCGAGAGTGGCCGTCACCAAGGCTTGCGTTTCGCCTCGCGTAAACAGTGCGGACCCGTGAGTACGCGGCAGCAGACCGGCTTCACAACTGATCGGGCGAACCTGGTCGAAAGCACGCCGGTCAGGCCGCTGGCGCTTCAACAGCGTGTCCTCGCGGAAGAGTCGCTCCTCAAGTCGGCCGAAAGCCTCGCCCACTTTGCGGCGCTTCTCTTCATCAGCTTCCGGGTAGCTTGTGACCAGTGATTCCCGAAGGTCTGCAATCTTGCTCTGGCTTTCCAGCTTGGGATGCTTCGACGTGTCCATCGCTTCGCGGAGATTCGTCTCCACTTTCTGCCGGACCTCGGTCTCAATCGCCTCGTCGACGGCCGGGGCCACGAACTCTCGCTTCTTGATACCCAGCTTCTGGAACAGCTCTTTTTCAGCCGCCACGATCCTCTTGATCTCTCCGTGCGCATACTGGATGGCGTCATTCACAGCCTCTTCGGAAACTTCAGTCGCGCCAGCTTCTACCATCACGATGGCGTCTTCACTCCCGGCGACCACCATGTTCAGCAGGCTTGTCTTGACTTCCGAATAGGAAGGATTCGTCACCAGGTGCCCTTCCACCAGACCCACTCGAACGGCCGCGATCGGTGTCGGAAAGGGAATGTCCGAAAGATAGAGGGCGGCTGCGCCCGCGACAAGCCCAATGATGTCTGGGTTGTTTTCGGTGTCCGCCGAAAGCACCATGGCGATCACCTGGGTCTCATCGTGGAAGCCGTCGGGAAACATGGGCCGGACAGGACGGTCAATCAGCCGGCTGCTGAGAATTTCCTTCTCCGTAGGGCGCCCCTCGCGCTTGAAAAAACCGCCCGGAATCTTTCCGGCTGCGTAGGTATACTCACGATAGTCCACGGTCAGCGGAAAGAAATCGATTCCTTCCCGCGGTTTGGTTGAGCATGCTGTCGCCAACACCACCGTGTCGCCATAGCGAACAAAGGCCGAGCCATTTGCCTGCTTAGCGAGCTTACCGACCTCAATTGAAAGCGTGTTCCCTCCCAGGGGAATACTCACTTGCTCCATAAATCTTATCCTCCGAATCTCGTTGGCTCGCTTGCCCCCCAGCCACTTTGTGCTCAATAATATCCCGGATTCACTCCCGGTTGTCAGCCGTTCGCGGCAGGGACTTCAGATAGCCGTTGTCATTTAAATTAGGAGAGTGTGGATCGAGGCAGGTAAATCCAAAGGGCTAACCACGGGTCCCATGCTCCGAACCCCCCACTTAAACAAAAACGACCCGTGGCGTGCCCGCCGGGGTCGCTCAATTCTGGAGAATAGTTGGACCCTCTGTCTTATCGCTTTCCTTCACAACCGCTTTACTTGCGGATTCCCAGACGATCAATCACCTGTTTGTACCGCTCGGCATTGTGCCGTTTCAGGTACTCCAGCAGGCGCTTTCGTTTGCCGACCATCGTCAGCAAGCCCCGTCTTGATGCATGATCCTTGCGGTGAACACGAAAGTGCTCCGTCAGGTAAGAGATGCGCTCCGTCAAGAGAGCAATTTGCACCTCCGGCGAACCCGTATCCGAAGCATGAACCTTGAAATTACTGATAAGTTGCGACTTTGAATCCCGGGTTAACGCCATCCGCTGATTCTCCTCGTTTCCGACAATTTCTCCCACATTTTCACCCGGTAGCATAACATTTTTCCTTCTACCCTGGCAAAAAAAAAGCCACTAAGGCTAATTCCGGGTTCCCGCCAGAATTTGCGTGCTCCCATCATTTTGCGTTTTCGGATCGCTTCTGCGAAGCGTCATAGTCGCCTTAGAGGTTCCGGAGGCTAAAACCCAAGAACACAGCGCCGAGACTTCCCAATAGTTTCCCCAAACTGATATCTGGCGGTAAATGGCGGCACGAAGCCGAATAGACCCGAGCTCGCGCCGCCCCAGAGCACGAGCCTCGCGCCGGGGAAAGCCTGGGCAACACTATTGCCGCGAATGCGTTCAACCACGGTCACACGGCCATCCTCTTCCTGCGATCGATGCGAGGGAAGTTTGGCAGGACCCTGTAGTAGCCGGAAAGCCTTCGCGGCGACGCAACTCCATTGCCATCGTGGGTCAGACTGCTCCGGCCGATGGCATCAGGTGAACTTCCTCAACCGACGTCCGCCCTGGCTGCTGCAATGCCGCGATCACTGCCTCCGCCACATCTTCCGGTTGCATCACCCTTTCACGTGGAATCCCAAATCCAAACTCCTTCAACATCTCGGTATCGGTCAATCCCGGCAAAACCGCCGTTACCCTGATTCCCTGCTGGCGCAGCTCCGCTCGGAGCACGCGGGTGAATCCCAGCGCCCCGAATTTTGCGGCCGTGTATGCCGAACAATTCGGAAACGAGTGCGCGCTCGAACTGGACAGAATGTTGACCAGATGCGGATGCCGGCCGCGGCCAAACAATGGGAGGGCCGCCTTCGTGGTCAGAAAGAGCGAAGTCAGGTTGGTTTCAATGTTATTCTGCCACTCGTTGAGACTTGTTTCAGTGAAGGGCTTATAGGTAAAAATTCCCGCGCAATTCACCAGAATGTCGAGGCGACGATGACGCTTCTCAACCTGCCTGAAAACACGACCGACGTCGGCTGGCCGCGCCACATCCGCAGCAATAGCACTCGCCTTACCGCCAAGTTTCTTCCTTGCTGCGTAAAGTGCTTTCCTGTCTCGCGCAACCAGAACCACTTCCACGCCCTCGCGCACCAGGGCGCCGGCGATCGCCAGACCAATCCCCCGGCTGCCGCCGGTCACAACCGCTACTCTGTTCTTTAATTTATGCATCGGCCCCGCAAAGAAGTATAGGAGGCACCACTCCGGCCCCTCCATTAAAGACGCGTCCTCTAACTTCTTCTCTCTAACTTTTCTCGCGCACCAGCCGCAGAAACTCCGCGCGAGTCTGCTCGCCTTCCCGAAAGACGCCCAGCATCGCCGACGTAACAGCAACAGAATTCTGCTTTTCCACGCCGCGCATGATCATACAAAGGTGCTTCGCTTCAATGATCACGCCCACTCCCTGCGGCTTGATGGTTTCCATAATGGTTTCCGCAATCTGGTTGGTCAGCCTCTCCTGAATCTGCAGCCGCCGTGCAAAAACGTCCACCAGCCGGGGGATCTTGCTCAGGCCGATGACTTTCTTCGTAGGAATGTAGGCCACGTGGCAGCGCCCGAAGAAGGGCAGCAGATGGTGTTCGCACATGCTGAAAATCTCGATGTCCTTCACGATGACCATCTCGTCATAGGCCACGGAATAGACCGCTCCGTTCAGAACCTTTTTCACGTCCTGATGATAGCCACTGGTCAGGAACCTCAGCGACTTTGCAACGCGATCGGGCGTCTTCAGCAATCCTTCGCGTTCGGTATCTTCGCCCAAACCGCGCAGCATGGCGCGCACGGCGTCCTCAAGTGGATCTGCGCTGTCGATCTTTTCCAGTTCGTTGGCCGCCGGTGTATGGTTTGTCTTCATCTCTTCTCTCTTGTTGCCTGCTCCTCGTTGTTCCCGCTCGTTCCCGAGTACTCAAAAGAATTTGAACTCGTCTCTTTCAGCCGCACCTTCTCAAGATGCGCGCTTCCCTCAATCACTTCGAGTCTTCTATGGAGAAGATTGTAGATCTCGACGCAAAGGTTTTCCGTGGTCGGAACCTTTCCCCTGAAATCAGGGACATCCAGATTCAGGTAGGTGTGGTCAAAACGCTCCAGCACTTCCTGTTCGACGGCCCGGTCGAGCAGTCCCAGGTCCATCACAAATCCCGTGGCAGGGTCGACCGACCCGCGAACCGTGACCTCTACGATGTAGTTGTGCCCGTGACCGTAAGGGCTGTTGCACTTGCCAAACACGCGGCTGTTTTCTTCCGCACTCAGCGCTTCGTTGTGCAGACGGTGCGAAGCCGAAAAACGGTAACGTTTGGTCAGTGAAACCATCACTCTCCATAGTAATCGACAAACAAATCGTCTGTTTCGTACAGCCGGATTCGATGCAGGCGGCCGGCGGGAAGTTTCGCCGCCAGACACTTCCAGATTTCCACGGCGATGTTCTCCGTGGTCGGAATCGTAGTGGCGAACACCGGCACTTCCTTGTTCAGAAACTTGTGGTCCATCCGCTGCAGAACCTCGTTTTCGAGCACAGCTTTCAGGTCTTTAAGATCCAAAACCATGCCAGTGGTTTCATCAACTTCACCCGCCACCGTCACCTCAACTGTATAGTTATGCCCGTGGCCGTGCGGGTTGTTGCACTTGCCGAAGATGCGGCGGTTCTCTTCCGCGCTCAGCGCAGGATTGTGGTAAAAATGTGAAGCCGAAAATTCGGCACGCCGCGTCAGATAGATCATTCTCCTCTCCGTCCCTGTCCAGAAGTGTGATAACTGCGGCCTTTCCAACGAACGCCGCCCGCCACGCTGTAGGCCCACATTGAATTCAGCAGAAGCAGGACAAATAACCCGGCGCCAATCATTCTGAAGGATTCAAGCCTGAGCTGAAAACCCAGACGCCTCAGTTCCCGCGAATAATTCCATTTTCGCAGAATGACAGCGGCAAAGCACAGGGCGGTCGCAATCATCATCGCCCCGCTTCCGTGCCCCGCGAGAATCAAAAGCCCCAGGACAAGCAATCCGAGCGGGAGGAAAACGTCCATAACCATCGCCGCCGCCGCAGCCTTCAACATCGCCCCGGATGTCCCGCCATACAACAAATAGAGATTCTTGCTCCAGCCCTGCCACATTTCGCTGAAGGTCCGATACATTCGTGTCCGCACCCACTGCGCGCCGGGTTGAAAGGCCAGTCGCCCTCCCGCCGCCTTCACCCGCCGGGCCAGTTCGACATCGTCCAGGATTTCTCTCCGGACCGCCCGATGTCCGCCAACCTTATTGTAAATGCTTCGACGGATCAGCAGGTATTGCCCGTTCGCAGCCACGCGCGGCGACGCCGGGTCGCTCACTTCCTCGAAAGGGTAAATTCGCGCCAGTTGTATATAGACGAAAGGAATGATCGCCTTCTCCCACCAGGTCGGCGTCTGCTGCCCGGGCGAAAGCGACAACAGATCAGCGTTCTCTTCCGCCGCGCGATCGAGCGTCGCTTCCAGGGCGCCAGGCAGGTGCTCGGTATCCGCATCGGTAAAAAGCAGCCATTCGCCTGTGGCCATTTCCGCGCCAGTCGCGGCGGCCCAACTTTTGCCAATCCAGCCTTCAGGAAGCGCGTTGAGCCGCATGGTGCGCAGCAGCGGAATTTCACTTCGCAGCCTGTCCAGTATTTCGCCCGTGCGATCGGTCGATTCGTCATCAACCACGATAATTTCCCGCACACACCCCTGCGCCGCGATTGATCGCACGACGCGCTCGATATTCAATTCTTCGTTGCGGGCGGGAATGATGACGGACACTGCACCTCGCTCACGCTCGGGCATGCTGCGGTGCATGGCTCCCTTTTTGAAACACACTGTCACTGATCGACGGAGCGATTATAATAGAGCTTTGCAGCATGAGCAAAATAACCATTGCCAAATGGATTGTGGTCGGCTTCGCCGGGCTGGGAGTCGTGTGGCTGATCGTCCATCCGACGCCCCGCAGGCCTGTCAGGATGGGCGAGCTGGCTCCCGCTTTTACCTTGCCGCAGTTGCCCTCAGGAAAGTTGTCGCTTTCTGAGTTCCACGGTCACGTGGTCGTCCTGAATTTCTGGGCCACATGGTGCCCGCCTTGCGTCATGGAAACGCCCAGCCTGGAAAAGTTCGCTTCGGAAATGAAGCCCGACGGAGTCACCGTCATTGGCGTCAGCGTCGATCAGAACGGGCGGCAGCTTAGGCAGTTCGTCAAGCAATATCATTTGACTTATCCCGTTGCGCGTGACCCGAACCGCGCTCTCTCCCACCAATACGGCACCTTCAAATACCCCGAAACTTACATCATCGGCCGCGACGGCCACGTTGCGGAAAAGATCATCGGCGCCACCGACTGGACTGATCCCCGCATGATCGCCTTCATCAAGTCCCTCACCGGCAACACCGAAGCCTCCCGATAATCATTGCGTTGGCAGCCAGAACTTTCCTGCTGCTTGCGGACGCCCCAAGGACGGGAAGCGTTATGCTGCCAACTAAAACCAGGTCCAGCAAAAGCAGCATGACGGACATCGTGTGGCTCCCGCGTGGCAAAGGGAATAATTCCTATAAAGGCTTGTACCTCGGAATACCACAGCACCTCTCGCGCGGAAGCAACAATGTATAGAAAGCGTCAAACAGCACAACCTTGCCGTCGCCCGTTGCCAGCCCGTTCTAACCGGCAGACAGCCGCTCCGCTCAGCCCTGCTTTCCCGTTTTCAAAGTGGGAGCGTGCTTCTCCGGATTTTTTTTGTGGGCGTCAAATAGTCCTGCGCTGCGGTTGTAGCGGATAGCCGCACTCACCGCGATGAAGGCCGCCACGACGGCCACCAGTAGGATGATGGTTCGGATCAGGTGTCCTGACCGTCCGTGCTTCAAAACTTCTCCTCAAAGCGAAAACATTTCGTCATGGATGTGCTCCGACGGCACCCCCAGCTCCTCGAGTGCCGGGATCACGGTCCTGGCCATCGCCGGCGGGCAGCAGATGTAGGCTCCTCTTGTGGTCCCGTTCTGCGGAGCCAGGTATTGGGCGATGGCAGCCTTGCCGATCCGACCCCGTTCGCCATCCCAGTCCTTGCCGGCCTTGGTCAGGAAGGGCACGATCTGCAGTTCTGGCGCGCCGGACCGGGCGATCTGCTCCAGTTCCTCACGTGCCACAAATTCCTCCTCGGTGCGGTTGCTCCACAGCAGCAGCACTTTCTTGCGCGCCCGCGTATCGTGCATGTGGCGCAGCATGGCCAGGAAAGGAGTGATGCCGATGCCCCCGCAGATGAACACCAGGTCATCTTCTTCGGGATAAAAAACGTATGAAAAATGCCCATAGGGCCCGTCAACGTCCGCCTTGTCGCCCACCTGTGTCTGGCCGATGGTGGAAGTAAAGTCGCCAACTTCCTTGATGGTAGAAGCGACGTCCGGGCGCGTCGGCGTCGAAGAGATGGTCCAGTGGTGCTCCTCCACTGGCAGCCCTCTGCCCCGCCGGAAGGTGATGTACTGGAACTGTCCGGGCGCGTAAGGGAAAACGCTCTGGCCAGCCGGCGGCTCAAGATGAATCGTCCAGATTCTCGGGGCGTCTTGCCGGACCTCGGTCACCGTGTAAGCATTGCGCTTCAGCCTCGCCGGCCGCATCGCCTTATGGAAAAGGTAAACTGTCACTGCAGCGGCGAGCGCCAGCACCCAGTAGGTCCGCAACGCCGGGGCCTTCAGGTCGCCGCCAATCATAAAACCGTGGATGAATCCCAGCGTCAGGATGGCAACAAAAAGGCTGTTGTGCAGCGCACGCCAGGCTTCAAACTCGATATTCAGCTTGCGCCGCCACAGGCTCGTAACGACCGTGGTCAGCAGGGCGAGCAGTGCGATCCGCCCCAGCCATACCGGCCATTCGACATGGAGTGAATTCAACAGGTACCAGTGCCCCGTGCCCCAGGAAACCAGTGTGATGTGTAGGAAGATGAGGCACAGTGCAATCACCCCCGCCGCCTTGTGGTAGCGGAAAATCATGTCGAGCCCGAAAGGCCGCTCAATCCACTTGATGCGCGCCCCCAGAACCACCTGCAGCGCGATGATGATGAACGCCACCAGAGCACAGTTCTTTCCAAGCTGGTGGATAAAGCCGTCGCCCGTGTGCGGACGAACCAGCGTCAGCAAAATCAGCGCAAAAACTGTGATGAAAAGGTACAGGAAAATCCGAAGGATGCCACTCCGCTTGCTGTCATTTGCCATCGGTTTCGAGGAAGCCACCGCCGCCTTTGCGGCTTCGTTGCTGATAGACTCCAGTATGCACTACGAGGCCTTTGCTCCGACGCAGCACCCCACGGCAACGTGGTTAGCTGCTTTCAAGAGAGAACCTGCACGCAGAAGAAAAAACGGAGACCCCGGAACCGGAGGTTCGCGCTACGGGTGCTGTTGCACAAAGCCGGGAACAGTTTGTTTCAAGGCTCCGTGAACCATTTGGATTTTCCACATGCCGTCCGTTTTTCTGCAGACGACATCTGCCGTTCCCACAAGGGTGATGGACTTTCCCTGGTAGTCTTGCTTGAGGTCGTAATTGAACGAAACCCACCCTGCATCGCCCCACATCTGGCTATGGGTCGACGAAATCGTCATATGTTCTTTGCCTGTGGTTAATTTGTGCACCCACGCCCGGGCCGGTGGAGCATGGCCGTCTTCGTCGAGGTACACTGCATCAGGTGCCAGCATCTTCTGGAGTGCTGCCGCGTCCTGGTGATTGACTGCATTGACAAGCTCGTTCGCAACGTGGAGCATCGGGCCTGTCGCAGGTGGAGGTCCCATGTGTCGCATCTGCATGCCTCTCGCCGTTCCAGCCGCAAGTGGCTGAGCAGCAAAGACCGCGCAGGCCATCATCAATACGAACATCATGAAGACAACGGATATTCTCTTCATAGATCTCCCTTCATCTCACTCGGTTATTGACAAATAAAGCCCCGTCGGATTCTTCCTGTACCCGGGAATGATTAGCCCTCTCCGGTTCCAATGATGAACCGCGTCTGATGCGCAGATCGCACCGTTCGCGATATGTTCAGTCCCCAATCATCCCGAAACCAACACCACCAAAATACCGCAAAAATTACAGATTACCAATTGCAAATTGCCAGATTAGCCTTGAGTGAGCAACGCGGTCCTCCGGTTGTCGTTCCATGATGGCGCCGGCTCCCTGGAGCCGGCCGGTGGATGCTGCGGCACTTGGGCATTCCAATCGCTTTCAGCGCCACTGACCGTACACAATGAAATGCGAACATTAGCGCCACCTGCTGCTGGGACCTGGCAAAGGGTACCCGGCCGCAACGTCTTCCAGCAGGAGAATCCAGTCGTTCCCACGCCCGCTCGTAACGGGTTTGTACCGCTGAAACCCCCACGCATCCGCTTCATGGATCTCGTAAGATACGCCGTAGCGCGGGTCGAACCAGACTTCCTTGAGGCGACGGGCTTGAATGACGTGCTTGTTAACTGTAAAAGCTTCCCCGAACGGCGAGTAGATGATCGCGAACGAACCGTCCGATGACTTTGCCGCCCGTATCTTGGCGCCTCCGGTCATCGGCCCATCCATAATCATGCTCTGGTCAGGAACCAGCCTGGTGAACGGAAGCGATTCAAACAGGCGGCGCACGTGAGTCATGTCAAAGGCTCCGGGGTGATCCAGGGCGTCGTACCACGGGATGTCTGCTCCCAGCAGGCCACCCCTGGCGCCCAGCCAGGGATTTTCCGCCACTCTTTGCTGCGTGCTTCGGGGCGGCCTCTCCGCCTTGCTTTCTTCTTTTGCCCGTGCAGGGTCAAACATTTGCCAGATGTTGTTGTTCCCGTAAGTATATCCACAGGCGCCGGCCAGAAGCGACCAGTAGGCCGCCTGCCGGACATCGGCATCATCGAATCGGTCAATCCTCGTCATGCCTCCGAAATAGAAGGCCACGGGAATGCACTCGTAGCGGTTCTCGCCGTCCATGGTGGGTTTCCTGGGCGTCAGGGCGTAATCGTGTTCCACATACAAGCCGTTATCGAGATCACGCGCGGCGTGAGAAGACTGAAACATGTTGAAATCCAGCCAAGGCGCATCGTTGAGCTTGAAGGAAGAATCACCGGGACCGATGGGGTGAAATGTAATCAGATGTGTGCCGCCGTCACCCTCTTTCAGCCCTGCGGCCATTGAGTCAACTATCATGCGCTCCTGATGGTCCGCGACCGAATGGTCGCCGCCCAGAATCCAGATGAGAGCTTTGTCCCTGTATCTCCTGCCAATGAATCGGCCATATTCGCGCGCCGTGGCGGGAGTGAAAATGGAACTGCCTGTCGCCCAATAGCGGCCCCACGTCGGCAGCATGCCAATGAACAGGCCGAGTTCTCCGGCTTTGTTCACCACAAAGTCCACCTGCCGGAAGTAGGCCTCATTGGGCCGCGTCGGATCGCGATCGATGAGTGGTAAATCCCCATAAGCGTTCGGTGTTTTCAAGTCGCCAACCTCGGAGAGGATGACGGCCTGAATGACCGTAAAATCCTTTTGAGCGCGGTTGGCAAGATAATGTGTCGCTTCTTCACGATTGAGCCGATGAAACAATTCCCACGCCGTATCACCCAGGTAGAAGAAGGGCTTGCCATCCTCGTGCTCAAGATAACGGTGGTTCGCGGAGACGCGCAGACGCCCGGCAACTCCTGCCGGAGGAACTGCGCCGGAAGCTTTGGAAGGTGACGCACTTGCAAGAGTTCCGGAAGCCAGCATTCCGGAAAGAACAGATTGGCCGAACTTACGCCTGGAAATTGGACGCATAAAACCCTCTTGTATGTATTGGAGCTATAAACTGGCCCGCGCAGAATGTCCCCATTGGGGGTGCACTCATGCCCATGACCAATTCCCACGGAGCATATCAGTCTCTCCATCGAGTTACCAGCCGAGGCCTGGGAATTAAGGCGCGGCTGGCGGCACAACGTGCCTAAGCCGTTCCGTCAGCGGACAATTGCGCGGCGTCAAGAACTCCCGCTTCACGAAAAAGCAGATGCTGAGGCGCGCAGCCAGCGTCGCGCGTCGCACACGGCCGCGTGCCTTACTGCTAAATGTGCAGCAGGCGTTCGGCGTTGGCGTGGGTGAGTTTCTCGAAATCGGCAGGAGGGAGCCTGAGTTGGTCGAGGAATTCCCTGCCCTGCTGGTTGGTGCTGTAGGGATAATCCACCGAAAACATGACCCGGTCCGCGCCCATCACCTGGAGCGCCAGCATCAGCGGCGGGGCAGTGAAGATGCCGCTGGTGGTAATGTGCACGTTCGCGCGCACGTAATCGGCAAACGGCTTCTGAAGGTTCCGGGTGAACGACGCCAGCATTCCGGCTGAGCGCGCCAGGAAAAAAGGAATCATCTCACCCATGTGGCCGATGATGACCTGCAGTCTGGGAAAACGGTCAAAGACGCCGGTCGAGATCATGCGCAGAACGTGCAGTCCCGCCTCCACGTGCCAGCCCCAGGCCGCAGTGGAGAGCATGCGGGCCAGCCCCGGTTCGAGCCCGGCATAGTAAGCTTCCTGAACCGCTGCCGGAGGCGGCGCGGGATGAAGGTAGAGCGGGACGCCGAGCGATTCGGCGCCGGCCAGCAGGGGCGAGAAGAACGGATCGTCAAGAAAGCGCTCCTGGCACAGGCCATTGACCAGCGCTCCTTTGAAGCCCAACTGCCGAACCGTGCGCTCCAGTTCCCGGGCAGCGGCCGCCGGATCCGCCGCCGGCAGGGCGGCAAACGCAGCCAGGCGCTTGGGATGCCGGCTGACAGCCTCCGCCGCCTCGTCATTGACGCGCCGGGCCAGCTCTGCTGCGCGGGCGGGATCAACCGCCTCCACCGAGGGCACCGTGTGCGAGAGCACCTGCACGTCAATGCCCGCAGCATCCATGTCGGCAATCCGCACGCCGTCCAGTTCGTCCAGCTTCTCCAGCCGCTTGGCAAGCTCTGACGCCGCGGCAGCATGCCAAGGGTGCAAAAAGCCCAGGTTCGGACCAATCTCCTCACGAATGGCTTTGCTGCGGTAATGCTCTTCCAGTGCAATGATCCTCATCAGCGCCTCCCGTTACTATTCTTGTTCACTCCTCAGTCCCGCGCAAGGAACGAAAGCACGCCCCCCGCCAAGTCTGGTTGGAACCGGCAAAAGGATCGATGGGCAGCGCTGCCGAAAAGTAGCCAGACTTCACTACGCCTTCGGACGATTCCGGCAGCTTGTCGTTGTTGAGCATCCACTGGTTGATCATCCCAGGCAGGGTGAAGAAGGCGTCTTTCGGCGGGATCTCTTTTGCGGCAAAGGGGCTAGACAGCGATTGGGGAAGGATTGCGGCCAGGCTCCGGTTCGTTTTTCGGTTCGTTCCGGTTCGTTTTTTATGCACTCTAATGTTTTCAACAACTTCGGTAGCTTCGTTTTCGGTTCGTTTGCCCGTTTTTCCGGTTCGTTTTTCAGGCCGATCATTTGTTTTCAACAACTTCTCCGGTTCGTTTTTGAAAAAAGAATTCTTTTTGTCTCACGCCTGATTGGCGGGCAAAAGCAGGCTATTGCCTGTGGTTTCAGTTGCTTGCATCATTTCAAAGCTGTAAAACATCGCCTCTTGGGGTCCGCAACTAAGCCTTTTAAAATGTTACAGTTAACAACCTTGCCAACCTCTCCACTAAACACTCTGACCGGCAGGCGCGAACCACCGGGCAGACTGACAACTAGACTAGCACAGTAGCCGCTCGGTGTCAAGCAAATTCCCTCCAGGGCTCTCCCTGTTTCTTGCCCGGTGTAGCCGCCAGACGGCTGTTGACGCCCCGAAGCGAGCGCCGCACCCTCCCTGCCTCATGGCAGCTGCAGGAACGCGATGCGACCTCTTTGCTGAAAACAAAGCGTTGCGTCGGCACCTCGAAGAGGCAAGAGGCGCCTTACGGTTGTACTGCCAGTGCAAAAATACGGCTTCTTGCGGCTACCGTTTTCATGCTCGTATCGTTCTGCTTTCGGAAAGCCCTGTCTGTTGTGTTTTCTGAAGATAGCCGCAAGCCCCCCGGAATTTCAAGGAATGTTGTGAATTCGCAAATTCCGCGAGGGGGAGTTCATTGATGAGGTGCAGGGGGTGGAGCTATGGTCATGCCACTGGTCGGCGGCATTTGGCCTGCAACTGCACAATCGCCACCGCCGAGCCCCCAGAGGTGGCAAGAGAATCTGGCCCATGGCGTAAGTCATTGGAAAAGCACGCCATATTGCCCACGACCAGCCCTGAAAGGGCGAAAGGATTCATCGGAGCCAGGCTGGATTCTTCCGCCCCGCCAGTGCTGGGGGGGGTTCGGATCCGGATTCAAGTCCCACGCCTATTTCCTATGCTTGCAATTGAGCGAATAGTAGTGTATAAAAGAGGCATGTTTGTTGATTAGTAACAGGCAAGACTGCAGGGTCCAAACGTTGCATTATACGACTTTTCTGCGCCACCGGTGAGGTGCGGCGCGAGGTTTGCCTGTTTCCGATCAGCGAAGACAATTTTGTGTTGAACGATTCCGGCTGATCCTAGCCGGGCCCGTTTAATGAGGGGACACGGTTTGAACGATGGGCAGCAGGCGCTCTGATCTCACATTGCAACGCGAAGAAGGAGACTAAATTGAGAATCCGTCAGAAGGTCTTCGGAATTGTCCTGCTGGCTCTCTTGCCAGCCACTTTAGCAGCTCAAAACTTCGTCTACACCAACAATGACAACTCGGCAACGAATGGCAATACAATCACTGCATATGCAGTGGACGCAAACGGCGTTATCAGCCCGCTTTCATGCTCTCCAATAAACACCGGAGGAACCGGGGTTGGCGGCGGTTTGTTTGGCTCAAACCGGATTATTACGACCGGCGACTACCTCTATGCCACCAACGCAGGCAGCAATGATGTGAGCGGATTCACGGTGAACCAGTCTACCGGCTGCCTTACTCCGATCTCGAGCAAGCCGTTTGCCACCGGGGGCACGGGCAGCCCCAACGGAATCTCGCTGGCCGCAACACCCGACGGCAAATACCTCTATGCGGGCAACAGCGGTTCGCAAAATATCACCGTATTCAGCATTGGCTCAGGCGGCGTACTGGCGCAAGTCGGGTCTCTCGTTTCGGTCGCCGGGGGACCGGCGGGGATGAAAGTCAGTCCCGATGGAAAGTACCTGGTTGTGGCCTTACCCCTCAGCGGCAGTGCCACGGTCAATAAGATTGCTGTCTTCAGCATTGGCTCGACTGGCGGACTGACGCCGGTCAGCGGTTCGCCGTTCACGTCCAGCGGGGCCGATGCGTCAGGCGTTGACATCAACTGCCAAAGCAACGAGCTGTTTATCGGCAACGCCCTAATGGGTCCTGCGCAGGTGGATGTCTTCAACTTTCCTCCTTCTGGCGGAAGCATGACAGAAGTCAGCGGATCGCCTTTCAGCGGCGCTTCCACTCCGTCGGTCCAGAACTCCAGTGTGGTCAAGCTTAGCCCGGACGGCTCTGAGCTTTTTGTGAGCAACCAATACAGCAACTCCGTCACCGTCTTCTCTGTTGGGACCGGAGGAACTCTTTCGCTTGTCGCGGGCTCCCCCTTCATGAGCGGAGTGGGACAGCTTCCTGCCGGTCTGGCAACCGACCAGAAAGGGACTTTCCTTTACTCCGCCAATAAAACTGGAAGCACGGTCAGTTCTCTGGCGATCAGCGCTGGAGGGATATTGAGCGGAGCGAGCGGCTCGCCATTTCCCGATCTCAGCTCAACCGGCTTGGAATCGCTTGCGGCCTATCCGCCCGCGACCTGCTCGAATACGGTCACTTCCAGCTCGTTCAGTGTCAAGCTTGACACGTCCACGGACGGCTTCGGCCTGAACGGCACATTCACATCGGGTGCGGGCGGGGTCGATCCGATCAGCAGCCCGGTGACTCTCCAAATAGGACCTTCATACTCGTTTACCATCCCTGCCGGCTCGTTCAGCCAGCTTGTTGGTGGGAATTTTGCCGGTGGCTACGTTTTCTCCGGAACAATCGGTGGTGCGTCGATTCAAGTCCAGATTGACGTGCTGCAAAGTAGCACTTACCAGATTAAGGTGGCTGCTTCCGGGGTTGACCTGACCAGTCTTGCGTCACCGATTAGTGTTACCCTGACGATCGGCAACGACACAGCTACCGGTGTTGCCAATTCCGGCACGGGCAATCAGGCAATCCAAAAACCGAAAAAGCACGGATAGGTTTTCCCTGCAGAAGCCGGTCTCGCAAGACGTCTCTTTGCCGGTGATGGACGGCGAGACTGGCGACCGCGGACGTTGAATCCTGACCGAGACCTGCGAAGGAGCCAATCGGCGCAATCACTTACCATCAGACTGCTTCAGGCTTAACTGTTGCTGGACCCTTGGCAAGCGGCTAGCGAGCACCGTCCGGTTAAAGAGACCCCAAGTCATCGGGAACGCAGGCGGCCACTGCGATTGTCCAGGCGATAGCAATCGCAAATGCAGGCTGGCCGATCCAGGCATGCACACGGGAAGCCATCCCGGGCAATAAGAGACCGGAAGATACGGGACCACCAACAATCGCCACCCCCGCCACAACTTCCTGAATTCGTCCCAAGAGAATTCCTGTTGTGCTGTGTTATTGGCCCTATGGTCGCCGCCAATTTACCTCCGCGCCACTCGCGGAGAATTATGCAGCGGGCCTTTCTGCCATCGCCTGGCCTGAGGTGTTACAATTGCGGCAGATTAATCCCATGCCGTACGCGACCAAACTCTACAATCGGTGGCTTGCAGAAATACGAAGGGAGAAGTTCTTTCGCCCCGGTGAGCGGGTTGGAGCGGCCGTTTCAGGAGGAGTGGATTCGGTCTTGCTGCTGCATTTTATGGTTCGGCTGGCGGGCGACCTGGGATTCCAGCCGGCGGTGATCCATTTTAACCATCACCTGCGCTCCGCAGAGTCTGACGAAGACGAGAGCTTTGTTCGCAAGCTTTCCGGGCAATACGGCGTTCCGTTTTTCCGCGGGGAAGCCCGAGTGGCGGAGGAAGCCCGCAAACGGCGAGGGAATCTGGAGGCCACCGCGCGGGACTTTCGTTACCGCTTCTTCCTTGGACTTGTCCGCCAAGGGAAAGTCGACAAGGTTGCAACCGCCCACACCCTTGACGATCAGGCTGAAACTGTTCTCCTTCACATTCTGCGCGGTACTGGAACCAGGGGCCTAAGCGGCATTCATGCCAGGTTCCAGAACAACGTGATCCGCCCCTTTCTGGGTCTGACTCGCGCCGAGATTGAGGACGAGGCCAGGAAGCAAGGCCTCGTGTTCCGTGTTGATTCAACCAACCAGGACATGCGCTTCCGGCGCAACAGGGTACGACTGGAACTGCTGCCGATGCTTGAAAAGGAATATAATCCGGAACTCAAGAGGCTGCTGAGCGAACTCGCCGGCCGAGCTCGTGACGATGAAGCCTATCTGGAGTTCCAGGCCAGAGAGCTGGCTGGGGCGTGGCGATTGCGCGAGGGAGCCGCCGAAAAAATCTCCCGGCGTGTCGTGGCAAGCATGCCCCCCGGGCTGGCGCGCCGGGTTCTCCGGCAGATGATCCGCAGCGCAGGAGGCGGTCTCGAGGGCATCACGCACCGCCATATCGAAGCCCTTTCCCGCTTTGCCCGGGAGACGCAAAGTGGCAAGATGCTGCAGTTGCCTGGGGGCCTGGAGGCTCGAACGGATTTTGAATGGCTGATCCTGTCGCCGCAGGCCCGTAACGAGAAGCCGTCGCAATTCGTCTACGAAGTTGTGGTTCCTTGCACGATTTGGGCGAGAGAGATCGAGAGAAAAGTCAGCTTCAAAATTGTTGGCGCGGAAGTGTCCGATAGGGGATATAATAATTTGGAGTGGCCGAGATTAGACCCGCTGAGATTACCGGAACGATTGATTCTTCGGAATTGGCGCCAAGGAGACCGTTACTGGCCTTTGGGCTTCCAGAAGCCCTTGAAAGTAAAGGAACTCTTCAGGCAGCGGCGAATACCGCTTGCAGAGCGGGCACTCTGGCCGGTAGTCGACAGTGAAAAGGGGATTTTGTGCGTTCGTGGCTTTCCGGCGGCCGGATGGTCTGCGGCACAAAAAGAGTGCAGCAAAATTCTGGTAATTCTGGAAGATCGCTTAGCGTAGCCGGCGAGGCGAGGAAGAGTGGTTCTACCTGAGAACGGGCAAAGGACTCAGTGAAATGCTTGTGCGAGACGGAGGAAGGAGTTTCGTGCATCTAAATCAAGCAGGGGCAGGCGGATGCAACTCTTCCCGAGTTTGGGGCGGGAGGTAATATAGTGAATTCGGCGGTCAAGAACATAATTTTCTGGGTGGTAATGGTCGTCACCGCATTGCTGATCTGGGCCGTCGTGCGTTCGAGCACCGGCGAGCGTGTCAGCAATTATACATTTACGCAGTTCGTCAACCAGGTCGACGGTGGAAACGTCCAGGAAGTGACAATCGCGGGGACTAACGTTACAGGGGTTCTCAAGAAGGACAATGAGAAATTCAAGACCACGATCCCTGCAAATTATCCCGACCTTTACAAAGACCTCTTGGCCAAGGATGTGAAAGTCACGGTCAAGAGCGAGTCCGGCAGTTCGTGGGTGACCTGGCTGGCCAATGGGCTTCCGCTGATTCTCCTGATCGGCCTCTGGATTTTCTTCATGCGGCAGATGCAGAGTGGGGGCAACAAGGCCCTCTCCTTCGGGAAAAGCCGCGCTCGATTATTGTCTACGCAGCACAAGAAAATAACATTCAAAGACGTTGCCGGTGTGCAGGAGGCGAAAGACGAGTTGCAGGAAATCATCGATTTCCTGAGGGAACCCCAGAAGTTCCAGAAATTGGGGGGACGCATTCCCAAAGGCGTTCTTCTGGTTGGCCCGCCTGGAACAGGGAAAACCTTACTGGCTCGCGCAATTGCCGGAGAGGCCAACGTTCCCTTCTTTTCTATCTCCGGGTCAGATTTCGTCGAAATGTTCGTCGGGGTTGGGGCATCGCGCGTCCGTGATCTTTTTGAGCAGGGCAAGAAGAACGCTCCGTGCATTATCTTCATTGATGAAATTGACGCTGTGGGCCGACACCGTGGCGCTGGCCTGGGCGGCGGGCATGACGAGCGGGAACAGACCCTGAATCAGTTGCTTGTTGAAATGGATGGGTTCGAATCGAATGAAGGCGTGATCCTGATCGCGGCAACCAACCGGCCCGATGTCCTCGACCCGGCGCTGCTCCGCCCGGGCCGCTTCGACCGGCGCGTGATTGTCCCGAGGCCGGACGTCAAAGGCCGTGAGGCGATTCTGAAAGTTCACACCAAGAAAATTCCGTTGGCTGAAGACGTAGACCTTCCTGTGCTGGCGCGCGGGACGCCAGGCTTTTCCGGCGCTGACCTTGCCAACCTCGTGAACGAAGGGGCGTTGCTGGCCGCACGCCAGAACCGCAAGCAGGTGAGCATGCTGGACATGGAAACAGCAAAGGATAAGGTTCTGATGGGGCCGGAGCGGAGGTCCATGATCCTTTCCGACGACGAAAAGCGCAACACCGCCTACCACGAAGCAGGCCATGCTCTCGTCGCCTCCATGCTGCCAAATGCAGACCCCCTCCACAAAGTGACCATTATTCCGCGCGGGATGGCTCTGGGCGTAACCATGCAGTTGCCGCTGGATGACAAGCACACGTATACACGGGATTTCCTTGAAGCGCAGCTTGCCATCATGATGGGGGGCCGCGTGGCCGAAGAGCTTTTCCTCAACCACATCACCACTGGCGCCGGGAATGATATCGAGCAGGCCACCGGCGTCGCCCGCCGAATGGTTTGTGAGTTCGGCATGTCAGACCTCGGTCCCCTTGCCTTCGGGAAGAACCAGCAGGAAATCTTCCTGGGGAGAGATCTGGCTACGCAGCGTGACTTCAGCGAAGATACAGCCATCAAGATCGATCAGGAAGTGAAGAAGTTTGTGACAACGGGCTACCAGCGTGCCAAGGACATTCTCAATACGCACCGCGACGTGCTGATTCGCATCGCGGAGGCGCTCCTGGTCCGCGAAAGCCTCGATGCCACTGAAATGAAACTGTTGATCGAAAACAAGCCGCTTCCCGAACTGGTTCGGCCTGTGCCTGCCGCCAAGCCTGACGAAGAGGAGACAACGGAAGTGCTGAAGCCCCAGCCTTCTGGAAGCGTGCCAGGCCGGGAACGACCGCAGCCTGCGTGATTCTTTCTGCTAATCTGCCCTGGCCGCTACCACGGCCAGAGCGCCTGGGCTCGTCAAAATGTTTTTCACCTCACGGGTGAAGCTCCCCTTATAATTGCTCTCTCCGGGAATGCGGTTGGTGCACGAAGTCCTTTCCGCAAGCTCTGGAGCAGGTATTTGTCGATCGGTCAAATGAAGATTGCCAAATGCCAGCATCATATTCCTAAGGACGGTCTCCTGACATGTCACTTGAACACCTTGAAATAGACCCCTCATGGGAAAATCCGGTCAAGAAATCGCTCCGCGAAGGTAAACCGGTTGTCGGATTGACGATCACGGTGCCCAGTGCGGAGGTAGCGGCCCAAGGAGCCAATCTTGGTTTCGATTTTCTCTGGATTGAGATGGAGCATAGCCCGACGACCCTCGAGACGCTGCGAACCATGGTGCTGGCGACAAGAGGACTGAAGGCGGTCCCCTTCGCCCGCGTCCCCGTGAATGAACTGTGGACGGCGAAGCGCGTCCTGGACTCCGGTGCGCTCGGCGTGATTTTTCCCTTCACCAGTACTCCGGAACTGGCTCGCCAGGCCGTTGCGGCATGCAGATATCCGCCACTTGGCGGCCGCGGGTCCGGCGCCGGGCTGGCCACTTTCCGATGGCCCGCGCCCGAAGGTTATTACGATTTCGCAGACAGAAACGTAATGGTCATTGTCAACATCGAAGAGGCCCAGGCAGTGGAAAATATTGACGCCATCGCCGCGACGGAAGGCCTGGATGTGCTCTTTATCGGCACAAGTGATCTTTCATTTTCGCTGGGATTTCGCGGCAAGCAGGATCATCCCCGCGTTCAGGAAGCCCTCACGGAAATTGCAAGGGCCGCCCGAAAGCACAACAAGATTCTTGGTGCGCCGGTCGGCACCCCCGACCTGATGAAGAAATACATGGAACAGGGATTTCTTTTCTTCCAGGCGAGTACGGACCTGAGGCTGATGGCGGCCGGCGCCCGCGATTTTCTGGAACCGCTCGGCAAGCTCGCCGGCGCCTCTGATTCTAAACCCCGGCCGCTCTATTAGCAGGATTCAAGGCTTCCGCGAGGCCAACCAATCAAGGTTGGAATGGCCGGCACCGAGGATGCCTTTGCAGGCGAGGTTTCTGATCCTCAACGCCTCTTCGTGCTAACGAGTCAATAAGTCTTTCGGCAAGTGCCCGGACCTTGCTTGTATTAAGGGAATTGCGCTCGCAGTTCCACAACCCGATCCTCCAGCGAATCGCACTCTTGAAACAGCCGGATTGCCGCGATGCCCGTCGCTCCGGCATCAAGGCAAGCCCTGACCCTCTCAACAGCGATGCCGCCTAACGCCAGGACGGGGATTGCGACATGGCCGGCAACTTCCGAAAGTTTGTCCAGGCCGAGGGGTGGCCCGTAAGGGCGCTTGGAAGGAGTGTCGAAAACCGGCCCGAGCAGAATGTAATCAGCACCGCCAGCCTCCGCCCTCACCGCTTCGTCAAGCGAGTGGCAGGAGGCCCCTATCAGAAAACCACTGTCAACATGACGGCGAACAGCCCCTGGAGGCACGGATTGTACTCCCAGATGGACTCCGTGCGCGCCAACGGCCATCGCGATGTCTAGCCGGTCATTGATAACAATCCGTGTTTTCAATCCTGCAGCAATTGCGACGGCAGCCCCGGCAAGTTCGGCCAGCTGGCGGCTCGCCAGATTCTTTTCCCGCAGCTGAATCAGATCCAGCCCGGCGCGCACGGCACTCTGGAGGCGCTGAAGCAAAGGCACAGGAGCAAGAGCGTGCCCGTCGGTGATGTAGCACAGATGAGGTTCAAACGGCATGGTTACACGGTTGCGACCAGGATTTGAAGCCTCGGGGGCATAGGGCGCAAGCCAACCATCAGCAGGCTCAGCGCAGACGGCTGGAACGCTGTCTCAGCATCAGGCTGTTAATGGACCAATCCAATCACCCGCCGCAGACGCCAGACTTCATAAAACGCAAGGAAAACGTCAACCAGACCCAGACCCGAAATCGCCCCGCGAACATAGTAATTTCGAGCAAGGGTTGAGATCCATGGATAGTGACTCATAAAGAAATTCTGGGACCAAAGTGGCATCCATGGAAACAGAAAAAGGAATGCCCCCATCTCAAAGCAGATGATGATATACAGGATGGTTAGCCAACGATTCATGCGCGGTTCTTGCGACTGGGTTTCAGCGGAATTCCTGCCGGCCGCGGGTTTCGTCTGAGTCGTCACAACGATCCCTTCAGGCCGCTCAGCAGGCACTTTGCCAGAGGAGGCGGAATTTCTCTGCGACGTCCCCATTATCGATGATCTGACTGTGAACCTCAATAAAACTTTCCATGGCAGCCGTGGTGCTCCCAGCCTTTTCGAAAACGATGCCCAGACCGGAACTGAGGGCAGGCGTCTCCTTGCGGACAAGGCCAGGCGTTTAAGGGTGCAGAGTACCCTTCTGCTGCGATGGCCGGCATTTCTTGATCCATAGAGCCGGCAGCAAGCAAGGGATATCCCCGGAGGAAATCCGAGCCGGGAACCTTGGCGCCTCAATGCATTACAGCTTTCAGAAACTCGCCAACGGTCGCATCGAGCAGGCCCATCTCGCGAATTGCTACTCAAAGATTATAATGCGTCTGGCCGTCTGCCGCTTGATCTATTGGCTCATCCGCCTCATTCTGTTCAGGCCACCTTGGCGGCAACTCCCCGGAGTTGTGGCCAATCTTTGAGATCTTCCTGCAGATGGCAATCGCCTTCACATTGTAGCCTGCATTTGTATACGCGTCCGCCAATCTGCAAAAACGGTTGAGACCCTCCCGGATATTGGGATTCCGAGCACAAAGGTCTCCGATTTTAAGCAAGGCCTTGTGTTTGTGTGACTTACATGGAACTGCCCAGCCACCAGGTTCTTTGGTGCTCATTCGCGGTTCCTATTGCGCTGCAGGTCGGTCTTTCTCTATAATGAGGCATAAGCAGTGGAGAAGAGGACACAAACTATATGTCTTCACCAATCGTTCAAAAGCTGGAAGAAGAAATTCAAGCTCTGGAACGCGAGTTGAACTACGAGCTGCCCGAGGAGCTGAAACGGGCTCGTGCGCTCGGAGACCTGAGCGAAAACGCCGAGTACATCATGGCCAAACAACGGCAGGACTATGTGGGGGCTCGGCTGGCACAGCTCAAAAAGCGCATCGCTGATCTCTCACTGGTGAACGTCAACAATATCCCCAAAGACCGGATTGCCTTTGGCTCACAAGTAGTTCTGTATGATGTTGATCGGGAATCCGAGATCAACTACAGGCTGGTCACGAGCGAGGAATCAGACGTAAGCAAGGGATGGATCTCTACAACGTCTCCCATTGGCCGCAGCCTGATGGGCAAAAAAGTCGGCGACGAAGTAACGGTCAGAACGCCGAACGGTGTTCGCGAGTTTGAGATTCGTTCCGTGATAACGATCCACGAACAAAACTAAACCCTGCCGCCCGCGATATCAAGGAGCATGGCTCCCCGTGCAGACTTGGCACGCAGGAACACTCTTCTCTGCAACTCATCTGTTTCAAGGTGATGCGACCTAGTCGCGCCGGCGCAGGACTGGTGGCTTGTCGTTTTGCGTATTCTGGCCGCCACCGCCATTCGTTGGCTGGCCAGCCTTTGGCTCGCGCCTCATGAGGGTTGGCTTGTTGCTGGCGCTTTGAATTTTCCTCCACCGGCCCAAAAGACTGTTCAAGCGATCTTGAACGGTCTGGAATTCGGAAGTGGACACCAGGTATTCTTTGCGCTTTGGAAGGATGTCCTTAATCTCTTCCTCGGCTTTGATGATGCGATCTCTGGTGGGCGGATGGTCCATGAAAACACTGGGGACGCTGCCCGGATAACGACGCTGCACCTGCATGATTTTGGCAAACATCGCAAGATAGGCATTCGGATCGTACCCCGCCTTCCACATATACTGCAGCCCAAGGAAATCAGCCTGCTGTTCGTCACTACGGCTGAACTTGAGAAAGGCAAGAGGAATACCAAAGTTGAGCCCTTCCGAGATGCCGATATAGACCGGGTAGGTCATTGGCGTAAAAATGAGTGGAATCATGGCGTACTGGAGCAAAGTCTGCTTTGTCATCTGCGAAGCCCAGTGGCGCGCGGCCACGTGGCCTGTTTCGTGCGCAAGAACTCCCGCCAATTGGGCTTCACTGCCTGCAGCATGGAGAAGGCCGGTGTTGACGTAAATGAATCCGCCCGGGAGGGTAAAAGCGTTGATTTCGGGTGAGTCAATCACCCTGACCGTTATAGGGACTTTGGCATCGGAGTTCTCAGCAATGTTCTGCTCCACCCTGTTGACGTATTCCGTGATGACCGGATCTTTCACAATCTTGGAGGAATGGTCGATTTGCTCGGAATAACTCTTGCCGATAGCGATCTCTTTTTGCAGGGAGATAATGCTGTGATGGGCAACCTTCCGCTGCCCGATACAGTAAACATCATCCATCTTATTGCTGGCATCTTTACACGGTCTGACAGCCGCAGTATTCACAGCCATCAGAGGAAAAGTGCCACTCATCAGGATTGCTGATAGTGCCCAAAAGAGGAATGGCCTTCTTTTCATGACAGATTTCCCCGATTAACCTAGGCTTACCATTGGATGATCCATCATCCTTTCTGGTTGTCCTGAAGCATACCACTTAATCCCGGTTTTTTCGAGCTTCAAGGGGGTTCTGTGAATTATTTGTGGGATTTCTCCACAAAGCCTCAGCAATACGAATTCGGCAAAAACTTCATCTAATTGCTTTCTGCCTTGGTAAGCTTAAGATCTCAATTTATCCGAGTTATCCGAAGGGGGAAACTGCAGATGAAAGCTATCGCGATTACACCAGGAACCAAAGAAGTCCACATCGTTGACCGCCCTGAGCCTGAACTTGCCGCTCCCGACGAAATCAAGCTGCGAGTGCTGCGCGTCGGGATCTGCGGAACGGACCGCGAGGAAGCATCGGGTGGGCGCGCCGACGCTCCGCCGGGCCAGAAAGATCTGGTGATTGGACACGAGATGTTCGGGCAAGTGGAGGAAGTCGGCAATCAGGTGCAAGGAGTTCGGCCGGGCGATTTCGGGTGTTTCACCGTCCGCCGCGGGTGCAACCACTGCCCAGCTTGCCTGAACAATCGCAGCGACATGTGCTCCAGCGGCGATTACACCGAACGGGGGATCAAGCAGAGGGACGGATACGAGACCGAACTGGTGGTCGATCAACTTCGATATTTTGTCAGGGTCCCCAAAGAGCAGGTGCCGCTCGGGGTACTTTCGGAGCCGACTTCGGTGGCTGAAAAAGCCATCGATGAAGCTCTCGCCGTTCAAGCCGCCCGTATTCCCGGCGCCGCTGACCCTCAAAAGTGGGTTCAGGGCAAGCAGGTCCTGGTGGCCGGCCTGGGGCCGATCGGACTGCTGGCTGCCGTCGCGCTGCGGTTGCGAGGGGCGGAAGTGCTGGGACTCGACGTTGTGGATGAAAATTCCCTAAGGCCAGAACTCCTCAAGCAGTTGGGCGGAAAGTATGTGGATGGCCGCCAGACCAAGCCCTCCGCGCTTGACGACTCTTTTGGACAGATCGATATGATCTTCGAAGCAACGGGGATTGCCCGTGTGGAGTTTGATCTGCTCGGAGCTCTGGGAATCAACGGAGTCTATGTCCTGACGGGAATTCCGGGCGGGGATCGTCCCCTGCAAATTGACGGGGCGGCTTTGATGCGTACCCTTGTGCTGCGCAACCAGGTGATGATTGGAAGCGTGAATGCCAGCCGGAAGCACTTTGAAATGGCCGTCGATGACTTGGGAAAGGGTTACAAGACGTGGGGAAAAACGATGGAGCAGATCATCACACACGCCGTGCCTTACACCGACTTCGCTGACGTGCTGGAAAAGCATCCCGACAACGAAATCAAAGCGGTGATTGAGTGGAGCAAGCCGAAATGAAGTAAATATTAGATTGAGTGATCAGGTGATTGCGTGATTGAGAAAGCGCCGCGCAAAGATTGTGGACACTCAATTCGATTCACTTAATCGTCATCCATTCAGTTCCATATTTTCCGATGAAAGTCTGGGTCTTCAAGATCAACACAAAGCGGGGCTGGAGGTTCGATCAGTATTTCCATTCAAGGGCCCGCGGGAAATATCCCATGGGCGATGAAGGCTGGATCAAGAGCGCGTCGAGCCTCCGTTACCTGCGAGAAGAAGTCAAGCGCGGGGACTTGTTCCTTTGTTATGAAGTCGACCGGAAGGAACTGCGGGGAGTTGCACGAGCCGCCTCAAATGGCCGGGACGTTGGCCTCGGCTCGCTGGTCGATTTCTGCCCTCCGGCTTTGGCCGTCAGGTTCCAAAACCCCCTCCGGCGCCGGCCTGACCTGGACCACGTCCTGGCCTTTACGCCGCATCGCGGCCGCGGCACCGTGCAGAAGATCGACCGCGACGAGTTCTCCCGCCTCAAGCGTATTATGTTGCGAAAAAATCCCAATCAGGCCCGCCAACTGCGCCGCCTTCTGGGATGAAGTCAAGGTCCTGCCCGACGTGAAGAGACTCTTGCGCTTTCCAGCAAAATAATGCTAAGAACGCTTTGGCTGTTGTCCTGCACCCTTTTCAAAGTCCAGGAGATGTATGAAGGATTGGATTTCCCGATACTTCCAGCTTGAAGCGAACGGGACCACCTTGCAGAAAGAGGTGGTCGGAGGGGTTACCACATTCCTGGCGATGTCCTACATTATTTTTGTGCAGCCAGGAGTGCTGTCGCAGGCCGGAATGAACTTCCAGGCGGTGCTCAGCGCATCCTGCCTGGCGGCAGCGTTTTCTACTTTCCTGATGGGCTTGATCGCCAACTATCCCGTGGCGCTGGCCCCGGGCATGGGAGAAAACTTCTTTTTTGTTTACACACTCTGTGCTGCAGCCCCGCTGGGATTCGGGCTCTCGTGGCAGCAAGCGCTCGGCGCCGTGCTGCTTGCCGGAATTTTCTTTATCGCGATCACGCTTACGGGCATTAGAGCGAAAATTGTCAACTCGATCCCCGACTCATTGAAACGCGGCATCGCTGCCGGCATCGGACTCTTTATCACCCTGATTGGACTGGAATATGGTGGCCTGGTGGTCGGGGCCCCCGGGACGCTGGTCCGGCTTGGAGACTTCAGCCAGCCGGCGACCCTGGCCAGCGTGCTCGGGCTACTGGTCCTCGTGGTGCTGCTGGGTTTCGGAGTGCGAGGAGCGATCCTGCTTGGCATCATCGCCACAACCGCCATCGCAGCCGCGTTTGGACTGATTCATTTTCAAGGCATTTTTTCGACGCAGATTCACCTGGCGCCCACGTTCCTGAAATTCGATCTGCACGCGCTTTTCTCGCTCTCAACGTCGAAGCTTGCAGCCGCTATTTTTGTGCTCTTCTATCTGGCGTTGTTTGACACCATCGGGACGCTCGTGGGAGTTGGCCAGCAGGCCGGCCTGCTGCGGGAAGGCAAGCTTCCCCGCGCGGGGCGAGCCCTGTTTGCCGATGCGGTGGGGACGACCATTGGCGCCGGGTTGGGAACATCAACCATTACCTGCTACATCGAATCAGCCGCCGGCGTCTCTGATGGTGCGCGTACAGGGCTAGCCAACATGGTGACCGGATGCCTGCTGCTGGCTGCCGTGTTCTTCAGTCCTCTGGCGGCGATGATCGGCGGTGGCGTTCGGGTCGGCACGAACTCCGGCAATCAGGCCACTACCCTCTATCCGACACTTGCCCCGGCGCTCATCGTGGTCGGCTCGATGATGCTCAAGACGGTCCGGGAGTTCAGTTGGGATGATCCCACGGAATACCTTCCCGCCTTCCTCATTCTCGTCGGCATTCCGCTTACCTTCAGCATAGCGGACGGCATCGCCTTCGGGCTGATTGCCTATTCGGTAGCAAAAGTGGCAACTGGCCGCTGGCGTGAGTGCCCGACGCTTACGTATATTTTCGCTGGGCTGTTTGTGGTCCAGTTTCTG
>JBJKQK010000192.1:0-5369 GCA_046705285.1 Terriglobia bacterium
ATGTCGCAGGGTCGATTCACGAACTCCTTGATGCTCTGCAAACTGGAATGTTGCATAGCGGCTTTGGGTTGGTTCCTCGCGAGGACAACTGTCCACCGGAGCGAGATGATCCGCCAACACTCAACGAATCGTTTGACGGTGGACTCTCAGAAGAGCTGGCAGATTGCGGTCGAGTTGACTGCCTGGCATGCCAGGAACACGAATGCCTGCGAGGGAAGTCCTGCGAGGCCGCGAAAGCATCGACCTCGCCTGCTGCCAGGGACTCAACAACGATTCGCATGCTCGAAGCGTCTTTGGACGTCTCCAATGAAAAAGGGCGAACGCTTTGTCGGCTGTCCGAGTTGGTCTATTACTGTCTGGAAATGCGGTACCAACGTATCGGACTGGCCTACTGTACGGACTTGCTGGAGCCCGCCGAGATTGTGGTTCGGGTGTTCCGCCGGTTCTTCACTACATACCCTGTGTGCTGCAAAGTCGGCGGGATTGTCGTACCTGATCCATTTAGCGAATTGTACACAGAGAAAGGGGAGATTCTGGCGAGGCAAGTCGCCTGCAATCCCCAGGGTCAGGCAGAAGCCCTAAACCGGGTTGCGACCGACTTTAACGTGGTTGTGGGCCTGTGCATCGGGGCGGACTGCATCTTCTCCAGATTCAGCGAAGTGCCGGCGACAACGCTCTTCGTCAAGGACAAGTCCCTGGCTAATAACCCGATCGGTGCCGTGTACTCCGATTATTACCTGAAAGAGGCAACCGAAAGCACTTGGCGCGGAGCCGGTGTTCCGCTGAAGTGATAACTGCTGGTTGCTGCACAATATTCAACAGTGGAAGGTGACTATGGCAATTTCAACGCTTAATGCAGTCGGTTTCTGTGCCCATTACTCAACCGCCGGCGACTGGGCCTTCGATTACGCCGTGAGTCTGGCCCGCATGCACGGGATACAACTCAACGTATTCCACTTTCTAGACGATCCGTACGACCCAGCCACCCATCGAGCCGATTTGCTTACGAAGGCAGCGCGGGAGAAGCTCGCGATCGAGCGGGAGAAGGAACTGCGACTTTACTACGATGAGCGCGCCGGCGATTACCTCAATGTTGGTTTTCGCCTCTGCGAGCGCACCGAATGGACGGAGATGCACCGGTGCCTGGTCGTACACGAATTTCAAGTGCTGGTTCTTGCCTACCTCTACAAGGGCGTAATGTTCGGCCGTCGTCCGATTGAGGATTTCGCCGAGGGGTTCGTCTGTCCCGTCGTACTGGTCGGACCGGAGCGCAGCGACCAATTCCTTCTGAATAGCCCCGCGCGCCTGATTGCAGATAAGCTTGAGATCGAATCCAAAGCCGTGTCCAGGTAGGGCCGCACGCATGCTTGTCGCAGATTCCAGTCGCATTGGTAATCGTTCGATGGAGCAAGAGCGTTGCGGGCCGAAGGCAACGGTCGATATAATTAATGATTGCAGACGGCCACGGGAGGAAGTTGTGGAGGCGAAACTCAGCCGCCTCATTTTTGACAGCATAAGCGACGGAGTTTTCACGGTTGACCGGAACAGTGTCATCACTTCGTTCAACAAGGCGGCGGAACGGATTACCGGCTTTGGGCGAGCGGAGGCGATCGGCAAACATTGCTTCGACATTTTTCGCACCGAACTCTGCCACCGCCAATGTGCCCTCAAAGACACCCTTAAGACTCACAATCCGGTGCGCAACGCACGAGTGACGATTCTCACCAGGGACGGTCGAGAGTTACCCGTCAAGGTAACGACAACCCTGCTGAAGGATGACTTGGGAAACCGCGTCGGCGCAGTGGAATTCTTTCGCGATATTTCCGAGGTCGAACGTCTCCGCAGAAATCTCGGGCAAAGACGCACGCTTGATGATATTGTGAGCGTCAACCCAAGGATGCAAGAACTCATTAGCCTGATGCCGGACGTTGCCGCGTCGGAGTGTAACGTTCTGATCCAGGGACCGAGCGGCTGCGGCAAGGAAGTGTTTGCGCAGGTGATTCACAACCTGAGCCCACGGTGCTACGGCCCGTACGTTCGTCTCAATTGCGCCGCTATCCCGACCACACTCCTGGAGTCTGAGTTATTTGGATATGAAAAAGGTGCCTTCACCGACGCGAAGCAAGACAAGCCCGGACAATTTGCCGTGGCTGCCGGCGGCACCCTGCTGCTCGATGAGATCGGCGAGATGGACATGGCGCTTCAGGCAAAACTGTTGCGCGTGCTGAACAACGGAGAGTATCGTCCCCTCGGCTCGGTCAAAACACTCCGGGCCGACGCTCGCATCATTGCATCCACGAATTCTGACCTGGAAGAGGCCATCACCCATGGGACGTTCCGCCAAGACTTGTATTATCGGATCAACGTCGTCAACCTTTCGATCCCGCCCTTGTGTGAGAGGCCGGAAGACGTTCCCCTTCTGGTGGACCACTTCGTTGCATCCTTTCGCAAGAAGACTGGCAAAACGGTCGAGCGGGTGGGCCCGGAAGCGATGGCCTTGCTGAGGAGTCACCCGTTGCCAGGCAACGTCCGTGAACTTGAGAATGCAATTGAACATGCCTTTGTCATGTGCCACGGTGAAGAGATCAAGCCGGAGCATTTGCCTGAACACATCAGGTCTCCTCTCACACCTCGAAACGGCAACGGGCATTCGCTCGGCGAGAGAGCGCTGATTCTTCAGGCACTTCACCACTACGGGGGCAATCGCTCCAAGGCCGCCGCTGAACTGGGCATGCACCGCTCAACACTGTGGCGCAAGGTAAAAACGCTGGGGATTGAAACCTGATATATAGGAATCGTGGTATAAGGCCGTTGCCAGATTGCTGCTGGATACCCTTCAATCAGGAAGCTTAAGAGGTCTTTTCGCTCGGCTACTGCCAAAGCAGATATCGCACGCCCCTGTCAAGGTGTAAGAGCCAACTATTCCCTGGCCATAAATCGCTCCCGCTCCGGTAAAAGGTTGAGCATTCCATCGCCCTACACACATCCGGTCGGCTTCGGAAGACCGGCAAGCTTGCATGCACCCTTAGCAGGTCCTGAGGGGAACAGATTGTAGATTTCTTTCAGACTGAAACCCGTCTGCTTGCACACCTTGCGAACCATCGGGGCAATACCGAACTCCAGATAGTAGTTGCGAATATAGCGGATCACCTTCCAGTGGTCCTCGGTCAATTCGGCGATCCCTTCGGTAGACATAAAATCCTTGGCAACATCGTCATTCCAGAGGCCGGGGTCCTGAAGGAACCCATCTTCGTCGACGTCGTAGACTTTTCCTTGGGCTTCATAGGTAGGCATACTCTCTATCTCCTTTAAACCATTTCGATATACCCGTACGGGCACTCTTGCGCTCACTTCTGTCACCCATTGCAGAGCTCTAACTTAATCTTGTAGTGCTCGCCCTTGGGAAACTTCACGAAGCAGTTGTTCGTGCAATACATCCAAGAGGTTTCACGATCCATGCACATGTCACGGGACATGCAACGATTGGCTTCTGCCAGTGCGTCCGCTTCTGAAAGGTTCTGCTTGATCTCGGTTGCCATATCGCGCTCGGTGACAGGAACTCGCGGCCGTATGTGGGGACTGCTGCTTTCGTAGTATCCCAGCTTCATCCGGTCCGTCTTGATGATGCGCGGAAGGATGGGCTTCTCCAGCGCCTTGTCTCGCAAGCGGGCGTTGATTGCTTTGGATATTCCAAAGTCTGCGACAAGCGAATCCATAGCGTTGATGGCCACCGCGCTCTACGCAGGATCGTTTCGGATAGCTGACAGTCCCTCCTCGCCGCACAGGAATGGATGAGTTTTGCAAACAGCGGGCTTGTACTTTTCTGGGGCGACATCCAGCAAGACATTGACATCAATCGATTCACCGATGGAGCAGCCGATGCAGATGTAAACCCGTAGTCTCCTACCCATGGTGAGAGCCCCTTACAGCACACTGGAGAGCCTTCAACGCCGCACCGGTAGCATCCCGAACCGTGGCTGAAACCTCCTCAGGCCGCTTCGCACAGCCGGTTGCATAAATGCCCGGTGTTCGGTTTGTTACAAATCCGAACTCATCCAATGTCAACTTCACTGGAAGCCCGCTTGTCTGCGGTACCATCCCCGTTGCCAGAACCACCAAATTGAATCTCTGGGTCAATTTCTTCCCCGCCAGCGCGTCTTCTGCCGTCACCAGCAAATCGTGCGTTTGGGGGTCCTCTTCAACCCTCCCCACTTTTCCCTTGATCATTTTTAAGTGGTCGTTCGCAGCCACCTTGGCGTAAAAGTCCTGCAGGAAACCCGGTGTTCTCACGTCAATATAGAAAATCATGATCTGGGCTTCGGGATAGAGGTTGTGGATGTAAGTGCTATGCTTCAGTGAGGCTGAACAGCAGACGCTCGAGCAGTAAGGCAGGTGGTTCTCATCCCGGGAGCCCGCGCACTGCACGAAGGCAACGGTCGCCGGCGCCTTGCCATCCGATGGCCGCAGGATCTTTCCCGCAGTGGGACCGTTCGCAGCGGCCATCCGCTCAAGCATAACGTTTGTGACTACGTTGGGGAACTGGCCAAACCCGAGATTCGCAATTTTGGTCGCTTCGTACGGAGCCCATCCAGTCGCCAGCACAACGGCGGCAACATGGAACTTCTTCCGCTCGGTCTGCTGGTCAAGGTTGATCGCCCCATACTGGCAGGCATCCGCACAGGCAGAACAATCTTTCTTGCACGCGTCCCGATCAATCACGTATTGAGCGGGGAAAGCCATTTTGTGCGGCAGATAAACTGCTTTAGTTTTCGCCAACTTATAGTTGAACTCGTCCGCCCTCTCCGCCGGACACGCGTCCGCGCACGCACCGCAAAGAGTGCAGGAGTCGGTGACGAAACGCGGTGAAATCTTCACCGTTGCCTCGTAATTGCCGGCCGAACCGGTCAGTTCCTCCAGTTCCGCCTGCGTGAGAACCGTGATCCGGGGGTTGTTCTTGATGCGCCGGAAATTGATTTCGAACCCGCACGTTGGCGGGCACAACTTGGGAAAATATTGATTAAAGGCTATAGTCCGGCCACCGAGATAAGGTGATTTCTCGATGAGGATGGCGCTACATCCCGCCTCCGCTGCTTCAATCGCTGCGGTCAGCCCGGCAATCCCGCCTCCAATTACCAGGAGGCTTTTTCCATTGCTCGATGTTCCATTCCCGTTGTTCATTTCTGTTACCGTGGCGATTCACACGCTGCGCCACTGCAGTTGGCAGTGTGCCTCATAGGTTCAAGAATCGGCGACTTCAAATTGATCGTTTCTACAGTGATAGTCTGATCAAAATTCACTAAATCTCTTCTGGTAGTTTCCAGACCGGCCAACCGCTTTCCTCCCGTTCCTTCGGACATCCGTTTATAGAG
>JBJKQK010000193.1:0-6700 GCA_046705285.1 Terriglobia bacterium
TCAAGGCCGTGGCATCGTATGTGGCAGCCACTGTGGGAGCTGACGCTGGCCGCGTGGCATTCGAGGCTGACCGCCTGTTCCGAGGCGGAGCTACCACCCGCATGCTGCCCTACCTGGGCATGGGCACGGATGCCGCGGACGGCAGATTGAGACTGAAGGATGGCCGGATCGATGTCGAATGGAATCACCGGAAGAGCCGGCAACTGTTCCTTGAAATCGAGCGGGCGCTGAGATACCTCAGCCGCAGCCTGGGCGGCAAGTACGAAACCAGCCTGTTGTGGCGATGGCCTCTGCGAAAGCTGCTGACGGCTCATCCGCTCGGTGGATCCCCAATGGGAGAGGACAGGACTTTGAGCGTCGTGCGGCACCACGGAGAAGTTTGGGATTACCCAAACCTGTATGTTGCCGACGGTTCCGCTATCCCTTCAGCGCTCTCTGTGAACCCGTCGTTGACCATCAGCGCCCTCGCGGAACGCGTAGCATTCTGGATGACCCATGGGCGCGAAATGGCAGCCAATGACGATCAAGTTCCAGTCAACTCATGATGTTTTGTCTTTGGTTCTCCTTGCATCCGCCCTTGTTTAATGGTATACGTGCAGGAGTCGAAACCTTTCTCGGCTAATCTGAACAGAAAAACAGGGGTAGTGATCGGACAAGTGCAGTCTGCGTGCTGGTAACTTACTTGCTTCCCGGAGGGTACATTTATGGCTCGCCTTTCGATGCCCATTGAGAAGCTGAAGCAGCACTATACGGTGGTGGTGATCGGTTCCGGCTACGGCGCTTCCATCGCCGCCTCGCGCTTGGCACGCGCGGGCCAACAGGTCTGCGTACTGGAGCGCGGCAAGGAATTCCAGCCGGGCGAGTACCCAGATACCGAGTTTCACACGCTCGACGAAATGCAGTTGGACCTGCCCGGCGAACACATCGGCTCCAAGACGGGGCTCTACGAATTCAATGTCAATGAGGACATCAACGTCTTCAAGGGGTGTGGATTGGGCGGAACATCGCTGGTCAATGCCAACGTCGCGCTGCATGCGGAGCCGCGGGTTTTCGACGACAAGCGGTGGCCCAAGGCTTTGAGAGACGATCTGGCGGCGGGACTTGAAGCAGGTTACGGCCACGCAGAGGAGATGTTGAAACCGGCCCCTTATCCAACTTCCGGCTTCCCCACGCTGCCCAAGTTGGAGGCGCATGAGCTTTCGGCAAAAAAGATGGGCGCGCCCTTCGAACGAACTCCTATTAATGTCAACTTCACGGTGAAAGGCACAAATCATGTTGGCGTGGAACAGCAGCCGTGCTCATGCTGCGGCGATTGCGTGACCGGGTGCAACTACGCGGCCAAGAACACGCTGATCATGAACTATCTGCCAGACGCCAGAAACCACGGTGCGGAGATTTATACCGAGGTGGACGTGCAGTGGGTGGAACAAGACGACGGCCGCTGGCTGGTGCATGGCGAAGTGCTTGGTGTGGGGAGGGAGAAATTCCATGCCCCGGAAATGACGGTGAGCGCCGACGTGCTGATCCTGGGCGCGGGGTCGCTGGGATCGACCGAGATCCTGCTACGTTCGAAGATACATGGCCTGGCGCTTTCTGACCAGGTGGGCCAGCGATTCACCGGCAATGGCGATGTGCTGGGCTTCGCTTACGACACCGACCACGTGATCAACGGCGTAGGCTGGGGGCATCACCGCCCAGGCGAGATTCCCCCCGTAGGGCCATGCATCACCAGCGTCATCGACTTGCGCAAACAGCCCGTGTTGGATGACGGCATGATTATTGAGGAGGGCTCGCCGCCGGGCCCGATCGCCGGATTTTTGCCCGGAGCGCTCGCGGTAGCTGCAGACCTGCTGGGACGTGAGGGACCCACCGGCGTGGAAAAGGAGTTTCGTGAGGGCGTGCAGCGTCTGGCAAGCTGGGTGGACGGGCCCTACCATGGCGCCATCCGAGACACACAAACTTATCTGGTGATGACGCACGACGACGGCGGCGGACGCATGTCGCTGGAAAACGACCGGCTGCGCATCCACTGGCCGGGAGTCGGCGACCAGCCGATTTTTGAGAAGGTGAACGAACGACTTCAGCAGGCGTCCGAGGCACTAGGTGGAACGTTTGTCAAGAATCCACTGTGGACGCGGCTGCTGAACAACAGCCTGATCACCGTGCATCCCCTCGGCGGATGCGTGATGGGCGAAGACGCCGCGCAAGGAGTGGTGAACCACAAAGGACAGGTCTTTTCCTCGTCGCAGGGCGCGGACGTCTACAACGGTCTTTATGTGATGGATGGCTCGATCGTCCCTCGGCCACTCGGAGTGAATCCGCTGCTCACTATCTCGGCGCTGGCAGAACGCGCGGTGGCGATTGTGGCAAAGGACCGCGGCTGGGAAATCAAGTATGACCTGCCATCCGCTCCGCCTGAGCCGTCGGCGCCGCAGAAGGTGGGTATCGAGTTCACCGAGACCATGAGCGGCTACTTCTCAACCAGCGTCAAGGACGACTACCGGCGGGGCGAGGAGCAGGGCAAGAAGGACAACTCGCCTTTCACCTTCACGCTGACTATCACTTCCGAAGATGTCGAGTCGATGGTGAGCGATCCGCAGCATGAAGCGCGCATCGTGGGAACCGTCATCGCTCCTGCGCTTTCGCCCCACCCCCTGACCGTAAACAATGGAACTTTCAACCTCTTTGTGGTTGACCCGAGGGAGCCCGCGACGCGCCGCATGTGGTACAAGATGCCGCTGGCCGCCCAGGACGGCCGCGTCTACTTCTTTGAAGGCTTTAAGCTGATCCGCGACCATCCCCTGACCGATGTCTGGGCCGACACCACCACACTCTATATCAAGGTACACGATGGCGCGAAAAATCAGGCACCTGTGCTGGGCAAGGGAATTCTTGTCATTCGCCCGCAGGACTTCCTGCGCCAGCTGACAACCATTCGGGCCATTAACGCGGCGAATCTCAAGCAAAGGCTTGAAGCGGAAGCCAGCTTTGCCCGCTTCTTCCTGGGCGTGCTGGCCCAGAAATACGGAAGGATCTTCAGGACGCCGGGGAAGCCCTGACCATGACAGGGCAGAAACGGGCACCTGCAGAGGAAAGCCAATGCCAACTTTCAGGGATACCGTTATCCCCTTCCGCGCCGGCGACGGGTTCGAGTGCAACCTAATCCACGTCGAGGGCAAGAAGCCCGCTACGAAAGGGCCGGTTCTCCTAGTGCACGGCGCCGGGGTCCGCGCCAACATTTTCCGTGCGCCCACGCCAGAGAACGTCGTCGCTTTTCTGATCGAACACGGCTACGATGTCTGGCTCGAGAACTGGCGTGCCAGCATCGACCTTCCTCCCAATCGCTGGACCCTGGACCAAGCAGCGGTCTACGACCATCCCGTGGCCGTGTGGAAGATCACCGAACTCACCGGGGCGAATGAAATCAAGGCGGTGATCCACTGCCAGGGTTCCACAAGCCTGATGATGTCCGCAGTGGCGGGCTTGTGTCCGCAGGTGAAGACCATCGTCTCCAATGCGGTCTCGCTGCACACCATTATTCCCGATTTTTCCGCCTTCAAGATCAAATACGCTTTGCCCCTGATCCAAGGCGCTACAGAGTACCTTAACCCGCAGTGGGGGCTGCGTGCACCAACGCTCGCGGCCAAGGTGGTGAATTCCATCGTCGAGCTCACCCACCACGAGTGCAACAACCCTGTTTGCAAGGAAGTCAGTTTCACATACGGCAGCGGCCATCCGGCGCTTTGGCGGCACGAGAACCTGAGTGACGAAACGCACGAGTGGTTGAAGCACGAATTTGCGAAGGTTCCGCTGACCTTCTTCGAGCAGATGAAGCGGTGCGTCGAGCGTGGCCATCTGGTTAGCGTCGAAGGACTGAGAGAACTGCCCGAGGATTTCCTGGCCCGGCCTCCGCAGACCGACGCGCGCTTCGCCTTTTTCGCCGGAGAGGCGAATCGCTGTTTCCTTCCAGTGAGCCAGGTCAGGACCTGGGAATATTTCAATTCGCAACGCCCGAATTACCATTCTCTGCACACTTTGCCGGGCTACAGCCACCTGGACGTTTTCATGGGTACGGTGGCAGCCCGTGACGTCTTCCCGCTGATGCTCGCGGAACTGGACAAGCCACTGTGAGGTACAACAAGGTCCATCCCGAAGCGACTGCGGATCGCGGTTGGAGGTTAATCCCTGGTTGACGGAATTCTATCCAAGCTGCCGATTTCAGCGAGAAATCGCGCGGGCGCTGATGTCTGGCAATGAAATCTTAGGGTGTGGAAGCGCGGCCGGCTGGGGATCACCGTCGTCGACTACCGCCTCGCGGCCATCGGCAAGGATATCGAGTACTCCTTCGCCATGGGCCTTCGGAGTCGTCGCCCGAATCACTTCGTGGATTTTCATTCGGCTAGACAGATCAGGCCGAAAGAGAGAAAGGGGGCGGGGGCGCACCGCTAACGCTGCACGAGTCGGTTCACATACACGATGTCCACGCCTTTCTCCCAGACCAGAATCACCCTGCCGACCTTTACGGGCACATCGCTTAAGCGCCCTGGGGAGAAAACATTTCGGCAGGGCGAGGTGCCTCCGACCTCTTCCGCCGTGCTGGCAAACTGGACAACAAGCAGAAGGTTGCGAAATCGGAATCGGACAGAAGGAGCATCATTTTTACCCGGCTACGCGGCACGGACAAAACAGGATGCATGGTGGGAGCAGGAATCCTGCGAATGGGCGCAGGCGAGATTGTGAAACTGATCTCTTCAATACACGTAACTCACGCTGGATCGGCCAAGGTGCGTCTCGACGCTCTCGCTGATTTTAGTCGATCCTGCCTGGGCAAGCTTTGGCAGAAGTGCGCCAGGTAAAGCGTGAGGGAATTGTTCCATTCCTGAATCAAGGGGGGAGGGACAGATGCTAGTCATTATCAGTGATACACACCTGAGCGACGGGTCTTCAGGTAAAACGGTCCGCACGGGCGCTTTCCGGATTTTCGCACAGGAGTTAAGTGATCTTGCCTACGATGCGTCCAAGCGCGCCGACGGCCGATACGACCCCATCAAGGAATTACACCTCCTGTTGCTCGGCGACATCCTGGACGTCATCCGGTCCACGCAGTGGCTTGACGATCCTGTGAGGCCGTGGGATGACCCGCAGAGCGGAGCTTTCATCGGCAAGATCACCGCCATCACCCAGAAGATCCTCTTCCATAACAGAGAGTCTCTGGCCATCGTGAAAAGCTTCAAAGACAGCAGGACGGTCACCATTCCACGCGCGACTCCGGACGCGAAACCCGCCGATGTGGGTTGGGAGCCCGATGCCGAAGGGCGCGTTCCCGTTTCTGTTCATACCTACTACATGGTCGGCAACCACGATTGGTTTTTCCACCTTCCGGGCCCGGCTTATGACAACCTCCGCCGGGAGATCGTCGATGGCATGGGGCTCGCTAACTCCCCCGACGAGACCTTCCCGCATGACCCGGCGGAGTTCCGCCAGTCGCCTGCCTTCACGAAGCTCTGGACGGCGTACCAGCAGCATTCTGTTTTCGCCAGGCACGGAGACATTTATGATCCCGATAATTACGACGGTGATCGCAACCGGTCTTCAATCGGTGACGCGGTTGTAGTTGACCTGATTGATAGGTTCTCGCCCGCAGTTCGGGCGCAACTGGGCGCAACGGTCCCACAGGAATTCATCGAGGGGTTGCGAGAGATAGACAATATTCGCCCGCTTTCGGACATCGCCGCGTGGATCGACGGACTTCTTCGCCGCACCTGTCCCGATCCTCTGACGGCGAAACACGTCAGGCAGGTCTGGAACCAGCTTGCCTCAGAATTCTTTAAGGTTCCCTTCGTCAGAAATCACCCTAAGGTCAATCGGGTAAGGTGGGCTCAGGACCTAACGAGCGGGTTCTCCTTCAATATGCTCAGCAGGCTGGTACGGAAATTCGGCGGTCTGTTTCGTTCTTCCGATTGCCCGGACTACAACAATGCCTTGCATGAACCCGCCTTCCTCGACCGCAGCGCGCGTTGCATTGTGTATGGACACACGCACAACCATGTGCTCGTCCCGCTGGAGGTTACTGGCGCACCTCAAGGCATTTTGGACCAGATCTACATTAACTCCGGTACCTGGCGGCCTTACCATCAGCTCGCAAAGCACTATCCTCAGCAAGAACAGTTTGTGCCGTACGAGTTGATGACTTACCTTGCTTTTTATAAAGATGACGAAAGGGGCGGGTGTCGGTACGAGAGTTGGTCGGGTGCGTTAGGCAAGTGAAACTGCAAGGCTCTGTTTTGATTGAAAAGGCAAAAATTGAATAGAGACCATGTGCGGGTGGCCCGTCTATTAAGCGGGGTAGCGGGTCAATGCAACAAGATGATGATGCGTTGTCCTGTGTGTCTAAGGCGTTGCTCGCTTGTTAATGGAAGGGGCTCATCATGTACACGCAGGTTAGGAGCACCGTTCACTACAGCTTGCGCCGATAGCCATTTACTGGCATCAACCCCTCTAGTGGGAACAACTCTCCGGCATGATGCTACGCCTTCGCCACCACCCGGCGCGCCGTCTTCCCACCGGCTGCCGGGTAGAGAAAGCCTTTGTCTTCGACCAGCGGTTTCTTGACAGGTTGTGTCTTGGCTTGCGTTGACAGAACTATAAAATTAAGTGATTATTGCACACAAGTTCTCTATCTCCCTCCGACTTGAGAGTG
>JBJKQK010000194.1:0-3641 GCA_046705285.1 Terriglobia bacterium
GCGATCTGCCTCCCTTCTAACAGATTGGCTGATACCCGCTCTGCCTCTAGCAGACAGATCACGTGCTAACTCAACCGGGCGTTTGATGTACTGATGACACCCGGCAGTTGTTCCGCTGCTGGTACAACCACTGAGGGAAAACCTGACCGCCACGGGAGCGAGAGCAGCGCGAGCCGGGGCGCAAGCGCAGACACCGTTCACAGAATTGAAAGAGGACTTCTTCACAACGGCGATCGCCAGCGTGCCTGGTTACAGGCTTGCTCGATCATTCAGTGCGGTAGTCGATTTCCATGCGGCGAAGGCGCAGGCTCGCGGCCGCGAGCAACGCGGAGCTGAGAATCAACAGGGCCAGGATAGCGGTGGAAGCATGAGCCGGCTCGGGGTTAAATGAGAAGAAGGAAAGAACTCCGCCCCCATAGTTTGTCGCTGCTGCCACATCGACGGGGCAGAGAGATTTCAAATAGTAGATGATGCTCACCTTTTGCAACAGTGGTGGCAGATAGCCGCTCAAGCTTTCCCAAACAAGGACAGCGATCGAGGGAAGGAGCGCATTGCGGAACAACACTCCGAGAAACAGGAAAACGCTGCCGTAACCTACACAGGCCAGGATCGTCACGCCCAGATAGGCTGCCAGTTGCTCCCATCCGTGGCCGTGGAAAAGAAACTGTTCGATCGTGCCCGGACTATGGCTGCCATACAGGGCGGCAAACTGGAGTACAACGCTGAGGCAGAAAATCGCCGACGCAGCGGTCAGGCCGGACAGGTACTTCCCAGCCAGCAGGACTTCTCTGCGAAGCGGAGCCAGAAAGTAATAATGCAGGCTCCTGTCTAACATCTCGCCGTGGAACAGCTTCAGGAACACTCCGGCACACCCGAAGAAAACCACAAAGCGGAGATAAAAAGTCTGAAACGTCGTGGCGAAGTGGCGGGTGTCCATTCCCAGGGCAGGCTGTGCATGCGTCTCAAGGCGCACCAGGGTCCCGACTCCGAAAATCGCCACCGGCGCCAGCGCAATCAGATAGACCCACAGGGCCCGTCGGGTGAGGAAATTCCGCTTCAGGTCAATCCGCGCCACGCCGAAAATCTGCTCACGCCACAATTGCCACGAAGACTTGCTCACTTTGTCGAGTCCTCCGTGCCGATCAGGTATTCGTAGACCGACAGAACGTCGTCGTCGGCCGGGGCAATCGATTCAATCCCGATGCCGTTCTGGGCGATATGGTTCAGACCAAGATAGAAGCGGTCGGCATCGCGGGTTTTGACCAGCATGCCGCGGCCGTCCGGATGAAGCCGCACCTCGGCAACCTGCTCCTGCTCAAACAGCAGCGAAGCCAGGGCGCGCGGCTTGTCGCATTGAATCTGGATCTGCATCGGCTGCTCGCGAATCTCGCTGCGGACCTCACGGATCTGCCCCTCTGCGATAACGTAGCCGTTGCTGAGCATAATCACCTGGTCGGAGATCACATCCACTTCATGCAGCACGTGGCTGGAGATGATCAGGTGAAGCCCCCGGCCCCCGAGCTCGCGGAAAAGCGTTATCGCTTCGGAGCGCATCAGGGGGTCCAGCCCGTTCAGCGGCTCATCGAGGATCAGCACGGAAGGATGATGCGCGATGGCCTGCGCCAGCTTGATGCGCTGCCTCATGCCTTTGCTGTAGCCCGCGATCTGGCGATGCGCTGCGTCCGTCAGATGGACGCGATCGATTGCCTCAAACGCAAGGTGGCCGGCCTCTGAAGACGACATGCCGAACAAACGAAGGTAGGAATAGACGAACTGGTATCCGGTAAGTCCGCGCGGAAATGAATCGAACTGAGTGCAGTAGCCGGTGAATCCGAAGAGGCGGTCCGGCTCGCGAGGTGAAACGCCAAGCACGCTTACACGCCCGCGGCTGGGGCTGATGAGGCCTGTCATCAGATTCATCAGGGTCGTCTTGCCTGAGCCATTGGGACCCACCAGGCTGGTGATGCCGGAGGGGATGGAAAGGTCCACGCGGTTTACGCCCAGAACTTCGCCGTAGAACTTGGAAACGTCTTCAAAAACGATTCGGTCGTTTTGTGCCGCGGATGGCAACCTTTTCTCCTGTCTCAAAAGCCCGGGCCGCCTCATTCGGAGCGCGACTCAACATTTCTCGCATTGCTGCCCGCCTCGATGCGATTTCTCTCTCACTGGCGAACCACCTCGCGCGCCCTGATTCTGTGCTCGATGAGGTAAAAGCAAAAGCCACACACCACGAGAAGCGCTAATCCGGCCATCGCCGGAGAAATGGCCACGCCCTCGTTGTGCCCGGGCTGCAGGCCGAAAAGGCCGGCAACCACCTGCCCAATCAGCCCGCCAATATCGATCAGCCCACCCCAATGTGTTTTGAGCGTCTCGTCAACCGTATGGCCGAGGCCTGACCCGACAAAAAACACCCCGAGCAAAACTCCTCCAGCCAGGACCTTCCGCCTGAACCATGCCGAAACAGCCAGCGCCAGCGCGGAATAAACCAGAATGATGACCAGCGATCCGAGAAAGATGCCGCGTGCCGCCTGCAGGTGAGCGGAGGCCCAACTCCAGCCTGCAAGATTGCCCTGAAGCGCAAAGAGCATCAGGCCGGGGAGCCAGGTGATCACGGATACCAGCACGGCAAGAACGGAAAACTTGCCAAGAACATATTCGGCACGGGACAAAGGGCGGCAAAAATAGAGCGGCAGCGCCTGGTTCGCCAGATCGGGCGAAATCAATCCCGGTCCTGCGAACGCCACAAGGATCAGCGCCAGGGCCAGCTCGATCCGGATAAAGTGGTAAAAGAAACTGACATCCACAACGTCTTTTGAGTGCCCGGCCATTCGCAAGAGGGCCATCAGAATGGCGCTGTGGCTCACGTAGATGATTGCCCCGAAAACGACGGCGACAAGCAGGCATACCACCAGGTACACGGACGCAAACCTTGAGCGCATCACGTTGTCCCACGAGTAGCGGAATAGAATCGCGAAGCGCGTCCGCTCACCCGTCAGTGGGCCGGAGTATGCGTGGTAGGTGCGTTTACGGACGGCCATTTGCGCCTTCCATCGCCTTCAGGAAAATGTCTTCCAACGAGTCGCGCCGAAAGCTCAATCGCCGCAACTGCACATTGCGCTCCGCGGCCACGCGGAAAAGCGCGTTCATCTCAAAGTGTTCGGGTAGAATAATCTTCATGCGGTGGCTTCCAGAAGGCGCGCATTCACAGCCAAGCTGCGCCACGGCTCCCGCGAACGCCCCGTCATCCCCATAAGTCTCCATTTCCAGAAACCTCGGGTTCGCCTGCCGCTCTTCCTCCAGGTTCGAGAAATGCACGATGTGGCCTTCCTTGAGAATAATGACTGCGTCGCAGCACTCCTCCACGTCCCGCAGAAGGTGCGAGCAGAGGACGATGTGCAGTTCACCCGTGTCGCGAATCTCGCGCACCAGGCGGATCATGCGTTGGCGTGCCGGAGGGTCAAGGCCGTTGGTCGGCTCGTCCAGAATCACGAGTCTTGGCCCGTGCGCAATTGCCTGGGCGAGCTTGGCAAGCTGTTTCATGCCCTGGGAATAAGTGGCGAGCGTACGATAGCGCGCTTCGCCCAGTCCGACATAAAAAAGCGCTTCATGGGCCCGCTCAAGCGCGGCCTGTTGCGGCAAGC
>JBJKQK010000195.1:0-26424 GCA_046705285.1 Terriglobia bacterium
GCGCAGGGCATCCCGGGAGCGGGCCAGCAGCTTTCCGGCGTGGACAAGCTGCCGGACACTTCGCCCGTCAGCATTCCGGTCTCTCGCCAGAACACTTTCCAGATCACGCTCACACAGAACGTGACCAGCTCCAAACTGGTGCGGCCCTACACGGGCGAGTGGATCTATCTCACGCTCATCCAGGACGCCACCGGAGGCCATTCCTTCACTGCGCCCACCAACGCCGTCAACTGGCAGCCCATCAACACCGCCGCCGGCGCTTCCACCACGGAGTTTGGCTACTACTACAACGGCCTCTGGCAGATTGTGGGGGGCACGTCGGGCGGCTGCTCGGATGGCGCAAGCGACACGCAGTATGTCAGCTCGCAGGCCGGCAGCGACACGAACAGCGGGCTCAACTGGTGCGCGGCCAAGGCCACGGAAAGTGCTGCCATCGCCGCGCTCGGCTCGGGCGGAGGCTGGGTTTACGTTGCGCCGAATTACACCGGCGCCGCGCCCAGCAGCGTGCCCTCCAACATTCACATCCTGCAGGCGAATCAGTTTGACGCGCTGGGATCTTCGGCGCGGCGCTTCGGATTTCCCGACTGGTCTGACACCAGCGAAGACCACTTCCAGTTCTTCACCGGCGACAACTCCACCCCGGCCGACGCCAGCGCGGCGCTCGCCTATCTGGGCCCGTTTGGAGCCAGCAGCAATCTTGCTGCAGTCACAGGCTCCGTGCTCGTTCCTTCCACCGCCACAAACTACGGGCAGGAACAGTCTGGAGTGCTGGGCGTCTGGACGGGCGAAGCCGGGTCCGGCTCCATCATCCAGGGCGACGGCGTCAAGGGCGTCTGCTACGACTTTACCGACAGCCAGGACTGCACGGGCGTCACGGCGGTTTCGGGAACGCCGGCAAGCGGCAGCGTGGCCAGCAGCACGATCGAGGGGCTGTGGTCCAACCTTTCGCTGGGATCGACGCCCAGCGGCGCTATGGGGCTTGTCATCCGCGCCACCGGCGGCCACATGCCAACCGCGGAAATCGGAAGCGGCTCGGGAAGGCCGAACTCCGCGATCGACATCAATTACGGAGGGCAGAGTGGGGATTCGTTTCCCTCCGGGATCTACATCGAGCACAACTCCGTGGCCACGATCCCGATCTTTGTGGATACCCCGGTCAATTACACCCAGCCCGCATCGAATGTATACGCCTATGACTTGCTGGTGAATGAGTACGATCACACGAATGATCGCCGGGACACGCTGCAGGTTGTCAACGTGAACAACCAGGCAAGCAACCTGTGGGGAAATCTTTGGACGGGAAACTGGCTCTTCGAGAACTCGCTATACGGGAGCACGGTTTCGCTTCCCCTTTCGGCTTCCGGCACCGTCAGCGTTGATGCGCTCAAGCCCAACACGTTCTCAGCCACGCCCACATTCGATCGCGGCTACGGGAAGGTTCAGACGATCACCCTGACCGCCAACATCACCAGCTCCACGCTGCAGAACTGCGTGGCGGGGCAGACGGTGATCTTCGACATCATTGAGAATGCCACGGGCGGATTCACCTTTACCTGGCCAACAAACTTCCACGGGGCGGGAACGATTACCACCACGGCCGGAACGCACAACCGGCAGGAATTTTACTGCGACGGCACCGACGTCTGGAGCGTCAGCGCCATGCAGAGTGGGACTTAAAAATGATGAATTATAAATTATCAATTCCGGTCTTTCTAATCTGTGCAATCTGCGTCATCTGCGGATCGGCCCGGGCTCAGGCCCACTATCGCCACGACGGCCCGGCGCTGCTGCCCAGTGCGCGCTATTCGCCCGGCCAGGTGGCCATCACGGACAAAGCCAAGCTCTGCCCGCACGCTGACACCAAAGCGCGGCGCGACGTTCCCGAATCCGAAAAGCTGGCTGTGTGCCGCGAGTACGGCATTGCGGCCGCCGACTGCAACGGAAAGAATTATGAAATCGACCACATCATCAGCCTTGAGCTGGGCGGCTCGAACAATATTCAGAACCTCTTTCCGCAGCCATGGAAGCCGCTGCCCGGAGCGCGGCAAAAAGACAAGCTGGAAAACTGGCTGCACGGGCAGGTGTGCACGGGCAAGATCACGCTGCATTCCGCGCAGGTTCTGATTGCAAGGGACTGGTACCGGCTTTATCTGGAGATGGGGGCGAAATGAGCAACCAAGGAGCGCCAACGATTCAGGTCGGTGATGTCATTCAGCAGGCATTTCCTGATTTAGACGGCGACACAATGGCCCGGTCGGTGATGGTGGTGGAAAAGATCAACCCGAACGTCGTAAAGGACGCCCGGACGGGCGAGATTACCAGCGGGATTCCCTATTACATCGGTCCGAGCATTTCTTTCTCTATCGGAAAAGATCACAAGCTCACGGGCCTGAAGGTTACAAATGTGCAGTCTAACGATGCCTTCCTGGCTACCGACGTGAAATTCCTGTTCAGGCCGGGGCCCGAGCCGGAAAAGGAGTAGTAATGAAGAAATTCCAGAATCTCTGGAAGCATCCGCTTACCAGCATCGCGGGGATTCTCAGCGCGGCCGTTCTGGTGGCCGCGCATCAGCCCAACTGGCACAGCTTCCTGGAGGCCATCGGCATCGCGGCGCTTGGCGCGCTGGCAAAGGAAAAGTAATGTTCGGCATCCACCTGGGCGGCCTGTTTACGGGTCCGGTTTCGGCCTTTGAAAGCGTGAAGGATGAAGATCTGAAGCGCGCGGCCATCACGATGGCCGTTTCCATCGCTTACAGCCAATACATCACATTCCTCTTCATGCTGGGCCTCGCGCTCGAAAAGCGCAAGCTGCTGCGCTGGCTGGCGCCGATTCCCAAAACCATGGCCGCATCCGTCTTTCAAATGCAGCAGCTTCAGGACAACGAAAAGCTTTTCTACTTCGGGGTGCCCAGGTCCCTGGTGGATGACTCACAGCTTTTAGATTCGATCTATTACGAAAAAATCAAACAACCGTAGGGGAGGCATTGACATGTCACAAAACAAGGGCAACTGGATTCAGCAGACGTTTGGCAGCGTGGAACACTTTGTGGCCTCGGCGGCCCTGAAGGCCGTCCACGATGCGCAGGCGGTCTGGCACTTCATTTACAAAAACGGCGGCACCATCAGCAAGGACGTGCAGGCGGCGGATAACTTTGTAGTCCAGAACCTGCCGCAGCTCGAAAAGATGGCGGCGCAGTACGGAGCCGATGCTGAGAAGATCCTGCGGATCTCCATGAACTGGCTGGGACGCGGCGCGGTGGCGGCGGCCGATGTGGCGGACGTGGCCGCTTCCAAGGGATTGAACCTGGCGGCCGATGCGGCGCTGCTTTCGGATCTTAAGTGGGTTTACGACAAGATGATGGGCAACGCTCCTGCCAGTGCTCCCGCGCCGGCGCCGGCTGCCACGGCTCCAACTCAATCCTCATCGGTGAAGTAAATGGGCAAGGATCTCGCCTGGCTTTGGATTATCGGATCGGTCGCCACGCTGGCCGTGGCGGCCTATCTGTGGGAACGGCACGACAGGGCGGAAGCGGCGGCGGTGATTCTGGTTTCGCCGTTTCCGTGTCCCACCGGGCTGCCGTGCTGAAAGGGCGCGCATGTCGCTCAAGGATGAAGTCGAGTCCGCCTACCTGCTGGGCCTGAAGCGGGCCCTGCAGATCGCCATTGAATGCCGCAGCCTGGGCGAGCTGATTGCCGGGTTGAAAGCCGCCATCGAAGTTCGCGGCATGAGGGAGCAAAAAAGAGGATGAAGGGAATTCCAGTCAAACCGAAAAACGTTATGGGCATTGAAAACTTTGCCCAGGTTTCGCCCACGCTCTTTCGCGGCGCGCAGCCCACGGCGGAAGGCTTTGCCTATCTGCGCAGCCTGGGCGTGACGATTGATGTGGACGTTAGATCGCCCTATCCGCAATCGGAAAAGGAGCAGGTGCTCTGCGGGCTCAACAAGATCCGCTATGTACACCTCTACTGGCGCGCCCGGCCGTTCCTTTCCGTTCCCAACCGGCAGGATGTGGCTGACTTTCTGGAGCTGGTGCGGGAAAACCAGCAGGCGAGGATCTTCGTTCACTGCCGGCAGGGAAGCGACCGCACAGGCGTTTGCTGCGCGGCCTACCGGATTTTTGTGGAAGGCTGGAGCCCCAAGGCCGCGGCGGCGGAGATGTCGAATTTCGGCTATCACTGGTACATCTTCCCGCGCTGGCGCCCCTGGGTGGCGCACCTCAACCCGCAGCGGCTGATGCACAAGAAAGGATGATCATGGATTCCAAGCTGAAACAAGGATTTCTATCGCTGGGGCTGCTGGCCGCGTGCCTGGCACTCTGCAGCGCTTCGCCGGCGTTGGCGCAGCAGCCCAAGTGGCCCTACGCCCACGCCTTTTTCTCCACCATCAACGATCGGATTGTTTATGCCGACGCTTACCCCGGCTCAACCACGGCTGACCAGGTGAATGCGGCAGCGAAGGCCACGCCGGCGCCCTGCTTGGTGATCATCACGCCCGGCATGAGCGGCACCAACGGGGACTATACCGGCATGACGCTCCCCAGCACACAAGACGGCGTGGAAGACGAGCGCGGCGGCTCGGTGACGTGGGGGAAATGGAACGGCAGCTCGATACAGCCAGTCAGCACGGGTGCTTGCACCTTCGACTCCAGCGGCAATATAACTTGTGCCGCCACGGGCACAAACTCGAACATCACGCTGACGCCGAGCGGGACGGGGCTTTCCACCATCACGAATTTGGCTGACAAAGGCGGACAGGTTTTCAACGTTAAGGCTTATGGGGCGAAGGGCGACGGAGTTTTTCTGTACAACTGTTCGATTACTTCAGGCACAGCTACTTTGGATTGTCCGAGCGGAAATTTCTCTGTTGACGACGTTGGCAAGCTGATTGAAGTTGATGGCGCTGCAAGCTCTGGCGGCAGACTTATTACTACCATTACGGGCTTCACAGATTCGACCCATGTAACAGTGGGAACAAGCGCTTCTACCACGACCACAACGGCCAACGTAGTCTATGGTACGAACGATGGATCAGCAATTCAGGACTTGATCACTGCGCTTAGCACTACAAACGGCGGAACGCTGTATTTCCCAAAGGGAATCTATATCGACAACGATCCACCTGATGCCAACGGATTTATCATTGACATCCCATACAACACAACCAACACCGGGCAGTGGAAAGCTTATCAGTTTGAGGGGCCGACGAACATGGGTATCAATAGCCCAACAACGGGCGTCCCCATTTACGGGGCGGTTCTCTATGATATGTCCGCTGCCGTGACCGGGTTTATCGGGGCATCGAGCGTGGGTCCAAGCTATCCCAAAAGCGACGTTTATCCCGTCATTACCAAGATGGCAATCGTCATTCCCCCCACCCAAAACTACTCTGCGCTGCACTTTCAGTTAGCTTACGACGCCGATGTATCCTATTCGTTTATCGGTCCCAATTACGGTCCAAGTGCAAGCGTGAATGTGCCTATGTGGGGCTCCAGCTCCAATTACGGTATTTACTTGCCAACGCAGGGGAATGCAGGCATCGCGAACGTTATGCACACGTCGGTCGTTGGATTCTACTACGGGGTTCTGGGGGCCGACCATTCGTCCGTGACGTATTCGTTTTTTCAAAACAACAAATACGCGATCAAGGACAATGCTAGAGGCTATGGAATGTTTGCGTACGGCGACTCTATTCAGGGGTCGGCCGTTGGATTCGTCTTGGATTCCGGGAATGTTGCATGGGGAAGCCTCTCCTTCGAGAACAACTCTGTTGACCTCGGAATTGACACGGGGACGATGATGGGGACAGGGTTTCTTGAGCTGGCAAACAGCGGGGGCACAGTTCGTATTGACACGGCTCACATGAATCCAGGTCTCTTTTACGTGGATGGGAATAACGGTATTATGACAGCCACTGTACAGAGCACTCCAAGGACGTTCTCAACCGTTCCCGCATGTTCGTCAACAACTGAAGGTCAACGGCAGGCGATTACCGATTCCACGGCGAATACTTTAGGGGCAACAATCACGGGCGGTGGTACGGATCACGTTCTCGGCTACTGCGACGGCACAAACTGGACGGTGGCGGCACAATGAAAGCCCTCTGTATAGTTCTGATGCTCTGTAGCCACGGACATTTCAAGCCGATGAACGCGGCAGTGCTGGCTTCGGCAGAGCTTGACGCAGCGGCCACCTACTACGACCTGCATAACTGCGGCAATTGCTATGAGGCGAAACCGTTTGTGAACGGGCCGCAGATCTTCCTGTTTGAATACGCCGGGGCGGAGGCTTTGAACTTTGTGGCAGAGCGCCTGGCGGCGCGGCATGGCAGGCTGGCGCGGGCAATCCAATTCGTCGCGGTGGGAGCGCATGTGGGCGCCGGCATCAACAATCTGCGGGCGCTGGAATGAGGTAGTCATGGGGGACGCGAATGGAACCGACTCTCGGACTGGAGGCGCTGCGGCTTGCCCGGAAAGTGGCGATCCCGGCGCTGGCCTTTCTTGGAGCGGGAATCGTGGATACGATCCTGAAAATCGGCGGCGCGCTTGCCGGCTTCAGCGTGGTGACGCTGATCGCCTGGGGTAGGCTTACGCAGAAAGTAGCGGACAGATTGCAAGCCATCGAAACCTGGCAGTCGAAGCACGGAAGCCAGGCGGACGCCCGCGACCTGGAGATTACCAATCTCAAGATCCGGATGGCCGTCATGGAACAGCTGGCCAGCGACATCCGAGGCGACGTCAGCGAAACCAAAACCGCCGTTTTGCGCCTGGACTCCAAGCTGGACGCCTTTTCCGGCCGCAAGGCCCCCTAAAATTGCCCCAGATTGATTTTGGAGGTACTACGGGTCCAGAAATCGGCAGCGATTGAAGGGCGACCCCGTAGCGCTTAAAAGCCATGGCAAACAACGAAGAGAGCGGCGAAAAAAAGCTGATGCTGGCGGTAAAAGCCGTCGCGGGACCCTATCTGGCGGAATTTGCGCCCACCTCCAGCGTCCCGGAAGCTTTCTGGGCGGCGCTCACGGCCAACGAATCGGGCGCCGACATCGAGGAAGGAACGCCCATTGAGCGCATCCGGCGCCGGGAGCCATCCGTCTTCACTCACCTGGCCATGGTGGCGGCCGGCTTCACGCCACGCTATGGCTCCATCACCGAGATTGATTTTGCCCAGTCGGAAGATCGGCAACTGGCTCGCCCCGTGGCCTGCCACGCCGCGATCGCGCAGCAGGCTCCCTCATTGATCGCTTCCAATGCCCCAAACTTGCAAAAACCCTCCACGACAGTGGCCGATCTTCTGGGCTGGGCAAGCAGCTGGGGATGGACTCAGCTTATGGGCTATCATTCGCTGGTGTGGAAGGTGCCGCTCCAGGAGCTGGTGGACAGCTCCCGGCATTACCACTTTGCGGCCAAGCTGATGGCGGGATTCACCGGGCAGTACGATCTCGACCCCACAAAGGATTTCGAGCAGATGGCCCGCTGCTGGAATACCGGCCGCCCCAACGGCGTCACCTACGATCTGCAGTACGTTGCCAATTTGCTCAGAAGAATGGAAGTTTGGAAGCAATTATGAATCATGAAACGGGGCTCGGCAAGCCTGGAGCCCAACTGGCGACTCGTAGATCGTGTTTGGATTTCTGGTGCTCCCTCCGCACACCGGGCAGACGTGGGGCCCGAGGAGCCTTTGCAGCCTGTCCAGAGCCTCCCTATATTCCAGGAGCGCGTTCTTCTTGGCGAGCATCAACCGAAACTGCGGAGAGTTTATCTCCGCCTGGATTGCCTCCAACTTTTCTTCGACCTCATCATACGAGGGGGGGAAATTCATGTCCACCTTCCTATTTCGGAAATTCGTTCCACTCGCGGCCGTCGAGAAGACGCCCGGCTTCGCGTCTGCCGATGAACGCCATGGCGGCGGCTCCGTCATTGCCGTCGAGATCCGCGGCGGCGAGGCCGAACTCCGGGTCAGGACGGTCTGGGCCGCGACGGGCCGTGAACTCGCCGCCGGGCATAACAAGCGTGTGCTTGCCGGCGCCGTTCCAGTCGTCCACCCCGGATAAGCTAGCCTTGGGAGCCCACTCTCCCCACTGCTTGAAAAAGAACGGAACGCCGGCAGACTGACACTGATCGCGCACGGCGCGGAACCAATCAGGATGCGCTGGCCGCGCCCGCGGCCCGGATTCGCCGCCGGCAATCACCCAATCCAGCTTGGCCTCTGACCTCCCGGCAAGCGGCCTGTAGACCCCGTGGTCTCCGGTAAGCGCGTCGATCTCAACCATGTTGTCGTACTGGATGTGCCGGAGATCCACCGGCCCGAGAGCCGGCTCGTAGGAAATAAAGCGCACGGCGGCCGGCGTCTGCAGCAGCAGCGGGATGCGTTCGTCGGCGGTTTTCTGATCTTCCACGCTGACGCCCAGCCAGACGTTTTTGTAGGGGGGCTCAAGGAACATGTCCCAATATGGGCTGCTTCTGTCTTCGCCGCGAATATCCGCAAGAGTCTCGGCCGCCCTTGCGATCCTGGCATGGGCTGTCAAACTGAGCGGCAGGTTCATCCTGCTGGCTCCGTTGAAGTACATCTCCATCCTGTCGGCGCGCTTCGTCAGGATCTGGAAGACGTGTTGCTCCGAAGTCACCATGTAGGCGAAGATTTTGTCGATGAAGGAAATATCGACCTCGGCGTGGAATAGGTCGCTCATGGAGTTGACGAAGATGCGCGACGGGCGACCTTCGGATTTGGCTTTGGGAGAGCCCCGCCAGCGCAGCGGCCAGTCAAGGCGATTGGGGTGAACCCGCACGTCCGTAAATTTGCGGCCGGGATAGGGGCGCGGAAAGTAGCGCTCCGCATAGCAGTTCTTGCAGCCCTGCGAAACCTTGCTGCAGCCCGTTACCGGGTTCCAGGTGGCATCCGTCCATTCAATCGAAGTCTGATTCATCGTCGTCACCATCCTCTCCGAAAATTTCCGCGTGGGCGTCGCATTCGTTGCTCATGTAGTGGACGCACCCTTTCGACCCTTCCTCCATCTCAATGTCGTCAATATCTCCGCCGCAATAGCAGACCATTCCGCAGTCCGGGCATGTGTGAGCCATCAGAACCCTCCCAGATGTCGGAGGCTGTTGTCTTCAGCCTTGCGTTATTTGTCCAGCGCGCCCTTGAGCGCCCAGTGAGCGCCCCTGGTGCAGCTTGCCGTGAACGTTTCCCCGTACCAGGTGCGGATGGTGGCGCGGGATTCGCCCGATCCCGTGACCGCCGCCACCGCTCCCATCTGCGGAATGTTGTGTCGTTTTCTGAACCGCTTCAGTTTCTTTTCGTCCATCGGCTTGACCTCCGTTAAAAAATTCCAGGGGGCGGGGAAGCGTCGCCAGCAACCGCGCCCCCTGCTCTGCTAGGAGGGCAGATCATCGCCGCCAGAAGGCAGCGAAGCTTTGGAATTATCGTTATGGCTGCGGATCGCCGCCAGCCGCTCCTGCGTTAGCTTCAGGGTTCGCTCAAGGCTCTGGCATTCCCGTTCTTCCTGTTCCATGTAGAACAGATCGTCCAGCGACTTCAGCATGTTTTGCTTGTGGTCCTCCACCAGTTCCTCTGCCATGGCCTGTAGTTTCTTGGTGGCCTCCTTTGCGTCCTCGCCTTCCGCCAACGTCGCCTTGATCTGGACCGAAGGGCGAAGGTTTGAAAACTGCTCGTGCGGATGGTTGAAGGTGCGCCCAGCGTGTACCACTACCTCTGTGATCTCTGCCAATTTGACCTCCTTAGTTCTGGATAAATAAAATTCCGCCGCAAACTTCGCAGCGGCCGTACAAAAAATAAAGCCTCAGCCGCCAGTGGCAGGCCACCCAGAGCGGCGCTCTCGACATCCTGGCGGTTAATTGGGAACTGGAAACCCGTTCGGGATGCGTCACGGCGATCATTGCTTGCCCCCCAAAGCCACGCGGGCTTTTTCGATCAGCAGGCGCAGGCCGTCCGAGCAGGCCTCGCCGTAGTAGCGCAGGATGTGCAGGGCAAATTCCAGCTCGCAGGCACGCCCGCAGAAGGCTTCGGCATAAAGCGCCCGGCTGGATTCGATGGTGTAATTCATTTGGCAGCGGATGCATTGCTTTTCAGCCATTTTCTCCCCCATAGATAACCACCATTGACGGGAACGGCGCGTTTTGAGCGTGGCCGTCAAACTTCAGTCTCCCGCGGACGAAACGGATCTCTCTGGCACGTGGAATCACAAGATCGTGAAACCATGCCGTGTCCGTTCTAGCGGGCAGCAAGAAAACAGCCAGGTCGGCTTCTGGGGCCTTTCTCAGGAAGGGCTCAATGCCTGGTCCGTAGGGGTGGTTGCAAAAAATCCTCCGACCATTCCAGCTGGCGGCCAGCATGTCGTTAAAGAGCGGAGCCACCTCGTACTCAGACGGGGCGCCGTCAGCGTCAAAGTTAAATTCTTTGTCTAAATCTGCGAGAATTTCCGGTGGAGTTTTCCAGGCGGTCCGCATAGAGCTGAAAATAACTTTCCGCTGATGGTCCTTCATCGCTTCCCTCCCAGCATGTGAGCCTGGACGATTTCCAGGGCATATTGGCGCTCGCAGATTGACGAGCAGAAGTGATCCCCGTGGAGGGTGTTTGAAGGAATCTGCAGGTAGTCCGCTCCACAGCGCAGACAGGTCATTGACCGGTAAAGCCTCGAAAGCGGGCGGTTATCCACTTTCTCATAGATATGATTTTTGGTAGAAAGTAGGGTCATTACGTCAACACTCCTAACACTACTATTTTTTATTAATAAATCTCTTATTTTCATAACTTTAAGTGTTAGGCGAGAAATCACCTAACGTTAGGCGCGTTTGCCTAACGTTTCGATGTGTTAGGTACTGTTAGGCGAAGTGTTGCCTAACACTTAAAATGCTGAAAACAAACAAAATCGACATCAAAAACACCCCTGTTAGGCGTGTTTTCAAAATGTTAGGTATTCCCATATCAGTCCCCCGCATAGTAGAGCCACTTCTTGCGCCCCACCTGGCGCTCAATCAGAATTCCGTCACCGTCGCACAGCGCCTTGATGTGCCGGTTGAACTGCTCCGCTCCCAGCCTCGAAAAATTCATGTGCAGGCGTCGCCGTTGGATACCCTCCGGGCGCTTCTTGACCGCTTCCACGATTGCGCGCTCATCCCGAACCCAGCGGGGCAGGTCATAGTCGTCAAAGACAAAACGCAGGCTGTCGATACAGAACCTGGCGAACTGAATTCCGCACGCCAGGTGCCGCGCCTCAATCACGTGCTTCAGGTCGAGCGCCGCAGCGATCATGGCAACCTTAATGGCAAAGTGCTCGCTGCGGTTTGTGAGGATGCGGAGAAAATCATCCTCGGGCCGATACTTGGGCAGTTCCTCTTCGTAGAATCCAACCCAGAGGCGATCGGCTTCCGGCGTCATGGAAAATTCCGTGGAACCCTTATCGCGCCAGAATCGGATGGCCTGTTTGAGGTCGATGATGAGGTTGGAGTATTGCGGGTCCTGCGGCTTGGGCGGCTTGGCAATGGGCTTCTTGCTGACCCCCCACACAAACGCCATGCGGCTGCCAAAGCCGCCTTCCAGATCCGCTCGCCGGAAGCTCTGCACGTAAGGCTTGGAGCTGCCGGCAATGACAGCGGCAAAAGGCTCGGGAACTTGCACGGGCGAGCTGACGGATCGACCTTCCAGCGGATCTCCGTCATAAACTTCGCACATGCGCGGGATGAGGTTCTCCAGCCCCTTCTTTCCGGCCTTGTCCAGGAAGGTGCGAAGCTCGGAAAGGTGGAAGATGGCCGGCTGGCGCTTGTCCTGGTCGACGTCTTTGCCCTGGATGGGCGCCAGGGTTTTTGCCAGGCCCTCGGCGCTGTCGATGGAGCGGAAGGTTTCAAGCTCCGGGGCGGCAGCGCGCACCAGCCGCGTGGCTTTCTTCATTGCGGTCCCTTTCCGGCTCAATCCCGCTTCTCCCACCAGCACGGTCCATAGGCTGGGGTAGATGGGCTCGCTGATGGTGACGAAGATGGAGCGGCCCAGCGCCGCGCCGACGGCCGTGAGGAATGACGCCAGGTGGAAACTGTCCGGGGCGTTGGTTGTGGGCGCGATCACCTCTCTGTACTCGGCTGCCATCGCGGGCCAGGCGCCCTTTGGAACTTTGGGCGTGCCGGCGACGCTGGGGGCCTCCGCGTGCGGCTTGTGGCCGTTTCCGGAATACTCCTCAATCTCCGCCTTGATCGACTTAGCCAGGATGGCCAGGTCTTCGCCCTGCAGGGCGCGGCTGGCGGCGTTCTGCAGCGTGTTGAGCAGCTGGCGCTGGTGGGTGTTCTCGCGCAGGATGCGCATGTACTCATGGACAGAGGATGAGACGCCGAGGGCCAGGCCGTCCGTAAGCGCGGAAATATACCCCGCTCCGCCGGCCTGTTCCACTCCGCCGTGTTCCCTGGCAATCTCCTCGCAAAGGGTGACGAGATCCACGGCGCGCTTTTTGGCGCGCAGGCGCAGCATGGCGTCGTAGATCCGGCGGTGGTTCGGGGAAAAAAAATCGTCGCGGGTGATCTTGTGGGGAACAGCGTCCAGCCAGGACGGGTCCAACAAGATCGAGCCCAGCAGGGCGCGCTCCGCTTCCTGATTATGGGGATAATTTTGTTTTGCCATCAGCGAGCCGTGTAATCCTTGTTCCAGGTCCGAACCCAGTGGAGCGGCGACCAGGTGCGATTCTGCAGCAGGTCGAAGTCGCTCCACATTTCCTCCCGCATGGCCACGAAGGCCCTAATCTCGGCCGCTGTCCCGCGGTGAAGCATGTGGTCGTATTTCTCATCAGTGGCGCGCAGACGAAGCTCCATGCGGCGGTGGAAATAATTCAGAGCGGCGAAGTAGCCGCCAAAGAGGATGAAGAATGCGGCGGTGATGAACGTTAGCAACAGGGTCATGCCACGGTCCTTTCCTTGGGGCGCTCGGCGTGGACGCCCCGGCAGGGAACCCGCTCCGGGTTCATGTGAACGAAATAAAGCCCTGCGGAGGGTTCGCTGCACCAGCAGCAGCGCTCCGAACCGTCCAGGTAGAAATCCCTGGCCTCGTGGGCTTCCACCTGGCGCTCCGAGCGCGCCTGTGCAAGGCACGCCGCGCAGGCCAGATGAACGAATTTTGAAAGGGAAATAATCGACATTAAAGTCCCCAGTGGCGAAGCACGGCGCCCCAGTTGAGTCCAACGGCGTGAAGGGCCACCCACAGCACCAGGGCGTACATGAGGGCGTTGGAAAGACGAGGAACAATAACTGGCCCGGCGCCGCGTAGGTCGAGGTCACTCGATTCGTCGCGGCGCAGGATGCCCAAACAGGGCGGCTGAACGGCGGCTTCCGCCTCGCGGTATTTCACTGACTTGTCGTAGACGATTTTTCGTTCCATGATTTCCTCCCCAGCGAAAGATTGAGATATGGAAGGGGGCGCCGTGCGTGCCGCCGGGCTTGCGGACCGGGCGGTGGCTTTTCGCCCCCTTCGCTGCCGCAAGATCAGAAGAACAACGCTGCCAGCAGGACGGCCAGAAGCAGCAGGGCCGCGCCGGCCAGCAGGATGTTGGCGCGCCGCAGCGTCAGAATGCGACGCTCCAGCGCGGTCAGATAAACCATGCGTGGGTCCGATAGAGCGTAAGCTGCAGGATCGTGTTTTTGCATGAGGTTCCTCCCCTTTAAAATCCCTGTTCGCGCGCCTGGCGCTTGATTTCGTCGGCGAACAGAACGAACTTGCGGATCTGGTCAAAGTCGCTGGTGCTGCTGGCGGCTTTGACGAGCGTCTCGATCAAGTAATGGAGATCAAGCCCTAAGATTTCGAAATGAAACACCCGATCCCTGGACGACTTGATGCCGGCCGTTTCGTGGAACGAGCCGGCTGAGGTACTATTTTTTGACTTCTCCCAAAGGATGGGCCGAACGGCAAGACTAGCCATGAAAGGACCTCCCGTTTGCGATATGAGATGGGGGAATGCTAAGAAAGCGGGACGTCCTGCGGAATAAGAGAGCGGTTATTAAGGCGTGTGATACGAGCGCTTTCGCCTGCGTCTTCGCCATCAGCGCAGGTTTACATAACATACCATGTGCGCACACGCGCCTGTGACGGCGGTCACAGGATAGGCTAGGGTGATCACCCGATTGACGAGGGAGCGCAGCGGAATATAAACTTGTGTCTGTTGGTCGCATGAAGTTCAGTCGCCGCAGCCGGTGTTCTCAGCACCGGCTGCTTTCTTTTTGGCCCCTCCGTGTGGCGGAATATATCCGCCTGGCGGCCATCCGTCTATAGAACTTTCGTACCAGACTCCTTGCCGCAGATTTTACCACTCTTCACCAGGGGCTCAAGCTGAAGCGTGATGAGGCCCTTGAGCGTGCGGCCCTGGCCCTTGGCGATTTTCCGCAGCCGATCCACCCAGCCGGGCGGCAGCTCGACGTAAAGCGTTTTGGCTTTGCCTTTCATGCGGGGGAGTCTAATCCCGACCTTATGCGCGTGTCAAGAAAAAAATTTAGATTTCTAGAAAATTGTCTTGACAGGGGCTGTAACGGGTGTATTCTGGGGGTGCTAGAAAATTAAATTAGGAGGCCGATGATGGCGAAATACATAAACACCTTTGAGATCCATGGGGACCCCGTTACGTTTGAAGCCGACTCGATTGAGGCCGCTGCCCAGGAGACGGCACAGGCGTTGCTGGGGTGCGGAATGTATAGACGTGTAGGCGATTACGTCCAACTGGAGCCTAATGACGACGGGGAGTATTTGCCAGAGGACGCATACAGGGTAGGAAATATGGACGAGATCGAGTGGATAGATCGGCTCTACGACGCTGCCGACGAGTCCGGCCGCGTTCCCTGGGCAACGTTCCTGGATTTTGTCGCGGAGACGCTCCAGGAAGCCGGGGGCGACCAATGAGAACGTTCGGAGCATTTCTTTTAGGGATTGCGTGTTCGCACTGGATCTTCGCGCACGTGGCGTTGCATGTCATCGCGTGGCATCCGTTTGCGGTGCGCATGATGGTGAAGTGAACTTTGGGCGGGGCAGGGAGCGGCGAAGCTCGCCGGCGGGTCCTTCCGCCAACGGCCTCCACGCCGTCTAGCACTCGTGGCCGGCACTCCTGCTAACCGGCCCTTTGCCCGCCAGGAGTGAGGCAATGAGCTGGGGAGACGAAAGAACGAGTAAAAGGACCGCCGCCCTTGTGATATTGGGAGCGGCGGCTGCGGCCATCGTTGTCGGGATCTGTGTGAGCCCGCGTTTTGCGTCTGTAATCGAAGGCGTTCCCCAGGGGAGGCAGTGGCAGACGGTTTCGGCCAGGCGCGCGAGCTACGAGATCAAGCTTTCCCGATGGGACGCCGTAATGGCCTATGCGCCCGGCAGGATGCCGAAAAGGGTCCGCGCCGTTCTGGACGGCAGGTTTGTATCTTCTGATCCCTCTGTGTACGCGGTGTTGCTGAGCCCTTCGGATTACAAGCTAGCGGCATCCGGCTATCCTCCGCTTGATCCAAGCCCCACCTATCGCAGCGGCGAGGATTTCGAGGTGCGGCTGCCTCCGGGCTACAGCTATTTTTTCATTTTCAGGGTGCCCGCGAAAACGGACTTTTCCCGGGCTTCGTCTCTCACTGGAGCTTTGATGATGGCTTTGCAATCGGCCGCGGCGTCGGCGACACCCGCTCGGGTTTCGTTGGAATCGAATGTCGAACTGCAGTATTTCGGCACGCCCGAAGAGGCGGCGCGCCAGATCAAGGCGATCCGGCGCGCCGAAGGCCGCTAGGCTTCTACCTGACTTTCTTTCATTTCCTTCAGAACCGCCTCAATCCAAGCCTTCACTTCAGGGCCGCTGCCAATCTGCCGGAGAACCGGATCGGACTGGAAGTAGGCCATGATTTGGCCGGACTCGTATTTCTGTAGATCGTCCACCATTTCCGGCGAGGTCAGCGCCAGCCAGTCCACGATTTCATCAGCCGGGATCTCGTTGTGGTGGAATTCCACCAGCTTGGCCTTGATGAGGGTGTCCATGGCGTTCTGCATAACGTCCTGGGCAGGCTGCTGTGGCGGCTGCGGTTGCGCCGGAGGTCCGGCCTCTTCGATCTGCGCGGCGGTGGGTCGCGGAGGCTGTTGGCCCTGGGGGGCGCGGACGCCCGCCAAAGCCTGGGCAATGTTGCGCGTCATCCCTTCCAGGTGGCCCATCCAGTCGGGAGCGCTGCGGGCGAGGATCTTTTTCCAGTCGTCGTCATCACCGCTTCCGCCGCCGCCAAAGAAGGTCCGGGCAACGTCTTTCAGTTCCAGCAGTTGGTCAAGGGGGCTTTTGCGCTCGGTGTCGATGAGGCCGAGACTTTTGAGCGCAGTGATGGTTTCCAGCAGTCCGCCACCTTCGCCGCCGCGGCCTCCGATGAGACCCAGCTTCACCAGCTTGTCCAGAAGCTGGCCCTCCGGGTCGCCCTTCTGGGCTGCCACGGTTTTGAGGCTTTCCGTGTAGGTGGTGTTCATGATCTCCTTGGCCTGGCGGAAGGTTGCCAGCATTTCCTCCGTGTTGCCGCTTTGAGCCTTGGCAATCAGTTCCTTAAGCAGCGGCACCAGCTCGTTGGAGGATTGCGCGGCGGCCGGCTGGGCGGCGACCCCCGGCTGAGGCACCATGGCAAAGAAGAAATTAGTGGGAGCTTCGCCCACGCGCTTGGCAATGGCCTTGAAGCGCGTGCCCTGCGGAGCGATCTGGCGAACCGCATCCTCATCAAACGGGCCGCCGAACTTTTTCAGGTAGGCCGGCTCGCCTTCCTTGCGGGTAACGCTGGGCTCAATCTGATAGAGGTAGATGGTGGTTTTCTGCCATTCGGTTTCCGGCAGGCTTCGCATGTAGTCCCACAGGTCCACGTCGCCGGGGGTTGATCCCGGCTGATCTTCGGGCGCGGGGCCCGAAGGCATAATTTCGTCTCTGGTCGTAACAGTCCGTCGCACTGGCATGTGTTCCTCCCCTTGTCAAGCACTGTTTTAATAAAAATTCCGGCTGGCGACGGACCGAAATAGTGTTTCAGAGTGTACACAAGATGTAGTAGGGTGTCAACGTTTTTACACCGTGTAATGTAGAGTCACGTAATCTTAAGAGGCAAAACAGTTTAGCGGAAACCGGGGTTATACTGGCGCCGATGTACACGCGACCAAATGCGGGTCCATCGGCGAGTGGTCAGACGGTGGTTCTCAATATTCCCGATGGCGACCGGGGAATTGAGGCCACCGTCGCATACATCAGCAAGTTCGTGCAGTCTGCGGTCCACTCCGCTGACGTCAACCGCCTGGCAATCTCGATTCTGCAGAACTCCCACGCCGCGGAGCACAACACCACCGCGGAAGCCAAAGCCCTGTTCAACTGGGTTCACAAGAATTTTCGATTCGTCGGCGAAAGCGAAGAGACGCTGCGCCCCGTGGACGAGATCCTGCGGGTGCGCGCCGGCGATTGCGACGATCTGAACGGCATTCTCCTGCCCAGCCTGCTCCTCAGCGTCGGGATTCCGGTTCGCCTCGTCACCGTGGCGACGGAATCCCAGGCGCCTGAGCAGTTTTCGCACATCTACCCGGAGGCGTGGCTGAACAACCGTTGGGTGGCCATGGACGTGGCGCGGCCGGGAGCGCGCTTCGGGCGCGAGCCTGAGCATTACTTCCGCAAGCGCATCTGGCACATTGCCGGCGACCATTACACCGACGTCGGGAGGCTGCGGGGCATGGGAACGTTCAACTGGGCGCAGCTGCTGCAGGCCGGAACGTATGGCACGGCGCAGATCCTTTCGGCGGCCAAGACCGGCATTCCGCCGCTGCCGCAGCAGCAGGAACTGACACCTGCGGTTTCTTCAACGGTTCTGCCCAACGGCTACACGCAGGTTCCCACCGCCAACCTAAGCGGCGGCTTCAATCTCAATTCGACCGACATTGTGCTGGGAGTGGTTGTCCTGGCAGCCCTGATGATGATGGGAGGCCGACGCCGATGAGGGGCAGAGTGATTGACGTTGAGGCCGTTCCTGTCAATGAAATTCCCAGCGACGCCCTGCGCGGCCTGGGGCAGGCCAGCGGCGGCTATACCTACTACACACCCAACGGCACCAGCGTGAGCGTCAACCTTCCCGGGCCTGCCGGCGGATGGCAGGGATCGCTTTACACCTGGCTGGAGCAGGACACGCTGCTCGCCGGGATTGCCAACAAGTGGCTGTTCGGCAGCGCGATCGCAATCTGGCTTTTTATGAGGCGGCACTGATGTACGTGGGACTTGGCATTCAACCCAGCTATGTGGCGCCGGCGGTTCGCTCGCCGCTGACGGTTCCCACGTTCAGCCCGTCCAGCCCGGATGCGGCCCTGGCGCGGGTGATGCAGCAGCAGGAACAGGACCTGCTGGCGGCGCAGGAAGCCGCTTACATGAATTCGCCAATCGCGCAGCCAAACGCCGTGGTGAGCGCGGCGCCGGTGGCGACCTCAACCTTTTCAGACTGGCTGCAGACCGGGAACAACAAGTATTACGCCCTGGCGGCCGTGGCCGTGCTGATCTATCTGCTGACGCGGAGGCGACGGTAAATGTACGTAGGGCTGGGACAATCGACGGACATTACGGCGCTGCCCATTTCTACAACCAGCAGCGATGCAGCCGCGCTCGCCAGCACCTTGCCGGATGTGACGCCGGCTCCCGCGCCGGCGCCGTTCAACCAGCAGACCATCCAGCCGATTTTGCAGGTTCTGCCCACCGGATGGCAGGGGCCGCTGACGCCACAGGAGCAGACGCAATACGTCCGCTCGGTAAATTCCGGCGTCGTAACGCCCCAGGCGACAACGGCAACGGCTTCGGCTGCGCCCTCCCTGATGCAGCAGCTGACCGCCTGGCTGGACACGGGAAACAACAAGCTTTATACCGGGATGGCCCTCGCCGGCGTGATCGTACTCGGAATGAGTCGCCGAAGGAGACGATGAATGTTTGTACCACATGACACGCAAAGCCCTTATGTGGGGATCGCACGCTATAACCCGTCCTACCAGTTTCCGCTGCCCAGCTCGAACGGCGTCAGCGGCATTGGCGGAATGAGCACCAGCACGCTGCTGCTGGGCGCCGCGGTAATTGCCGGCGCCTGGTGGTTTTTCAAAAAGCATCGGAGGTAATTGAGTTTGTGGCAGGCGTTCTCCAGCAGGACTGGAACTACCTCAGTAGCGCGATCTATGGCCTATGGAATCCGGAGGCCGTCGGGGGCGCGCCGACACCGGCAGCGGGAAGCTCGGTGTCCGACTGGCTCTACAACGCGGCGACGGGCACCCTCTCGGACTCCCAGGTTCAGCAGCTTCAGAATCAAGTGTACAAACAGGTTATCGGCGCGGGAGGGACGGCAAAACAAGCACAGGACGCAGCAAACCAAGTCAGGAAGACCGCGAACCCCCCGCCACCCGGAATGTCAACGTCCGACGTCGTGCTCATCGGCTTGGCGGTAGTGGCTGGGCTCGCGTTGGCCAGCGCGATGCTTTGAAAGGACGGCATGAGATACACAGCAAGATTGCAGACTCGAGGAAATCCGGGAAGGGAAGTGCGGGTCAGCTTTGCGGCCAAAAGCGAGCGCGCGGCGAAGTCGTTTTTATCCCGCCAGTTTCCCGGCCTAGTGGATAAGCGAAAGAAGGCGGTGAAGCGCAAGCCGCGAACGAAGCGGGCGCGCCGCCGATAACTTTTGGGATCGGGCGGCCAGCGAGGAGCCAAAAGCGCCGCCGGCCGGAAAGCAGCCCGATCTGGATTTAAGCGATGCCCATCAAAGAGCGAACCCGAAAGCAAGTGGAAGCGATGCAGGCCAAGGCCGTGAGGTTTTTGCGCGATGTGGTTGGGGACGACGCAAAGGCAGACGACTTTGAGGATATGAGCGTGGAAGACTACGCCCGGCACAAGCACATTACGCTGAAGAACCCCGGCGGCCGGCGCGCCACGAAGTGCTATCCGGACAAATGCCTGCCGAAAAAAGATTTTGCCTACGTCGGAGATCCGCGCCATCCCACCACCTGGGCCTTGCGCGTGGACAATAAAAACCACGTGAGAGACGCCATGGCGCGATTCAGCCGCACTAAGAAGATCCCGAAGAAATACCGACATGCGGTAGCCCTGGAGCTGCACCGCATCGCCAAGCGCATGAAGATTGACGATCGCAACTTCTACGCCAAGTATGTGGCGCGCAAGCGCAACCCGGATGGCGCCCTGGCCGACGCTGAAAATCTTTATTCCAAGTTCCACGGCTCCGATCCGCGGGAAATTATCGAAATGCAGTTTGACGAGCAGCGGCGCGGAACCTACACGGCGCTGGGCGAGCTTTACGAGTTGCGCTTCAAAGCTCCCAACAAAAGCCTTATCAAGCTGGGATTCGAGGGCAACCTGGTGAAGCTGGCCAGCAGCCCGGACGGCAAACAGCTTTACCTGATCGGCGGCGACCAGGTGATGGATGAAAAGCTCATCAGGCAATTTGGCGAAGATCCCTCAAAGGATTACATTCCGCTGGGACAGGCGCTCTTTGTCAGCTACGTCACCCGCAAGCGCTTTGACCACTTTCAGCAGGCCATTTACGAGCACAAGCTGGGCGAAGAGGGCGGCCATCCGCCCGAAGGCTTTTACGATCGCCTCAACCAGACCATCATTCTGGCGGGCGGAAGCTATCACGTGGCGGCGCCGGGAATCATCAATTGATGGCAGACAGACGCACATATCGAATTTTTGCTCAGGACGTAGGCAGAAACGGCTACTCCGGGGTCGAGGATGTGACTGCGAGAACTCCCGCCGACGCCGCATCGAGGGCGCGCGCGGGAGGCTGCTGGGGAAAGCTAATTGCCATCGCCCACGCCAAACGCAATCTCTGGCCCGATAGCGGAACAGGCCTCCTGCCGAATCCGGAGCGGGTGCTAGGAGCTGCGGACTGATGTACGTGAAGCTTGGACAACTCGGCATCACGCAGCAGCAGCTGGCCACCACGCAGGCGGCCGCAGGCGCTGCAGCGGGCGTGGCCTCGGCCATTCCTGCTGCTGCCGGCGCTTCGTTGGGAACCATCGCGGGCGTTTCGATGACCATCCCCATTGTGGGCGGCATAGTGGCGGGCGTTGCGGGCCTGGCGGCGCTGTTCCATCTGGGCCAGGGGTGCGGGCAGGCTTGCGTTTCCGCCGCTACTGCGGAACAGGTTTACGAGTGGGCGTCCGACATGGTGAAGAAAGCCCTCGACGCCGGGATGCTGACCGGGCAGCAGGCTTACCAGGCCGGGCAATGGCTCATCCAGCAGGCCAAGGCCAACATGAGCGGCGGCGATTCGCACATGGCGGCTGGGCTGAACAACGCCATCAAGGTGATCAACAACGAGCTTCCGGCGTCGCTGGCAACATCGCATCCGACGCAGACAACGCCGCTCGATCCCACGCGCCTGGCGTCGATGTTTCCGAAATCGAAAAGCGGCTGGTACAACGTGAGCGTGACAGACGGCAACAGCCTGGCGCTGCAGGCCATCGGCACACTGCCGCAGGTTCAGACGCAGATCAATTCCGCGCAGTCATCCGGCGCGGCGCCGGCGTCCACAAGTTCATCGGGTTTTTCAAAGCTACTTTTAGCGGGAGGAGGATTGGCAGCGGCGTATCTGCTGCTTTAGCAAGATGCGAACGCCCAGGTTCAAGCCGGATCTGCGGAGAGAGCTCGTTGTCAAGCGCAACCAGGCGAGCGAAATGTACATCCGCATTCCCAACGACGCGGAGGTTTTCATCATCTCCCCTGCGCGCCACAAGGAAGGCGGCAAAAGCGTGTTGAGGTTCAGGAAAAAGAAAATTGCTGGGAGGGCGAAAGGAAAATGCTGACAAAGGCTGGGATTGATTACGGGCAGAGGCTTGAGATCCAACGAGGTCGGATCAGGCGCATGGAGTACACCACCATCGGCATGTTGGCGGTGATTGTCTTTGATGCAGATCAGGGCGCCATGACTCCTGAAGAGGAGCGCATAACGCTGGGACGGCGCATTGACCTAATGGGGCAGAAAGTTCCCATCGCGCTTTCGCCGGACCATGAAGACCTGCTGCTGCCAGCGGGGCTGCCCAGGCAGCTTCCGCAAATACCGGATCCGCGCTGGCCAGGCGCTTCGGTGGTGGGAGAAAAAACTCCCTACCTTCCGCAGCGCTGGCAGGACCGCGCCAGCGGGGTGACCGACCTGCTGGGCCGCAAGTGGCTGGTCTGCCGCCCTGTGGCAACCATCCTGATGGCCAACGTCGGATATTTCAAGGGCGCGCACTGGCCCAAGCTGGAAGTTGTGGCGGATTTTACCGGGGAACACATGTCGCTGCTGGTGGACCCCACGGACGGCGAAGCCCACTTTGTGGGCGGCCGGCTGCTGCCCAACACGCGCGTCACCATCAACCGCGAAGCCCAACAAGCCGGGTTCCGCGTCTAGGAGAGCCTTATGCCCGTTATTCGCCTTGTCAACCCTTCTCGCCGCCGCAGGCCCCGCGCTCGTCGCCGTGCGAAAAATCCCAATCTCGTTCTGATGGGGCTTAATCCCCATCGAGGAAGGACAGCCATGAGAAAGCGCAAGAAGAACGCGCATCGCCGGCGGCGGCGCGTTATTCATCACCACCGCAACCCGCGGCGCGTCACGGCCCACAGCCATCGCCGACGCCGGGTTCTCAATCCCCGCCGGCATCATATCCTCCATCGCCGCAGGCGCCATCTGCGTCGGCGCCGCAACCCGTTCGGCTCCAGCTGGAAGAACATCAGCGAGATGAGTCTGAGCGCCGTGGTAGCGGGTGTCTTCAGCCGGGTTCTGCCGGAGAAGTTCGCCGCCAACTACAACGACGGAGCTACCGGTTACGCTCTCAACCTGTTGAGCGGCGTGATCGTGAGCTACGGGCTCGGCCTGACGCCGCTGAAGGAAAACGGTTCCCTGGGCGGCGTGGTGGGAACTGTGGCCATGGTGGGCGGACGCATCATCAGCGACCGCTTTGGCAAAACTGTGGTGCAGTTCAGCCCTCTCACTCCGTCGGCTGGATCGCATCCCGCTGCAGCTGCCGTGCCATCGGGCGTTTCCGGGCTCGGCCGCTTTGGGGATCCGGCCTTTAACCTTGGCCGCTACGTGAAGCCGTATCCGTTCCCGCTTCCCAGCGCCAACAATCCCCCGGCCCCGGCGCTGGCGACTTCTGCCAGCTCCAAGCACGCGAAGCCGACCAAGCGGTTCTGAAACTCTTGAATGGCGCGTCGCCAGGTATGCGCCCTGACAACCTTAAAGCATTCGCTGAGGACCCGAGGGTCGAACAACCAAAGAAGAGGAGTTTCGTAGATGAAACGATTTAAATACGACGGCCTCTCGATGATCGAACCTCGGGACATTTGCCGGCCTCGATTCCGGCACGCGAACCCGATCCAGACGGGCATCGGCGAGGAAATCGTTGAACCCTTGTACGATTACAGCTCTACCGCGGCCAACCAGGCCACCATCCGGCAGACGCTGTTCACGGTCCCGATTGGCGGACCCTACACCCCTGTGGGAGGAACGGCCTTCAACAAAACCCGCTTCCACACCAACATGAAGCAGGCGGGGCAGCTGCCCAACCCGGACAAGTTCCTGGTACAGGCCATCAGCGTGGCGCTCCATCCAAGCACCACTCCGAATGACCTCAACCGCTTCATCGCGCAGGAACTCATCACGCTGACCATCGGCGACAGCGACAAGCGCTACGTCGAAAACCAGCCCATGTTTCTGCCCGGCGGCGGCGGGGCCTTCATCTCCGGCGTCTATGCCGCAACCGCAACCCTGGCCATGAGCACTGCCAACGGCTGGCCCAACGCGAAGAACGTTTTCGTTCTGGGCGAGACAATTGCCGACGGCGCGCAATCCATCGACCAGGGCCAGAACTTCCAGGTGGTGGAGGACCCGACGCTCTTCGAGTCCGGCGCCTTCACAACCGATGCCGGGACCGACACTCCGGCTGGCGTGGGCATTCGTGCCTACTACAAGCTGTGGGGAGTCCGCACGCGCGGCGTCCAGTAACCCAACGGGCGGGGGCTTCACGCCCCCGCTCAACGCTCGCCCGCTTTGTCGCCGCTTGCCTTCCCGTCGTATGCACACGGCGGGGGAAAGGTTGAACGATGAACTGGCTTGACCAGCAGGACCAAAACGCTCCACAGCACGCCGAGCCGCAGTATGACCGCGTGCCCTACGATTTCAAGTTTCCGCGCCAGGTGATTGCCGCTAACGGACAGGTTTCCGTACCGATCCAGACGCCCGCCAGCTTCGATTTCGAGTGGTGGGACACGGTGGGGATTTACACCGGCTCCGCCGATGTGAAGCTGGAAGTGGGCTCGGACACGCTGATGAACACCAACGCGCCGGGCGGAAGCAACTTCAACGGGATTGACATTCGCAACTGGGTGGGATCAGCCCAGCTGCCCTACAGCCGGCGCTATCCCTGGGTGCTTCCCAGGGCCACGCAGTGCCTGCTGACGATTACGGACACCAGCGGCGCGCAGAACACGGTGGAAATCGTGCTGCGCGGCTTCATGCTCAAGAAGCGCTAAAGGGGGCCGACTTGGCTACTGCAGACCTCACATATTGGCTTCCGTACCGCAAGCGGCTGACGGACCGGTTTATGCCGCCCATGCAGCGCGTGAAGGACCTTTACCACAAGATGCCCTTCTGGTATCCCTTCCGCTTCACGCTGACGGCGCAGCAGACCATGGAATATCGCCAGACGGCCCGCAAGGACTTTCGCCTGGTAACGCTCTGCTCGGCCTCCGACACGGCCAACGCCTACTCCGTGCAGATCTACGACCAGCAGAAGCGGCGCGCCTTTTCGCGGCTGCACATTGCGCAGCAGAACTTTGCCGGCGTGGCCGGAGAGCGCTACTGGGTGCGCTACCCCTACCTGTTCAAGGCGGGGTCCACCATCATGGTGCAGGTCCGCAACCTCACCACCAACCCGGTCACGGCGGAGCTTGTGCTGGAGGGGGTGGACGTTGAGTAGCATCCTGGATGCCATCTATCGCAACGCCGGGCTGCCCGTGCAGGAGGCAAACGCGCCCTCTCTGATGGAACAGTTTTCGGAAGCGGTGGCGCAGGCGGTGAAGCAGGTTCTGCCGCCGCCCTACCTGCAGATGCCTTCGGACGGCGTGCCGTTCAATGAAGTGGATTATGTTGAGCTTCCGGCCATTGGGGCGACGGCCAACATCATCCAGTTCACCGTTCCCGGCGGCATGAACGGCGTTATCAAGTGGATTGGAAACAACTTTGTGGGCGCGGGGTTCACGGATGGCTCCGGATCGCTGATCTGGCAGATCACCGCAGACGGCGAGCCGTTTCGCAACCATGAGCGCATTATCGGATCGCTGGGATCTCCCGCGTCGCCGTCCGAAACCGCGCCGCTGCGGGTTTTTGAGAATCAGATCATCCGACTGACCATTCAGAATGTCGGCATCAATGTGGCCGGGCAGCTCTGCGGCGGCAGGCTATCAGGATGGTTCTACGCCATGCAGGACGATGGCGAAAACGTTTGGGGCTAAGGGAGGGTGCAAATGGCATACGTGGTGAAGGCGGATGTGATCGACGGCGACGAGGTTCAGTGCTCGCTGGAATTCTACGGACACGATGAGGCGCAGGCCAATCGGCGCTTTGAGGATTTTCTGGGCGGTTGCGAAGCGCTGCAGCAGGCCGAGGAAGAAGGCGCGCTGGAGCTGGACGGCGAAGAGATAGGCGAGTCGGAACTGCCCGTGCTCGAAACCGAGGAAGAGGAAGGCGAGCCGGAAGCCATCGACGTGGAAGTGGATGAGGAAAGCTAGTGAATGGACGCGACCGTTCAGAATCTGATCATCCAGGACGCCACCGCGCAGGGCGTCGACCCCAACCTGGCGCTGGCTGTGGCGCAGCAGGAGAGCGGCGGCAATCAGAACGCCGTCAGCTCTGCGGGAGCGATCGGGGTGATGCAGCTGATGCCCAGCAGCTTTCCGGGCGTCAACATCTACGACCTCGCAACCAACATATCTACGGGAGTCTCATATCTCCGGCAGCAGCTTTCCAGCTTTGGCGACACGGCCAAAGCCCTGGCAGCCTACAACGCCGGGCCCGGAGCGGTGGCGCAGGCGGTGGCCAGCGGCGGAGCCGACTGGCTTTCGCGGCTGCCCTCGGAAACCCGGTCCTACGTTTCCAGCATTTTGTCAAAGGTAGGATCGTCGGTCGCCTCGGCGGCTGGCTCCGTGGTTTCGGCGGCGCTGCCGTCCGTTTCCATCGGCGCGGGCCTGGTGGCCTTGGGCGCCGCAGCCGTTTACTTTCTGTTTTTGGATTAGGGTTGCCCAAGCCGTCACCGCACCTCTGACGGCCCCAGCACGGGCGCTGCGTCCGACCTCCGCGGCGCCCGAAATTTCTTAGCGAGGATTTTATGAGACGTTTCCTCTATCTTGCAAGCGGTTTGGCGCTGATTGCTTTTACCTGCTGCGTGATGCCCGTTCCCA
>JBJKQK010000196.1:0-8838 GCA_046705285.1 Terriglobia bacterium
AGAAGTCTTCACCACGGAACGGAAGAGAGCCAAGCTATGCGTTATGGTCCAGTGTTCATACACGGCCTTTAAGAACCAGAAATTGTCATCCAGCGGCGGGTATTTGCCATAGGGGTACCCCCCTTGCCTGTTTCCGGTTGCATAGCTTCCCGGGTAAAAACTGGGCTTCCCGTTTAAATCGATATGGTCTGGAACCGTATAAGCAGGCACCTCTACTTCCGGACGCACATGCCAGGGCTTTGGACCCTGAATGGCTGAGGCAATAAGAAGAATCCAACCCTGGAGTTCCTGTCGCGAAATAAACTTTCCATCCAGCATCATTACCGCGTCTCGTACCCAGAATGCCGGATAGCCCATGTTTCCTCCGGGAACGTGAAGTGTATAGGGCGTCGAATTGCGCCATCGGCCCCGAGATTGGCCCGGCGCCAGGCGCGCTGATTCCACAATGCGCTGAGCCTGATTCCGAAGGAAGGCTGTGTCCGACGGACTCAACACCGGTCGCAACGCTTGTGCGGGCACGGCTGGACTACTTCCAACTAGGAATCTGACAAGGTTCAATTCCATTCCTTGAGAGATACACTCTCTCTATCCGCAGGGAGCCTTTATCAGAGCCACCCTCGCGAATTTGTACAAGCTATCAAGAATACTTAATGCCGTCTCGTCCCGGGCTATCGCTTCAGTATCAGTGCACTCGGTCATTCAACGATGAGCCAGGTGAAGCCTAGCGCCGGAACCGATACCGGGACCTCGACCTCGGCTTTGCCGTTCAGGCGATAGGAGTGCTTTTCGCCATCACGCTCTCGAATCATGGCGGTGTGGGTGAGCCCCGTATAGTAAAGCGGCAAGGTCAAGGTTCGCGTCACCGGAACATTAAGAGGGCTATAGACCATCGCGAAACCCTTTTCGGGCAGCTGCGGGTTCACGTGCAGAATCGCGTCGAGATCACGACCGTCAGCCCGCAGGACGTGAATGATATCGGAGTCGAGTATAGCGCGATGAGCCTTATAGAAATCAACCCACTTCTTCACGACAGCCCGAGTCTGGTCCGTGTCGTATAGCTGATAGCCGCGATAGGCTGCCTGAACTCCGCCGCCGAAGTTCTGGGCCAAAATCTGCCCGTAAGTTTTCAGGTGTTCCCTCAAGGGCTCGATGGTGGCCGCTACTCCACCGCCGTGGTATTGCACCAGAGGAACAAACATCCAGCCCATGCTCGGTGTTTTTTCCCAGGTGCCATCAAAAATGTTTTGTCTGCCGATAATCACCTGCTGTGCCCTCGGCATGGACCAGTCGGTTTCCCGGTATCCCATGCCGTCTTTATTCGATCCGTTCAGAAAGTACCAGTCCGGTACATTCAGATAAATCCCTCGGGCCCGGCACCAGTGATAGAAGTCTGTGATTTCCTTCCATTGTGTCCACTGCGAATCCTCGAGACCCTGGTGGCCAGGATGGTGAATCGAGGCGCAAACGTCTCCTGGGTATGATCCGTCGTTCTCCAGAACCCCCATCCCCGTCTTCTCGAAGAACGAGCGTAATTTCCTGAAGTAGGCAATCCCCCATCGGCTGCCGAGGCACGGCGAGTATCCGAAGATGGCTCCCTTGGTCGTACCTGTTTTGGGATTTATGACATCGGCCCGCGGGCTGATGTTCCGGCTTGCCAGCAACGAGTAACCGCCCAGCACCACTTCTTTTCGCTTCCCATACTCGCTTAAGCTCTTCATCTTCGCGATGAACTTCGGATCCTGGTTTTCAGGATCAAATCCCGTCCCGAAGGAGATGATCACCATCTCGAAACCCACCTCGGCCGCCTGGTCGATGGCGGATCGTACCACCTCCGGTTTCTCGCTCGTGACGTGCATGTAAATCGGGTTTTCGGTGACCCAGGGCGCAATCGTTCGATACATGCGCCGCAGGGCCAGTCCCTCGCGCTCCCTTTCTGTGCTGTCGTAGACCAATTCATACGTGCGGTAAGACTCAAAAGTCTTGCCGGGAAGAATATCAACGTCCGGACCCAGCGGCGGATGAACCAGAAGCAGGCAGGGCGTCTCCAGATTGTAATTCACCTGGGTCAAGTAGTCTGGATCAGCCATCCAGTGGACCGTGTGATTACATGTCCCGGAATTCATCCCCCCGCCGAACTCGTAATCGCTCTCTACGTGGATGTTCGGATTGTGCCAGTCTCCTGAACTTACCGCAGACATGTATTCAACGGCCGCCAGAACTTCGTTAGTGAACCGGTTCAGTCGCACACGCCTGCTTAAGCCGTTATAGATTGTGAGCCATTTGGCAAGCAGCGGAATCCCATCGTACATTTCGTAGTGCACAAACAAACTGATACCCACCAGTTTCTTGTCACTGGGTTCAAAGCGGAAAGTCAGCGCAGCCCCCGGCGGAGGCCACGGCTGCTTGCCGGAAAAGCGCGTCCGCTTCCAGGGGAACCGTGCCCTGGTTTTACCAGCCATGTATCCGGTGCATTGCATCGCACCAGGATCGGCGGTCATCTGGTCCACCCACTCCGGCATCAGGTATGCGTGATCTTTCTGGCCTTTCAGGCCGCCGACATTCAACTCCTGCCAATCGAGTTCCACATAGGCTTCCGGTTTCACGGCGCGCAGAATTGCCGCTCCCGTCATCAGGTTGTGAAAATCCACTGTCGCGACGTTCGGGCGCAGCTTCCAGGTCCGCCGAATCAGACCGTTGGTCATGGCAATCTCGTCTTTGCGAGAAGTCCGATAGACGCCCGCCTTTTGCGGGAAGGGTGTGATCAGCCAGTCTGGGGACACCGAGTTCAGGCCCTGATCCCTGGGAAGAAGCGTAAGTTGCGCGGAGTCGTCAGGTGAAATAAAACCCTTTGAACCCTGTCCCGGCTCGCTATGCTCTGAGACCTGTGCTAACGTTACACTCAGCCCGGTAAGAGAGCCGGTCATGAATTCTCTTCGGTCCATATTGAGGTGCCTCCTGTTTTCCGCTGCCCGGTTTTCTTCTGGCTGGGGTCGAGTGCGCAAAACGCTGAAATTAGATTGCCGTGGCATGTACTATTGATGAAATCTGCCTCCGTAGAATCAACCGATTGAAGAGGCGGATTTTGCAGGGGTTTGCGACACACTGTTTTTGAGGCCCCTTTCAGCGCCTTAAAGATGCTGGCCCTGCTGACTTGATGTTTCCGGCCCAACTCATTCAGGCCCATCCCGGCCTGCCCGAGTTTTTGTACCAGCCGGAGTGAGAGAGTTTACATTACAGCTCCGGCCTGTAAAAGTGGTCTTGCTGTAGCCGAGTGCCGAGTGGTGGCATCGCGTGTTGTATTCCACTCGCCACTGCTCAACCACAACTTGCGTCTCCTTCAGGGAATAAAAGATTTCTCCATTCAAGCATTCATCTCGCCGCTTCCCGTTGAAGCTTTCGCAGTAGCCGTTTTCGCACGGGCTTCGTAGTTCGATATACAAGGTTCCGGTGGCCAGGCTAGCCAACCACTTCCGCAACTCCCGGGCCACGAATTCCGGGCCGGAGCCGGACCGAAGGTGTTCCGGAACACCCAGTGCCGGCATCACGTCCGCCAGCGTCTCGTTCATTCTCGGGCTACCCAAGCTACAGAACGAGTTTCGCCCCAAAGTGCTTCACACGGCATTGCCGTTTCAGCGGTGGTTACTGGCGATGGAGGACCACGGCCTTGCGTTCGCTGCTTACGGTCATCAGTGCCAGTTTGTGCAATTCGGGATATTCCTGCGGGCTGATGACGAACTGCGTCAGTTCCAGCTGCTTGTCGACGTCAAGCGCACCGTTGGCGAAGCGGTAGGTTGCCGTGTAGTTGCCGAAGGGGACGCGCATTTTCTGGTTTTGGGGCAATTGCTCCGGACTCATGCCGGACGGAAGGCGCAGATGCGTGATTTCTTCGATGGTCACCGGCTGGACCACGCTGGGCAAGCGTCGCGTAGACTGGCTGGTGAACGGCAGCAGCGTGGCGGCGATGGTACCGGGCGTGGGCAACAGCAATGCCATCTGCTTGCCAGGGATGACGGCATCGCTGGCATGCCACTGGAGGACGATGGTCACCGGTTTGTCCAGATCTTTGCGGTTGCGCACTGCAACGACGTGTATCGAACCGGCGTTTCCGCCGAGGTAAAAACGATTCTGCATGAACCTTTGCAGACGCCGGCCTGTGCGATCCCCCAGCTCATTCCCGCGCACCTGCATGGCGCGCCAGCCGGCCGAAGTGATCACACTGTGCCCTTCGATGTTCCCATTGGCGTCAAGCGTGAGGTTTTGTACCTCACGCATTTCCACCAGGCCGGACGGGGGGCCAGGCGTACGCGAAAGCTGCGGATTCGTTCCGGTAATCAGTACTGGGCGTCCCTGGTCTGATGCAGGAAGGTCGTTGACGCCGGCGTAGCGTGCGCTCGTATCCAGGAACAAGTGGTAGGCCGGAACATAGGCCAGGAAATGATTGAATGCGAACGGATCGACCCCCGGATACGGAATGAAGCGCGCTGATGGTGAGATCATCGCCGGCACCGAGGTGATACCGAGCGCGTGTAACATTGCGCAGAGCAAGGCCACATTGGCGTTGCTGTCGCCTATGCTGCGCGCAAGCGTGCTGTGCGCGGCGGGTGGCAGGAAGCTGGCATGGTGATAATCAACGGACACCGGCTGCACGTGATGTTGCATCCAGTGATAAATGCGCGTCACCGCCATTCTGCCGCTGGCGCCGTGGGCGACCTCCTGCGCCATCGCACGGATCGCAGGAGTTATCCTGGTCGAATTTTCAGCGAGTTGATCGTAGGCCTTGGCGATGGTGTCCCAATTGGCGGCCGTGCTTAATACCGCCATTGGGGCGTACTGCGTAATGGCGGCGGTACTCATCGGCGGGAAATTCACCGAGGTCTGCGCTGCGCGCGCGGTTATGGTTTCCATGCCGCCGCTGGAAGTGCGCGTTTCATGCCACGGCCCCCGCGAGCGGAAGTAGAGGTGCATGCTCTTGGGCGCAGTGATGCTGATCTCCGCGTCCTGCACTGGGATCTCCGGCGCCAGAACAACGGAGACGGCGTATACGCCGGGCAGATACGCATGCTTGAAGGTTTCCAGGTACTTCAGATGCACCTCGTCCCCTGGCGTCACTGCCGAGTAAAGCAGACTCATCACGTGTCCGTCGCTGAGGAACGGCGCCTGGACCGCGGCCGGAGTAGACTGGTTGAAGATTTGCGAGGCCGGAACGGGGACGCGCTGGTGGGAGACGGTCTCGGTATAAGCATCCAGCACCTTGATCGTGGCGAAATTAGCCGGATAAGCGATCTCGATATGCCCCACACTGGACACGCCGTCAACCGTCAGCGGCTGTGTGACGCGGGAGACGGTCTCGCTATAGCTGCCGTCCGCGTTGACGTGCACGGCGGCGGACCATCTGAGAATCCGATAGTTGACTTCGGATGTGCCCGGGGCGGCATTGGCCTGAACGGCCAGCACCATGCAACCAAGGGTGATCGCAGCGACGATTGCAGTCTTATTGAGCTTCATGGCGGTTCCTTTGAATGGGGTGGAATACTAACGGCGCGCTCTGTGCGCGTAGGCACGAAAGCATCAACGCGCGCAGTGCGGAGTATTGCGCAGGTGTGTACACGACGCGATCAAGCTTCAGCCGGTAGCTCGCGTTCACCATGCCGCCGACATCCTTCACCGTGTACGTAAAGCTCCCGGCACCGTTGCTGAGGTTGGTGTCCGGCGGTAGATAGGTCGGCACATAACCGGCAGGCAGTTCCAGCGTGCTCTGCCAATCGACCTCACCAAAGTACGTGCTCACGCTGTGACGGCGGCTTTCCGGGCCGACAACCGCGGTCAAGGCGGCGACCGGATCGTCGGTTCCGGACATGTTCGGCACCAGATAGGGGCCGGCCGGCAGGGGCACACTCAGCGTCTTGCCAGGCAGCGCGTAGGCCGGCGTGCTCCAATGAGCTGTTACCTGCATAGGCCTGTCGAGTTGCGCCGGATTGCCTGGTTGGAAGCTGCCACTGCCGCCGCCGCTGGGAGTCAGCAGCATGTTCATCAGACGTCCGTAGGCAGCGGGCGGCACCTGGGAAAAAATCATGCGGTAGAACCATGCCCACCAACCATGCCCCGTCATGTTTACGCTGCCGCTGAGCGTACCATCGGTGGCCAGGTGCAATGTGGCCTCGTAAACCAGCTTGTTGTCCTCTGGTTCGGCGCCCGGCGTACGCGCCAGGCGAGGATTCGGACCGGCGATAACCACTTCCTTGTCGCGCTCGCCGATCGCCAGTTGCCCCGGGGTTTCAAACTCGCCGGTGGTGTCGAGGAACACGTGGTACTTTGGCACATAGTCGATTGCGTGGTTGAAATCAAGTCCCGGCAGTGGTCCGAGATTGAAACTGTTGTTCCAGTTAATCAGCACCGGATCTACCCTGATCCCCCGGGCCGCCAGCAGCGCCTCCAGCAGGGTCGAGTGCTGCTTGCAATCGCCATAGCCGGTCTTCAACGTGGTGTTAGCTGAGATCGGTACATAGCCGCCCACGCCCAGTTCCAGGCCAATGTAGTGGATGTGCTCTGACTCCCAGGTGTACAGCGCCTTCACCGCGTCCCAGCCGTGCAGTTTGCCGGCGACCTGATCGGCCACCTTCTTGACCAGCGGTGTTACCGCGGCCTTCACCTGCGCGCGTGCCCAGTAGGCTGCTCCCACCGAGGCCCAGGTGGGAAAGCTGGTGACCTCGAAGATTGGACTGTAATCGGAAGAGTTCACCGTTGAGGTGCCGGGAAACTCGGCGTGATGTTCGGCCAGCGTTGCGGTGAATACCTCGCTGTCGCCTTCGGTGCGATGCATGATGGTCCAACCACCACGCTGCGCCGCGCGCAGCTTCATGCTGACCGGCGCGTACACAACAATACTCTGATTACGCGCGGATTCCGTCTCGTCCGGCCCCCATTCGTCGAAGAACTGGTTGGGGAAGTACGCTTTGGTTTGCGTCTTCAGCGTCTGCAGATGCAGTGTGTCGCCCTTGCTGAAACCGGGCAGCGTCACGGTCAGCATCATGTTGTTATCGTAGATCGGCGAGTTGTCCGACCCGGGCGGCGCCGGTGCGGGGCGCTCGACGATGTCGGCAGCGGCGATGTCGATACGCTGGCCATCGGGTTTGACGATGTAGGCCGACTCCACCTTCAACCTCGCCATGGATTTGGAGTATTCCTCCTGGAAAGGATTCAGCGATTGCGCGCCGGTACGTGTCAACACCTGAATCACCTGTGTCTGCCGGTCGGTATAAGCGCCGCTGGGTTGCACATGCACATCGGCATGGAAGCTCTGCACGCGCACATCGACACCGCTGGCATCCTGGGCATGGGCCGTGCCGGCAAAATCCCAGGGCGCCTTATAGCCATCCACTATGAAGTTGGCTTTCACCGTGGCCACCGGTGTAAGAGGGTTGCGGATGATCGCCCCTCGCCTGCCGTTTGGCAGCAGTGCGAGTTTTACACCCTGTTCAGAAAGGGGCTTTGCATAAGCGCTGATGACAAATAAAGCCAGCAACGCAAAGAGCGGCAAAAGATTAAGTTTCTTCAAGACATTCTCCAGCCTAAAGAGTGATTGAAACTCGAACCGTAAAGCAACTTGCAGGACGAGGGTACGATTAACCATGCGGCTCGCGTAGCGCAGTGTCGATCTGTAACTCTCCCCTTTTCCTTAGATGCGAGGACGCTCATCAATGGCAGAATCATGTCGCCAATCCGCAGTTGCGGGTGGCGCGTGTCAGTTTGCTAAGTGCGGCTCCGCAGTTTCTGCCACCGACGGCTGGTGTTTCACCGGCGCTCGCCGTAATGCAGACCCCGCAATTCAAGACTCGATGGGGCGGGGTGTTAGCTGACATCGGACATTTTTTCCTCTTCGATGCACCGCTCCCAGAAGACTTAGAGGAGCGACGCATCGGAGCCCTCTACTTACATAACAAAAAGACAGGGCATTGGTCGGTCATGAAGCTCCCTTTCTACATCCTACGGCCCCGGGTTTTTAGAGCGTGGCTGGTGACCACGGTCCAGGAGCCAAACCCGACGGGTCGTGAGAGTCCGGGGCTCGACAACGAGAGAGCCAAGGAGGTAGATGACAGGCAGACAAGGGAGCTCCCTCGCGTCAGAGAGATGTATCCGTCAAATGTTTTCATGCCCGGCAAGCTGTTGCTTCAGAACTTGGCAGACGGTCGGAAGCTAACGATCGACACCGGCCAGCAGGACAGTGAGGTGCTGGACGTCCGCAAGGATGGTTTGGTTGTCTATCGCGTGAACAACGAGGTCGTTTCAGCAAAGATCGAGGGCGACAGACTGTCGGCTCCAAAGCTGGTGGCGAGGGGCGAAGACGTGCCGGAGGTCCATTGGGTCTTCTGGTCCAAGGCCGAAACGGAGCGGCGGGTCTCCGCTGCGAATGTCCGGACTCTGTTCGCTCAGCTAAAGGGTCATGCCACCTCAAGCGAGGCCGCCGATAAGCTGGCGGAACTGGGAAAGGCGAATGCAGGCGTGGGGAAGTATCTATCCAATAAACTACCGGCCTTAATAGAGATGGATCGCGGCCTCATTTGGATAGATGCTGTCCGGCTTGCGGGAGACCTGAAGCTCGAAACAGCCGCACCCGTACTGGTCCCTTATTTACAGCATTGGAATATTATTGCCGGTCGGACTGATTTTGGAGTAACAGCTAGGTTTGGCAATGATCCCGTTGGCAAGACCCTCATTGAAATAGGGGAGGCATCGGTCGGCTCGGTTGCGGGGGTTTTGGAGAGGGGTGACAGAATCGACAGGTGGCGGGCTGCCAGAATACTATTCCACATCGGTTCTCCTGCGGCAATTCAAGCGCTT
>JBJKQK010000197.1:0-16803 GCA_046705285.1 Terriglobia bacterium
CACTTGCATATGCTCACGATGTTCCTTCTTTGCGGGCAAAGGATGTTTATTGCCTGGTTGGAGACGAGGGGAGGAGGTAAAGGACTTTCCTTGGCCCATCAATCAAGGTTCTGTTCTGTTTTTGCAATGGCAGTTATCTGCTCATCTCAGGCAGAAAGCACAATCGGAGCTTGCGATCATCGCCTTCAGGTAAGGCAAAGGGGCCATGGTTAATTTTGCACCGTTTGGTGTGGGACGACCGCATGCTCATGAAGGGAGGGGAGCAAGTCGGTCGGAAGTGCCGTGAATTCTGGCCCTGTGTTGTCAAACTCTCTGGGCAACTCAAATTAACTGAAACCTCGAACTGACGATGTTGGGAGAGATCGATTTTCGATCAGGCCGATCAATCAGCAGCGATCCACTTGGTCTTAAACGGAAATGAGATTTGGCGTTGTCAAGACTGATGTGCCAGTGTATCACTGCGCATGGTGTTTCAATAAGCTTTGAGGCGATCCCTATGGAGCACGAAACTCGCGGAGGATAAAGGCATTGTAGCGACGTAGCCAACGCTGTTAGACGAGTCGGCAACGTAACGCTACGCCAATGCACACCCCTACAAAAAGCCGTGCAGCCGGAAAGGAAAGGAGATTGAAGGCCAATCATATGAGGACGGAAAACATCGTGAAGCCGCCCCCCGTGACCAGCAGTGCTGTCCGCCGGCCCCAGCGGTCAGGGCTGTGACCCGCGATCGCCGATCCCACAAGCGCCCCGGCAAGCGCGATGCTGACTGCAAACTCCAACTGTGTGTCGGTACGTCGGAAGCCAGTGCGGAGGAAAAGCATGGCGCCAGAGATGACGCTATTATCATAGCCGAAGAGAACACCGCCCAACGCAGCCACTCCGGCAGTGAGAATCGCTATGCCGCGAGGCGTAGACTTCATCACCGGAGTCGAACCTGACAGATTCAGGTCCATACGTGGATCTCCCATTGGAGGCCATTGCATATCGCTTCTTTAATGCGCTGCTTCACTCAAAGCGGCAGCCTGTTCTCACAGGTTAAATGGGTACCTTTCGATATGGCCCGTGATTTCGAAATCTTTCAACTTACTGTCGCGCACGTACTCTGAGAAATGGCGTAAGCGTGCGCAGGATTGGCAATGAGAATCTGATCGACCAATTTCGAGGGGAAACCACGCCGAACCATCTCGGGGAAGAAACGATCAAGGAGGAAAGTCAGGCCCGGAGAGCCTCCGTAAGAGCGCCAGTAAGACTGTCGAGCAGCGTCCATGCCAACGAGGAGCTGGCGCGCGTAGCCATCCGAACATAGCGTTTCTAGAAGATCTCGAGTTGGATTCCGATCATCCGACTTCCATCGGAAGGTCGAATCATACTCAAGGAAGACACCCGTCGACAAGAGTTCGCGATGGTAGACAAGATCGGGTTTGCGATCCGTATGAGAAATGACGATGCGATCGGGAAACACGCCATTGTCCGACAGCCAGGCCGCTTGTTCAAGACCCCCTGTGCCCTGCTCGGCATGGGTCAAAATCGCGACGCCCGTACGAATCTGAGCGATCGCCGCCGCCTCGAAAATCTTCCGCTCATAGTCATTGATGCCGCCCATCCCCCCTGCCACTTTGATCAAACCCGCTCTATGCTGGGTACGCCTTACATACGGTCCGTTCGTGTCATTTGCATCGATGCCGTCCTCGATCTCGCTAACAAAAATCTCGGCAATTTCATCCGCCGTAAAATTTTCGGCCCAGTGCCCAGGGGCATAGTATTTCTTGAGATGCAGCCCTGTCGGACAAAGAATTTGCATGGCAGATCGTTTGGAGGCTTCAGCGAGCTTGACTGCATTTCTCCCGCACCCACACGGCATCGAATCCACCATAGTACGTCCCCCCGCTGCATAAACCTGCGAGAGTTCCAGGGCAACTCGGTCTGTATCATTAAGCAGGAAGTCTGGATTTCGCTCAGTAGCAAGACTTTGGTCGATAATAATGTGCTCGTGGGAATAACAAATCCCCATCGAGGAGATAGGAACATCACCTAACACGGTTCGCATCACCGGCTCAGGCATTGGGAGCCTCGAAAATGGCGCCTGCTGCCCCTAATAACTGGCGCAATCTGTTGACAGGCAGGTCGGTAGGATTTCTGGAAAGCTGAACGCTCATCGCTGCAGCAGTGCCGGCGGCCTGGCCCATCGCCATGCACTGGGCCATAGACCGGACACTTGCATGCGCATCGTGAGTGGCGGAAAAGCAGCGCCCGCAAACAAGAAGATTAATGACTCCTCTGGGCAGTAACGTTCGATAAGGGATTCCAACACACTGGCCTTCAGGCAAATAAACCCATTGTGTGCTGCCACCCGCCGTATGATCTTCGATTGGAGCCCCGCAAAGACCAATCTGGTCTTCGAACTGGCGCGCAGACAAAACGTCCTCCCTTGTTAATCGGTACTGGCCCAGAATCCGGCGGCTTTCTCGAATCCCAATCTGTGTTCCCATTGATCCCAGCTCGGAGGACTCGTAACCAGGAATACACTCCTTCAAAAAGCGGATGTATCGAACCGCTTGGCAACGGCCCTCAGTCTCGCAGGCAGAAAGGAAAGCAGGATCCGTGGCGTTAACCAGTCTCCCGTCGCACCACTCAAAAGATCGAACCCTCGTCATGTTTGCCGAGGTCACGTTCGGTACTGGTGTGGGATGATCACTGCCTTCCCTGCGAGGAAGTTTATAGGCCTCCGCAAACGAATTCATAATTTCATGAAACTTGGTTTTCGAAATCGACTGACGCCTTGCCACGTCGACATTCACCATGCGAAAAGTTGTAGTCAACGCCTGCGCCGGCTCAAATTCACCGGCCATTTCAAAAGGCGCCCCGGCATAAAAGCACACATCCGCATCTCCAGAGGCATCAATGAACACCTTCCCTTCAATTTTTTGAAGGCCTGCCTTGGTTGCCGTGACTAAAGCTTCAATTCTAGCGCCTGAAACCACTGCGTCTTGAACCCAACAATTGAGCAGCACGTTCACACCTGATTCGCTCGCCAGATCGTCCCAAACTATCTTCAAATAATCAGGGTGATACGTAACCCCTGTCCCTGCACCGTACGTATTGGGCCGTTCCATACATTGGCCGTAACCCCTGAGGCGAGATACCACCTCATCCGCAAGGCCCGCGACGACTTTCTTCGGATTATCCCCTGGGGTATAGAAACCGTAAAAAGTATCCAGAACACCCGTGCTTGTCCCCCCCAAAAAACCATACCTTTCCACAAGTAATGTCCGCACACCAGCTCGGGCCGCTGCAATCGCCGCTACCGCCCCGGCCGACCCGGAGCCGACAACCACTACGTCCGAGGTGGAAAGAGTTGGCAATGATCTTTGTGGATAACTCATAGGCCGATGGCGGAACACAAGAACCGATTCCTGGTTATGTGCCACTTATATAGATGGACAAAGGCACGGAATCGCGCAAGGCTTCGTTTATGTGGAAACCTGCGAAGCCTTTGAAAATGACCGACGAGCAACGCTCCGCACTGAATCAGTGAATCCGAGGGCTGAGCACGCCGCAGAAGTTGGTGTCGCGCGTCCGCATCGTCCTGATGGCTGCTACAGGGATGGCGAATCACGCCATCGCCCAGGTACTGGATACCAACCGTAAGACCGTGCTGCTGTGGCGCGGACACTGGGTCGAGGGTGGCTTGAAAGCGCTCGAGGGCCGAACTCGGTCTGGGCGCAAGCCTCGCCTGACGGCGGAATTGACGCAGCGCGTGGTCCAGATCACGACCCAGGAGAAACCTCCCGCGGCGACGCGTTGGAGTTCGCGCACTCTGGCTCGGCGCCTGGGCGTCTCCAGAAGACCATTCCGCGCATCTGGAAGGCGCGGGGGTGTCTTACCTCTTCGCCGACTTCTGCTCCATGGCAGGAAGGGCTAACAAGGCTTGAGTTCCATCGTTGCAACCGATATATCACTGTACCGCTTCGCCTCGGCCCGTGTTCGAAGACATCCCACGGCTCCAAGCCAAAATACAGGTCACATAAGTCGACAGAGCTAGACCCGCCGGATACTGACTCCACGTTCAAGAAACAGTCTGGCAGATTCTTCAGGAAGCCCTGTGTCTGTAATGATCAAATCAACAGCATCCAATGCACCCACAGCGGAAGTCGCAACAACAGAGAATTTCGTGTGGTCAGCCACCACGATCCTCCTGCGTGTCTGGGCTAAAAGCGCCCGGTTTACGGATGCTTCCTCCGAGTGGAAATCCGTCAGTCCAGCTTCCAGCGAAATTCCGCTAACTCCGATAAACAGCTTGTCATAGAACGATTTCTTGGCAGATTCAATAGCTTCAGTGCCAACCAGAGAAAACCACGCACCCCGCAGGGCGCCACCCGACAACACGACGTCAAATTTCTTGCGCCGAGCCAGCTCCATGGCCACATTGATGGCGTTGGTGAACACTGTAACCTTCCTCTGAAACGGTATGCTTCGTGCTACTTGGGTCGTGGTTGTCCCCGCACCTAGAGCCACAGTTTCGCCATCTTGAATCAGTTCAGCCGCGGCCATGCCGATCCGCTTTTTCTCCTGAGATTGCCGGTGGACCTGATCCTGGAAGGAGGAGTCGTGCGCAAACGCCTCATAGAACAACGGTTCAATGGCAGTGACGCCGCCGTGATCGCGTCGCAATAAACCTCCGTTGTCCAAAAGGGCTAGATCGCGACGGATGGTCGCCGGGGAAACGCCAAGAGCGTCGCTCAGCTGGTCCACAGAAATTCTTTCAACCTGCAGTACCTCTTCGATGATGGCTCGGAGACGTTGCTGATGCTTTTCCTTACAAATGACCATAAAGAAGCTCAGCTATTTATCTACCCTCCAATGGGAAGCGGCTTTCACCCTTGGCTTCGATCTGGAGGAAAAACATGAGGGTCGTCAGCTGATGTCGTGGTTACAAGCTCCTGCGCTACAACCCAACTGGGCCCCAACTGGGAACACAAGTATACGGTGCTGGTTCAGTCCTGTCAATTGAAAACATACGAAATAATCACGATTTTGATCATAAAGTCATATAATGGGCAACCAACAGGCCATCCCGTTGATTTCGTCATATTTCTCAAACGCTTGACCTGACCAGGTTTTTCGGTTCCAGGTGAACAGAGAGAGAATTCAGATAATGAGTGGAGTGGTTTTTTTGCACCGACTTTAAGGCGAGTTTTCGGCTGTTTCCGACCCCGTGAGATCGCGGTTAACCGCGATCTCATGGGCGAATTCGCTCGGCGTCCTCTGAGCGTCTCGGCGAAATTTATCTCACTGCAACTTCACAGCTTCCCTTCGGAAACTACGTGTTTACATCAAAGAATTCCGCAATATTCATCGATAGTGGGGTCGATCGAATGCCATGCAGATTGTCAACACAAGGATGTGATCCCAACTTTTGGACAGCATCCGGCCAGCAGGAGCAAAGGAACCCAAATACTCTTAACGCTGCGATTTTAAATCAATAAGCGGCGAAGCAAGCCTCGGGCCGCAAATGTGAAAAATGTGCTAATGACAAAGTTGCATATTTCACTTGACACGGAGACGTCAAACTGCTATATCAGTGAGCGACGTTCTGCTGCTGTAATTGTATTCACGGCGGTTGGACGCTTGCAAGAAATCACCTGGATTCGTTAGGGGCACTTACATTCTAAACTTTGTCCCAAGTGCTGGTCCTTACTTCATGAGGAGGGTACTGAGATGTTACGGAGTGATCTTGGAGTGGTTACTAGGCAGCCCTTAGGTGTGGCTCTCGCTTTTTTTGTAGCAATGCTGTGCATGACCAGTTTGGTCCATGCGCAAGCTACCAATTCCGGCGACATTCGCGGCGTCGTTACCGACACCTCGAAAGCAGTTGTTCCGGGAGCCTCAGTCACTGTTCGTGACGTCAACACAGGTTTCACTAAGGTCTTAACCACCAACTCTTCAGGTCTCTATGACACGGCCTCTATCCTTCCGGGGACTTATACTGTTACCGTCTCGAAGACAGGATTTAAGACTTTTGTCCGCAGCAATCTCATTGTCCAGGCTGGCACTCCCCTAACCGTCAATGCCACGCTGGTCGTTGGGGCCACTACACAAACGGTACAGGTTACCTCCCAGAGCCCACTGTTAAAGACCGAAAATGCTGCCCAGGGAACAAGCCTCCAAGGCAATGTCATGACAGAGCTTCCCAATGTCACGCGGTCGTGGACCAACTTCATGTCACTGATACCCGGCGCGGTCACCGCTGCTCCCTATGCTTCGGCTTATTCCATTAATCTGAATGGAACCATGCCGGATTACGCCGACTTTCTATCTGACGGCGCATCTGTCACGGTTCCTCATGGCACGAATATGAACGCGACGGACGCATTCGCTTCCATTGCCGAAGTGCAGGTCAGCACCTCCACATACTCTGCCGAGTATGGCAACGGAGGTGTTGTGATCAACCAGATCACCAAGAGTGGAACCAATAAGTGGCATGGGTCACTGTATGACTTTGAGCAGAACACCTCTCTTAATGCGCGGAGCTTTTACTCGCAGGGTGTCTCTATCGAGCATTACCACAACTTCGGCGGCACGGTCGGAGGGCCTATCAAGCATGATAAGGCCTTCTTCTTCCTTAATGTCGACAAGCTCATTAATGAGAACAACGGCACAGGGTTCTATACCGTTCCGACAGTGGGTGAGCGGAACGGGGACTTCTCCGAGACGGACCCTAGCGGCAACCACCTTTTCCCTCAGCTTTACAATCCCAACGGGGCTGGAGCCGGCCTACGGCAGCCTTTCTGCGGTGGTGGGTATCTTATTTGTGGCGTAACCCTGGATCCGCTTGCCCAGAAAGTACAACAGTACTTCCCGAAGCCGAATCTGTTTTACTCAAACGGCCAACCTCTTGTTAGTAACAACTACATAGACACTATTAATTATTCCAGCCCCCGGCTCACGGTCTTCGGAAGAGTGGATTATGACCTCACGAACCGGAATCGCGTGACGATATCATCGCAGAGGGATTCGGAACCACAGATAATCCCCAGTATATACAACCCCATCGATTCCTATTCCTTTAATGTATTGACCTATCAGGCTCAGATTTCCGACGTGTGGACCATCTCCCCATCGGTGGTCAACGAGGCTCGAATCGGATTTGTGAGGGGGGTCACTGGAGTGGCCTCGGCCGATTTTGGCCAGAACCTGCCCCAGACCCTTGGCTGGAACTACGCTAAGGGAAACTTGTTTCCGGAGGTGAATATAGGCGGTTCCCCCGGCTACTCGATCGGCACAAATGTTAACGACTCACTTTACGCCCAATACGCCTGGACCCCTTCGGATACAGTGACCATGATTCGCGGCAGGCACATCATCCATTTCGGAGGCGAGGACCTGTATTTCCAGGACAACGACACGCCCTGGGGATTCATCAACCCGGGGAACTTTACCTTCAGCGGCGTATACACTTCGCAACAAGCAGGATCTAATGTGGGTGGATTGGGCTATGCAGACTTTCTTCTTGGCGACGTACAGAACTGGAGCGCGTGGAACTACCCCATCAACGGCATGCGTCAACAGAATCCCGAATTCTTCATTCAGGATGATTTCAAGGTCACGCCTCACCTTACGGTCAACCTTGGGGTCCGTTACCAAATCCAAACTGGATGGCGGGAAAAGCACAACAATTTGGGCTCGTTTGATCGCAATATCGTCAATCCAGTAACGGGTACACTAGGGGCCATGTGGTTCGCCCCGCAGGATGGCCGCACCGCCTTAGAGAAGACAGTGTGGGATGTTTTCCTTCCACGGTTAGGGTTTGCCTGGAATTTCAAGCCGTCATGGGTGGTGCGTGGAGGCTTCGGCGTCTACTCTTACCTATGGAGCGAGGATTTTTATGGTAACGGAGCAGGTGTTGGGAACAGTTCTACGGGTTCGATGTCTGACACCTCAAACTACCAGCCTGTATTCACGTTCTCGAATCCGAACCCACCGCTGGATTACATACATGCATCCAGGGAGCCTGGCGCCTATAATGGACAGAACGTGCTTTACACTCCCTACTACGCGCCTGTGCCGCGAAGCTACCAGTGGTCCATGGAATTCGAAAAGGAGTTCCCGCACAACATGATCGCCAGTGTGAAATACGTCGGCAACCATACCAAGGGGCTGCCTTGGATGGCTGATATCAACCAGGTGCCGGAGTCTAAGCTCGCCAAGGAGGCCTCGCAAAACCCGAGTACCTGGTACCTGAACCGTCCTTACCCACAATATGCTAGCATCGAAATGGGCAACGCTCCGATTTCCAACACTTACTTGACTTCGATTTCCAATTACAACGCGCTGCAACTAGACTGGAGGAAACGCTTCTCGAGAGGCCTGACATTTGGCGATAGCTTCACTTGGGAAAAAATGCTGAATCAGCAGGATTCCTCGGGCTGGTGCTGCCAGTTCGGCAGTTACTGGTGGCAGAACGCCTATGACCCGGCTGCTAATTACGGGCCGTCAGAGAATGACCGGAGGTTGCTGACAAGCGGATATGTGGTCTACCAGTTGCCGGTTGGGCACGGTAAGCGGTTCGTCAACGTGCGGGGACCGGCCGACTGGGTGCTTGGTGGATGGCAGCTATCCTCGATGTACTACTGGGAGTCAGGGGACCATTTCACGCCCATCATGGGCACAGCGAATAACAGTGGCTCGCTTGCGGGCTACTGGTATCCCAATCTTGTTGGCAATCCCAATGTTGCAAATCCGACCCTCAATGAGTGGTTCAATCCTGCTGCTTTTGCCGAACCCGCTCCGTTTACATTTGGGAATTCCGGAAGGAATATACTGGTCGGTCCATCCCAGTCTCGTATTGATTTTTCGATTGGCAAGAGCTTCGGCGTCAGTGAACTCGGCGAAGATGGCCAGTTCCAGATTCGTCTGGACGCTACCAACATTATCAACCACCCCAGCTTCTCGGACCCAGGCGCCAGCATCGGACCTCCAAGTAACCCTGCTGCCTCAGGTGCCGGGCAAATTACTAACACAACCGTGGGCGGCCGTGTGATCCAACTCGGCGCCCGCTTAACCTTCTAACTGTGATCTGCCAAGGCGGGCCAGTCGGTGGGGCCCGCCTTGGCCTTTTTCTTGAGACCGCCAGTCCAATCCTTCCTGATCCAGGCTTCGGAGCTTGCAACGTCCGGTGGCGTTGAGTTTGAAAATTGAACTGGTGTATGTTATCCTGCCGTCCGTGCAAGAATAGACTGCTCCTCGGAATCGAAATGCGGGGAACGGGCGGAGGCGGTTGGCACATTCGGTTGGAATCGGCGTAAGTCGCTCGATAGATTGACGATGTGACCTCGATAGTAACTACTTCAGGTTCCTCAGGCGAGCACGCTATCAAGTTCAGTGGCGGGTTTATATTCTGGTCGTTTCACCCAACTTTACAAACCCCGATCTTGCCATGAGCTACCGCTTCAACACGAGAAAGTTCTTTTCGATAGTCCTGGGCGTTGTTCTCCTTGCAATTCCTTTGTGCCTGGTTGCTTCGCAGCAACCGTCGAACCCGCAAGAGGAAATTCAGCTGCACAGCCGGCTGGCGCGCCAATACCTTCAGCAGAAAAAGCCGCGCCTCGCGCTTGAGCAGTTTCGTGACATCGTCGCACTTGATCCCAACAACTTGGACGCACGTGCAAATCTTGGCGTGCTTCTATATGCGCAGGGGGATTTCAAGGCTGCAAACGTGCAGCTGCGCACTGTGTTGAAGGTGGAACCAACCCTCTATAGGATCCGCGCCCTGCTGGGAATGTCGGAGAGAAGAATGGGCGAAATGAACCGGGCTCGCAGTGACCTCGAAGCGGCCTTTCCGAAGCTCAGGAACGAGAAAATACGCGTCGAGACAGGGTTGGAATTGATTGACATCTACCGCGCTTCAGGTGACCTTACCAAATCTGCAGATGTGGTGGGAGTCCTGCGCAGTTTGGAGCCTAGCAACCCGTTTATTCTCTATACGGCCTATCAGATTTATACCGAGCAGACGAACGAGATGCTGCTGGCTATCGCTATGGCGGCGCCAGATTCCGCTGAGATGCATCGCGTCATGGGGGATGAGTTGGCGCGACAAGGAAATCGGAAGGGGTCCATCGAACAATACCGTCAGGCGTTGAAGCTCGATCCCAATCTACCTGGGTTGCATTTTGAGCTGGCAGAACTTCTGTATACCTCCTCAGATCCTGCCCTTCAGGCACAGGCGAAAGCCCAATATGAGGCAGCCCTGCATGTCAACAAGTTTGATGCACAAGCAGAGTACCGTTTGGGTGAGATCGCCCAGAAAACAGGCAATCTCAAAGAGGCGGCTTTACACTATTCCAGAGCGTTAGCAATCCGGCCAGACTACTCGGAGGCTATGTCGAGTTACGCGCAAGTCCTGCTTTATCAAAACCATCGCAAGGAGGCAATTGCGCTCCTTCAACGGTCGATCAAGCTGAATCCAACCAGCGCCAAGGCACACTATCAGTTGGGCACCCTTTACCGGCAAATGGGAAAAACGGCTGAGGCAAAGCAGCAACTCGAAGAATTTATGAAATATAACAATGAGAAGCAACGGCTTCAGAAGCTTTTCCGGCAGATGCGCTTTCAGAGCAGTACACGATCCCTAAGTCATTGAGCGGGCTCTCATAGCCCACCCTGAAGAGACTGTCAATTCTCTCAACAGGCAAAACTTTGGGAGATCGATATTGGATCTGTCCCACTGGAAATACTTACACGAGCAACTGCTACATAGAAGGAGTGAGGCGGGATTAACAGGAGCATTGACCACGGCAGCGAATCATGTCAGACACCTGACACTTCATGCCTCATTAGAGCCGGAGGCGAACTGGTATTCGCTTAACGGGTTACCGTCTGCAGCGGATAACTGGCCGCCAAACCCCGATGAAGTGGACTTGTTAATCCAGTCCGCGAGCATTCCGTCCTATTACCAATTTGCGGCGACACTTGAGGGTTTGAAATTTGGCCGCGTAATCCGTACCGCCAGTGATTCCACAAATCCTAATAAAGACTCATTACCTGTCCGCGCACGTGGACTGTCCTTCCGCTGTAACTTTGCACTGCCGGAAGAAGCGCCTGATGTCGGTGCAAGGAATCTCGACAAGCTGACGTAAGCATGAATTGCACTATTTTCATCGCGGATAAGACTTTGCCGAAGCGTAATCCTTGATATCGGTTCGGTTCTTGACGCCGATAGGATTTTGGCCGAGGAGAACTGTCGTATGGGGGTTGCGGATTCTGATATTCCAGCGAACGAAGTGCCCTGGGATCTCGGTTATGACCTTCGCCTACTTAGCCGCCATTCTCGCTGAACAGAAGCTCACATCCGTGCTGCTGACGGAGGAGCCCTCGAACCTTTCGGCAAGCCTCTTTGGTATTTCGTCACTTAGCGTCTAAGCGCGAACCATAATATCGTGGAAGCTCTCGTCTGCCCGCTGTAATGCAACCAGCCTTTGGCACCAGACGTCACTCGCAGCTGTCTACAGGCCGGGCGCGAAATATAACTTCACCAAAATTCATGCTTGACTTTGTCGAGTTTAGAAGCATATCATGCGCATCATTGACACATCAGTTTTGACAGGAATCTTACATTTTGGGGTTGTTTTTTCCCTAGGGAAAGCTTGATTCAGGAGGGTATCGAGACGTCTAAGTCGTTTGGTTTCCTGTATTCTCAAGGAGTGCTGATCGTCGGACTGGCAATCTTGTTCCTTACTCCTCGGTCCGTCCTACTCTTTGGCCAAGCTCTCGCGGCAACGGCTTCACCATCTGGATTTGTCGTTGTTCCTCTGCGCTCTCGAGTCGCCGGTGCAGCCGACGCGCCAGTTAGGCCGGAACGGGGTACTACCCGGACGTTGGAGACTGGCCCTTCGGGAACGTTTTCCTTTACGCTTTTGCCGCCCGCGGTTTACCGCATGGGGGTCAACGCTGCACGGTTCAAGGCTTTCGTACAGAACAACCTGACATTTGAGGTTGGCCAAGCCGGTACTCTTGATGCGACTCTTACCCTCGGAAATACGACAACTCAGGTTACCGTTTCTTCTGAGGCTGCCTTGTTCAACACTAACAATGCCAATCTCGGGTCCAAAATTACGTGCAAGCAAGTCGTTGATCTGCCGCTGAACGTTCGTATACCAGTTGCCTTGACTTATCTCCACTCCTCGGCAAAATTTCTGGACGCTGGTCACCTCGGCGGCGGAGTGGACATGGCGGATCAGGATAACCCCATCGTGGACTTCAGCAGGCAATTCAGCGGATCGACCCTTTTTTGCTAAGTGGGGCATGATTATTCAAACAGGACCGGGCAATAGACTGCCTTTAAGAGATATGGGCAAAAACCGCACCCCCCGACGACTAATTATGAAATCTCTTTCATCGTCAGTAGCCTTTCTCATACTGTTTTCTATCCTGGCGCAGGGCCAGACAGTTCCCCGTTCGCCTGCTCACGCCGTTCTTTTCCCCTCCGCACTAACGGAGGTGGAATGTGAGGGAGGCCAAAGCCAATGCACCCACCGCGACGAGATCAAGGGGACTTGGGTGTTCCATGGGTCATTAGGTAGTGCTCAATGGGCTAATGGCGCCGTTGCTCAGGTTGTTATTGAGCGCTTTGACGCGGGCGGCGTTGACATACGGCGTATCGACCTGCCAGATAGTTCTTCGTATGGTCTAACAGCGGTCTATAAGGGAACGCTCCACGGCGATCGCATAGACGGAACGGTAGTCTGGTCGTGGAACGGCCATTGGAATGATCGGCATCCGTCCGGCCGATGGTTCGCAACGGTCCAGGGCGTAAGACAGACCCCGCCTCCCGCTGCAGCCATCAAAATACCGACTTCACTTATAGAGTGCGAGGTAGAGCAATGCGCTCCAGGACGCGAGGGCGGATGTTCCTGGGTGTTCCACGGCTTACAGGGGGAATCTCGATGTCGTAATGGGGCGATTGCAAAGCTCGCCGTTCAGCAATTCAATGCGGACGGGATCATCATTCGCCGTACCGACCTGCGGAAGAGTCATTCGTATGGTCTAACAGCGATCTATACCGGTAAACTCCGCGGCAATCGCATCACTGGGTATGCAACTTGGTCATGGCCGGGCCATTGGAATGGCCATAAACCATCCGGCCCGTGGTTCGCGACGGTCCAGAAAGAATCGAGCCGAGGTCTGCCGCCAGTTCCGCCACCACTCATTTCCCCCGATGTGCATCCTGACGGCAGAGTGACCTTCCGTGTGTTAGACCCGGACTCCCAGGAGGTTGTTCTTGACCTCGAAGGTGCAAAGCCAGTGGTTATGCAGAAAAATGATCTGGGGGTTTGGAGCATTACGACGGCCCCTCTGCGCCCGGACTATTACGGCTATATTTTTCGGGATTTTGATGTTCCCTTGATTGATCCTTCCAATCCTCTGCTCTTGCCAAATCTCCTGCAAACAGAAAGCATGGTGCATGTACCGGGTCCGGCTTCATTACCGTGGGAGATAGAGGACGAGCCCCACGGAGTTGTGCACCATCATTTCTACAAATCTGCAGTTATCGGCGATGAGCGTGACTATTATGTTTATACCCCTCCTGGATACGATCCGCGGGCCAAAACCGAGTATCCGGTTCTTTATCTTCTCCACGGATTCGGCCAGGAAACCAGCAACTGGCCAGATGTCGGATTCGCCAACCGCATCCTCGATCACCTCATCGATGAAGGGAAAGCCAAGCCGATGATTGTGGTGATGCCGGATGCCTATGGAGGAACACAAATCCTGGCCCCAGGAGCGTTTTGGAATAACGCCGTGCGGGAAAGGAGCTTCAATAAATTTACGGAAGCTTTGCTGAACGAAGTGATTCCGCAAGTACAGCGCGAATACCGCGTGAAGGAAGGACGCAATTCAAGGGCTCTAGCCGGGCTTTCGATGGGCGGGGCCGAGGCGCTGATCACCGGGTTGAACCACCTGGATGAATTCGCCTGGATTGGGGCTTTCAGTTCGGGCGGTCTCACCGGAGAGGACTTACAAGTGCCGACCGGGCCATCAGGGAAGGTTACGCTCACTCCGGATATCGCAGAACAATTCGATAAGGAGTTTCCCGGACTAAATGCATCGGTAAATGCCAGGTTGCATCTGCTTTGGGTGGCATGCGGAACCGATGACAGCCTGATCGCAATCAATCGTGACTTCAGCAAGTGGCTGACTTCAAAAGGCATCAGACATATCAATGTTGAGACGCCAGGTGAGCACACCTGGATGGTTTGGCGGCGCGATTTGGCAAACTTTGCACCTCTGCTGTTCCGGTAGTATCGCGGCTTCGCACAAATTCGCGGAATTCGTTATCGGGTGTCTCAATCCGTCCAAACATCAGCCGACCGTGATTTCATGGAGCGGGATTCCTTGAGGCTTGAGGTCCCCGTCAGAGTGGAGGCCATTGCTATGGAGCGATATGTCGAAATGTTTTGCGGAGCATATTCGTTACGGACTCATTTGCTCCGGAAGACGTTTTGTGAATTTTGAAAAGTCCGAAGGAGGAAGGGTCAGGTTTCTGCCCGTGTCTGCAGCAGTAATTTGTTGGAGTTAACTGCAGTCTGTTACCACCGAGATCCTGGCATTTTCCGGCATGCACTTTTCTGTCAAAGTTCCAAATAAGCTGAGGTGCGGGGGTCCTTGAAGTTTGAACTGTGCAGAAAGCTTAATGTAGGGGACTTATTTTGGAGGGGTTTTATATGAATACTAGACGACATTTGTACATTCTCCTTATCGGTTTGTTTTTTTGCGGGCCGCTCTCTGCAGCGAGTTACCGTTACCCGGTCAAAATCAGCAGCACAAACCCTCGCATTTTGGTTGATCAGAACAACGTTCCGTTCCTAATGGTCGGGGATTCTCCTCATTCTTTACTCGTGAACCTATCAACAGCGGACGCGGCAGATTATCTGGCTGACCGGGCGGCACACGGGTTCAACAGCTTATGGGTTGAAATGCTCTGCGTCAAATACACAGGCGGACGCCCCGACGGGAGTCGTTTGGATGGGACCAAGCCCTTCAACAAGAAAATTCCTGGCACAAATTACTATGACCTCACCACGCCGAATGAGGCTTATTTTGCTCACGCGGACCGAATTATCCGAATGGCGGCAAAGGACGGAATAATGGTCATGCTGGGCCCTCTTGATCCCGGAGGGTTGATAAAGACAGCGCTTGCCAACGGTCCATCTCGATGCCTGGCTTATGGGCGCTATCTGGGGAAGCGTTACAAGGATTTTCCCAACATTGTTTGGCTGGATGGTAACGACTTTCAGACATGGAAAATTCCGGCCGATGACGCTGTGATCACATCAGTCGCACGCGGCATCAGGGATGAAGACCCGAACCATCTCCAGACGATAGAATTGAATTATCAGGCGAGTTGTTCCCTGGACGACCCCAACTGGGCGCCCGTTGTCGGTTTGAATCTGGCCTACACCTATTACGCAACCTACGCCGAGGTACTTCATTGTTACAATCAGTCATCCAAGATCCCGGTATTCATGGGCGAGGCCAACTACGAATATGAAAGGAACCAGGATGAGGATGGAGGGTCGCCGCACGTGCTGCGGATGCAGGAATACTGGACCATGCTTTCCGGAGCAACCGGCCAGATTTACGGAAATAAGTATATATGGAGATTCCTGCCCGGTTGGAAGAACCATCTCGACTCGCCCGGTGTCACCCAGTTGGACTATATGGTAAATCTGTTTAAGTCACGGCAGTGGTATGATCTGGTACCCGACCAGAAGCATACCTTTGTCACTTCGGGCTACGGTCACTTCATTTCTACCGGCCCGGCAGCTACGGCAACCACGGCACGCTTTGCCAACAACAACTATGTTACGGCGGCCTTGACGAAAGACGGCTCTCTGGGAATGGCCTACCTGCCGCAGGGTGGAACCATTACCGTTGCCATGAACAAGCTCAAAAATAACATTACTGCCCGCTGGTTTGATCCTACCGACAATGCGTTCCGGTCCATTACCGGCTCGCCGTTTTCCAATCGGGGCACGCACCGATTCACCACTCCGGGCACGAACAGCGTGGGCGCCCCCGACTGGGTGTTGGTGTTGGAGGCCGGCACGCATCCATAACGGACAGGGATACCCAAGCGACGATTGGCTGCTGGAGTTTTTCCAAAACGAAAATGGAGCCATGCGGTTCGCCCAGGATGCAAGAGTTTTAGTTGTACGGGAAAGACCTCTGACGCATAGGTCGAGATTGCTCGAATCCGGCGAAGAGTTCAGGGTAGGCAATGCCTGCTCCAAGGGATTATGGAAGAACTGGTCCAGCGGCTTGTAGTAACCCTCCTACCTGAGCCTTGTCCCATCACAAGCATCACGCTCTCTCGTCTGGTTACTTAAGTCAGAAGGTGATGTTGCTATCTTTCTGTCGCGACCCCGGGGCGCAACCGCAGTTTAATACCACTGGGCTTGCTCGAAACGGCAACTATTGGTCCGTACGGACTCTCTAGACCTTGTGCTGATGATCCAGCAAGTGAGGTAGGTTTGCACCCTCTAGCATCAACTGCGCCCATTCTCACAAAAGGTTTTCGGGGTCAGCGATCTCGCATGGTTCTACAGTTGGCCCGTCGTTCCAACACACACAATTGCTGAGGCTTGGCTTGCTCGACTCCTTGATATATCAGATTACTGGCATATTTTGTAATCGAACTGATGTCAGACACAGCCGCATGGGCCATTGAGTCAGGAGACGACTGAAAATGTTACGAAGGAATTTTATGCGTAGGCTGGTCGGAACGGCTGCTGGTCTGTGCGGAGT